>JAAYML010000084.1 GCA_012521395.1 Candidatus Epulonipiscium sp. | reverse complement strand
TTTTACTTTTTTAAGACCAGCATAAATGTAATAAGATACTATACCTACCAGGGCTCTGGGAAGCACAGAAACTAAGGGATTTTTTAGAGCAAAAGCAAGTACTGATGTAGGTTGCGTTAAATTTCTTATCATACTGGTAACGCCAAAAGATAATCCTACAACAGCCCCCACTACAGGACCACATAAAATAGCCCCGATAATCGTTGGAATATGAGAAATCGTTGCACTGATTATGGGCAAACGGATGGTTCCAAAGGGTGTTGTATCAAGAATAATGGAAATAGCTACCAACATCCCTGCAATAACAAGTTTTTTTGTAGAACTTGTCTTTGCAATTGCTGTTTCTTTCATTTTTTCACCTCCGTTCTCGTTCCAAAAGGATACAAGACGTATTCTTTGTTTATAAAATTATAGTCTGATTTCCCGAATTTAAAAACCTGTGAAACTTTTAAAAGGGAATATCAGCTATAAGAATATTATAACTAAAATTTTATAAAATTCAATTAGCTTGGCGCGTTATTTCTTTCATCCATTTTTTCAATGATAGTCCGGCCTTCTTCGGTCATAAAAAATTTATACCATAGCTTCAGAGCTTTTAACAATTCTTTTTTTTCTAATTCAATTCTTTTAATTTCTAAAGGAGCACCTATTTCATCAAAATTATAATCATTTCCTTCAGATCTTACTTCAAAAAAGATTTCCCCATTTTCATAAAAGCCCATGGTAAAAATCCCCCGCAACTTTTCTGCTGTGATAATACAAATTTCTTTAATCTCGTTTTTGATGGCTGCAGGAATACCATTAAATTCAGGACTGAAGTAATACTTTTGCGCATAATGTGAAGCTGAACAAATGACCTTTTTATCCATTATGACCTCCAAATTTTATACTGACTTTTATATTCTCCATTTATACATAAGCATCGATACCTCTTACGGAGACTTCTCCTGAGAAAACATGAATAAGCTCCCCATCTTCTTTTTCTACCAATAGTTCTCCATTTTCTGTTAAACCAACTGCCTTGCCAATATATTCAATGCCGTTACGGATGATTTTCACCTCTTTATTGAGTGTCACACAGCAGGCTTTATATTCTTCCAATAATTTATCAACTGTTTCCTGCTTTGTAAAGAGTCTATAGTAATTTTCGATTTCAAAAAGCAATTCCTGAGTCAGTTCTTTTCTGTCATAGCTTTTTTTACCTTCTATTTTTAAAGATGTGGCCTTGTGGGCAATTTCTTCGGGAAATTCTTCTGTATTCACATTTAAGCCAATACCTAAAATAATATAATTTATTTTGTCCATTTCGGCACTCATTTCCGTTAAGATACCGCATACTTTTTTCTTATTAATGAGTATATCGTTGGGCCATTTAATTTCAGCCTTCAGGCCCGTTACCTTTTGAATGGTCTTAGACACTGCAAGCGCAGCAATCAAAGTAATTTTAGATACTTCAACCGGGGTTATCTGTGGTCTTAATATCAAAGACATCCAAATCCCAAGCCCATAAGGAGAAGCCCAGGTTCTCCCCAGTCTTCCTTTGCCAGCTGTTTGTTCCTCTGAAATAACTACACTACCTTCTGCTGCTCCATCTATGGCCAATTTCTTTGCTTCTTTGTTGGTTGAATCTACTTGTTTGTAATGATATATTTTTCTCCCTATATATCTTGTTTTTAAAGTTGGAGATATTTCTTCTTCTGTCAGTAAATCCGGAGACTGTTTTAGATAATAACCTTTATTGGTAACTGCTTCTATGACATAACCTTCTTCTTTTAAGCGTGAAATCGTTTTCCATACAGCCGTTCTTGATACACCTAACAAATTACTCATTTCTTCTCCCGAAACATAGTCATTTTTTTCTTTAAGAATTTCTACAATTTTACTCTTCAGACTCATAAAGCTATCCTCCCAAAAAATCAGTTCACAATAAAACACTACAGTACAAGCTGTAGTGTTTTAAGCTTAAGCATCTGAATTCAAGTTTAATTCATCGTTATCATCCGGAGTCTCTTGTTTTTCCTGATTGTCTTTTTGATCTTTGATCTCTTGATTATCTTTATCTTGATTGCCCTCATCATCTTTCTTATTTGAATCTTCATTAAATAAAGCAGCAAATTCTTCGCCTGTGATTTTTTCTTTTTCTAACAATAAATCAACGGTTTTATGAAGAATATCGATGTTTTCCAAAAGAATTCTTTTAGCCTCTTCGTAGGCATGATCAATAATCTTTTTAACTTCTTTGTCAATCGCAGACGCTATTTCTTCTCCGTAATTTCTTGCATGAACAAAATCCCTGCCTAAAAAGATTTCGTCATTGTCATCTCCAAATTGAATTGGGCCAAGAGAGCTCATTCCATATTTGGTTACCATATTTCTTGCCAAAGCTGTTGCCCTTTGTATATCATTAGAAGCACCCGTTGTAATTTCGCCAAAAACAATTTCTTCAGCTGCTCTTCCACCTAAAAAACACACAATTTCTTGCTCCATTTTTGTTTTTGTCATATACAGATTGTCTTCTGATGGAAGAGGCATGGTATAACCTCCAGCCATCCCCGTCGGAATAATAGAGATACTGTGTACAGGATCTAACTCAGGCAATACCTGGAAAATAATTGCATGACCTGCTTCGTGATATGCCGTTAAACGTTTTTCTTTATCAGATACTACCCGGCTCTTTTTTTCTGTTCCCATACCTATTTTTATTAATGCCCTTTGAATATTGGCCATATCAATGTACTTTTTATTGTCCCTGGCTGAAATGAGTGCTGCCTCGTTAAGAAGGTTTTCCAGGTCAGCACCTGTAAAGCCAGATGTAGTTTGTGCAACTACCTTCAAATCAACATCATCTGCTAAAGGCTTTCCTTTGGCATGAACCTTCAATATTTCTTCCCTGCCTTTAACATCTGGCCTTCCAACAACAACTTGTCTGTCAAAACGTCCAGGACGTAATAACGCCGGATCCAAAATATCTGGTCTGTTGGTTGCAGCCACAACAATAACGCCTTCATTTGCTCCAAATCCATCCATTTCAACAAGAAGCTGATTTAAAGTTTGCTCTCTTTCATCATGACCACCGCCAAGTCCTGCTCCTCTTCTACGTCCAACTGCATCAATTTCGTCAATGAATACAATACAAGGTGAATTTTTTTTGGCCTGGTCAAAAAGATCCCTTACTCTGGAAGCACCCACACCAACAAACATCTCTACAAAGTCAGAACCAGAGATACTAAAGAAAGGAACCCCTGCTTCTCCCGCAACTGCTTTAGCCAGCAAAGTCTTACCGGTTCCTGGTGGTCCTACCAATAAGACGCCTTTTGGTATTCTTGCGCCCAGTTCCACAAACTTCTTAGGATGCTTTAAAAATTCAACTATCTCTTGTAATTCTTCTTTTTCTTCATCCAGACCTGCTACCTGATCAAAAGTAACTCTCTTCTTTTCGTCAATAGCCATCTTTGCCCGGCTTTTTCCAAAAGACATAACTCTGCTTCCGCCATTACCACTTTGAAGTTGCTGCATAAGATATATAAACAGAACGATAACAACAATCAACATAATAATACCCGGCAGATACTGGATAAACCAACTAGGACGTGAAATGTCATGGGTATTAATTTCTATAGATTCTTCATACTCTTCTAATCTTTCCATGAAATATCCAACATTTGGAACCGTAATTTTAGATATATCTCCATTTTTTAATATTATCTCTACATTAGCAGTATTTGAATCTGCATCCGGATATATTTCTAATCTTTCAACTTCATTATTTTTAAGCTTATCCATCAATTGATTGTAAGTCAGTCTGGTCTCCGGACTTTTTGGCAAGCCGCTCATTCCAAAAAACAGCAGTAAGAGTATCAGCATCATGATTAACATATATAAACTGTAACTTCCTCTTAATTTATTCACAAATCTTCCTCCTTTCGCCGCTACGATATAAAAGGCCACTTAACCATAATAACATATCGCTTTTATCCATGCAATAATCAAGAATAACATGAATATTTTCAATAGCTATGAAGATTAAATAAAGTATGTTCTCTTATTCATCTTTTAAAACTGCTATATAAGGAATATTTCTATATTTTTGCATATAATCAAGACCATAACCTAAGACAAACTTATCTTCAATCGTAAAACCAACATAATCCACTCTTACATCCGTCACTCTTTTTTCCGGTTTATCCAATAAAGTACAGATACGAAGACTTGCTGGTTTCCTGTCATTTAAAATTTTCACCAGATAACTAAGGGTACGGCCAGAATCAATAATATCTTCTACGATTAACACATGTTTTCCTTCAATCGGTTCATCTAAATCTTTAATAATCTTTACAACGCCACTGCTGGTTTTTTCATTGCCATAACTTGAAACAGCCATAAAATCCATTTCCAGTAAAAGATCTATCTCTTTTGCCAAATCTACCATAAACATAACGCCACCCTTTAAGACACAAATAAGACACAATTCCTTTCCTCTATAGTCCTGGGTAATTTGTTTTCCTAATTCTTTAACACGTTTTTTTATTTCTTCTTCTGATATCAAGATGTCTAAGTGTTCCATAATTTCCTCCTGTTTTGTTAAATAAAATGATCTGATAAATATTATTGGATATGCATTACTTTTACCTCTAAAACTCTATTGGTTGAAGATGTAATTTTATAAGCATCACTGTAACGATAACCAATAATCCAAAGAATACGGTTACCTTCTGCTAAAAGTGGAATCTGACTCCGCTTATCTTTAGGTATTTTTTCGTCAATAAAAAATTTTTTTAATTTTTTACTGCCTTTATCTAAAAAAATCCTATCCCCTTCACACCTTGTCCTTATTTGCAAATTACCTTTTATTTTATCATAATCAAAACTTTTAGTATAGGTGTTCTGATTAAATAGTTTAAAATCTGCCTTATCTATAATTTTTACTTCTACCATTATACCTGCTTCTTTAATGACTAGGCTGCCAGGAACAGGAAGCTCATAACAAAATGAAATTTCCTGATTTTCACCAGTTTGAAAGATTAATTCGCCATATTGTCTCTTTACAATGATACCTTTTGGTAAATACACTCTTTTCCCTGTCTGATTTTGAGATAAATCAAGAATATCCCTGATATGATTATATTCAATGTCTTTTATATGCCCTAACAAAGCTTCTATAACGGTTCTCAAAATTCTCCTTTGAATAACAATATTATATGTTCCAAATAAATTATTATCCAGTACAATACTATCTGAATTTTTTTCTTTCAGGCATCTTTGAAAAGCTTCCTCTGCTATGCCTTCCAGATAGGCATCTTCTTCTCTGAGCAGATTAGACAAATTAAATAAATTTTCTATAATATTAGGATTAAAATCTTCTTTAATAAGGGGAATAATCTTATTACGTATTTTATTCCTCGTATATATATTTAATACATTCGTTGAATCTTGTCTAAAAGCAATTTGATTCGTTCTGCAATAGTTTTCAATTTCTTCTCTGCTAAAACCCAAAAGCGGTCTTATAATATTATCCCGGATTGGTGGAATCCCTGCTAATCCTCTCATACCAGTTCCGCGAAATAATTGCATAAGAACTGTCTCTGCCTGGTCATTCATATTATGTGCAACAGCAATTTTATCTGCAGCAAGTTCTTTTCTTAAACTTTCAAAAATTTCATATCTGATCTTTCTTCCTGTTTCTTCTTCACTCAATTTTCTTCTTTTGGCTTCTTCTTTTATATCCACATGATAGGCTTTAAAAGGAATACCCCACTGTATGCATAAATTACGGACAAAATTTTCATCGTCATCGGCTTCCTTACCTCTTATACCATGATTTACATGAACAGCTGTTATTTCAAAAGGATAAGCCTCCGATAATGCTTTTAACAAATGAAGAAGGCATAAAGAATCCGCTCCTCCGGAGACTCCTACAATGATTTTATCATTTTTGTTAATCATATTATACTTTTTAATCATATGGTCTATTCTTTTTAACATAACAATAACACCTATTAAAATCAAAGTTTATAATTAAATAATACAGAACAAAAATTATAAAAGCAAGTTAGAAGAAATAAACAAAAAGTGATGTACTTTTTTGTACACCACTTCATTCTATCTTAATAAGTGATTAATAGAAACAAATAATATAAAAATACGATAATACTTATCGCCAAACAAATATTAATAATCCTGTTTGTGCTTCTTTTTTTATAAGACTTCAAAGAACTTTTCCTTTTCGTTGGATTTTTATTAGCAGCATAGTGATTATTACGGATATAGTTTTCAATAATTTTTTCTGCTTCCCGGACGATTTCCATAGGTTGATGTTCTTTATGTATGTCTTTATTTAGAAGAAAGATTGCTTTTTCATACCAACCTCCATCTTCATTTTCTATAAGAATAATCCGGTTATTTGAATAAAACTTCATAAATACCCTCCATTTTCTTAATTCTTATGGATAGTTTTCGCTTATATGATGAATCTATGCATGATTATTTTATAAAGATTTGTCCCATATCCTGGCAACCAGGACAGTCATATCATCTTGAATTTTATCCTTTGATTGGTTTTTCGCAATGTCTAAAATATAATCTGCGATATATTGAGGATTTTTATTATTGATACCAGCAATAACCTGGCTAAGCCATTTTTCCCGTTCTAAAACTTCTTTTTGGGAATCCAAAACACCATCTGTCACCATAATAATGATGTCCCCACTTTTCAATTTTTTCTTGGATGTATCAATATCCACATGATTAAGAATACCAACCGGCAAAGAAGATGAACCAATTATTTCAACCTCATCATCCCTTTTTAAGAAACTGGACACAGCACCTATTTTAATAAATTCTGCAATCCCACTGTATAAGTCTATAATAGCCATATCTAAAGTTGAAAATGATTCTTCATTGGATTTTAAAAGTAAGACAGAATTAATCATTTTTATGGCTATATCTTTATCAAAGCCTGTTTCCATAAAATCCTCCAAAAGTTCAATCGCCGCACAGCTTTCTTCTGAAGCCCTGCTGCCAGATCCCATGCCATCAGATAAAGCCAGTAAGAATTGTTCATCTTTTAATTTCATAAAAGAATAGCTGTCACCAGATATAACAGCACTATTCTTCTTTTCCTTTGCTACTCCAGTCAAAATCTTAAATTTTTCTTCTTCGACTAATTTAATTATACATTCATCTTTTTTGCCAATAGCATTACAGCCACTAAAGGCTAATTTCATTTTTCTTTTTAGTAAATGACTTACAACAGGAACTATTTTTTTATGACATAAGCGTCTTCCATTACAAGGGAAATGCTTAATCGTTACTTCATATTTTCTATTTTTATTTTGAATAACTGCTATATCCGAAACCACCACTTTTTCTTTATCTAATTCCACTCTTAGAATTTTTTCTAAATCCTCTTTAAAATATATTTTCCCATAAATTTCTGTTGCAAGGCTGTCAATTATCGTAGAGACGCCCTTTAACTGTTCACAAACCAGTTCCCTGCTTTCTACAATTCTATTGTGCCAAAGAAGATTGAGTTTATAGAGTTCAAACATCCTGTTGGTGGTATCGATAAATTCTTCAGCTTTTATACATTTATCTAAAAATTCTCTCGGAATATCTTTTAAGTCAATTTGTGGTTTCCTTTCTGCAGCAGATAAAATACTAAAGACCGTTTGATAAGTATTATAAAAATCGCTTTCCCAGCAATGTAAACATAAGCCACAATCACTGCATACCTTAGAAGCAACATCATCAATAAGACGGGAAACATCTTTTTGATTTAAGTTTTTCTTTTTCTTTGAAAGATAGCTAAAAGTCTTTGATAACTTGAAAAAAGCATCGGAAAAGCTTTTAAGCTGCTGTGCCGTAATATCCCTTATCCTTTTGTAATATAACTCTTGTCCCATTTCAGGCTCAAAAGAGACAAAGCTTTTAATATATAAAATACAACTTTTAGGTAATGTAATAAATAGTACAATAGCAACTATGACAGGCTTAATAAATATAAAATCTAACAACTCCCCTTGAAAATAAAAATCAAAAATAATATAAGACAATAAAAAACCCATACTCGTTCCTAAACGTCCTATGTCCTTAAACAAGCTGGCCACCATACCGCTAAGCCCAAATATCCCTATAAAAATTGCAGGTGTTACGCCTATTAAAGTTAATATCAGCCCAACAATAAGCCCAATAGCTGCACCTAAAGAAGGCCCTCCTACAAATCCAAAGATTAAAATAATCATCATACTGATGACTTCCCTGAAATAAACCCCGTTTATGGAAAAATCAATTAAGCCTGCTATAGAAGTACCAAAAAGCAAAATTAAACTAATAATTTCCTCCGTGCTTAATACTGTCCTTTTTAAGTGACCTCTTAAAGAAAATATGCCACTGCTATAAATATAAGTTGTTGTAAAAACAAAAATACTTTCTAAAATAGCTACTACTAAATAGTATCCTGCAAAATTTTTAAGAACTAAAAAAAAGATCCCTGCTAAAAATGTACTCACCATCGCAATAATAGCTTGTCCAATTTTAGTCTGTTTATATCCTTTTTTCTCAAGATAACTGACCATTAGCAGGATTAAAATAAAAATGATTAAATATTTTATAACTGAAACATCTTGCTTTGCACTGATAATTCCTACTGTTGAAAATAACAAAAGCCAGATTCTGTTTGCTTTTGAAGATAGAGAAGATGCAAAATATGCAATACTTAAAGGCAGTAAATTGGTAAAAAGCACTACCCTGGAAACCATAAAAGCTACAATATCGATGGATAAATCTTTAAAAGATATATTCAATAATATATCTTTTAATTGCATTCCTTCTTTTCTTTCACAATACTCCAGATTTTCAAACGTATTATATTCAATTCTCGCCATATAACACCCTCCTAATTTCTGCCTATATTATAATAAAGAAGGCAAAAATTATTTGTCATTATATGGAAGTCGTCAAAAAAACCTTTAGACATTTATAACAGCAATTTTACAAAAAATAAAGGACGCCCAAGCGTCCTCAATCTATACTCTCTTCACTTTTTTCCATAAATACAATTTCGTCTTCTTTTACCAGACCTAATTTTTCCCTTGCAATCTTTTCAATATATAAATCCGATTCACTATATTCTTTTTGTTCTAAAAGTTTGGCATTCTCCTTTGTTTCTTCTTCAATCTTTTTAATATAGTTCTCTTTTTGTTCTTGCAATTCTCTGTTTATTTTTTGCAAATCATAGGTTTTAAAAGCAATCATGACAAAAAATATAGACAATAATATCGTATTCCAGCCTAATTGAAAAAATTTTTTCTTCCTTCGTCTCTTTTTCACCCTTATCCCCACCTTAAAAACAAACTACCAGCAACGATTATTCCATAAAAAAACCTGTTAAAATTAAATATTCTTCATTTAAAAAGAATCTCCTTTTTTATTTTATACTTTTTATACTTTCCTGCACATAATATATAGCTCTTTAAAAATCTGTCTAATTTTTCTTTTTAATTTATTTTGAACGCGGTTAAAAAAGAATCTGGATTTATGAGTGAAACGCTTAACAGGATAAGAAATCCACTTTAAAGGGTAATAAAAAATTCTTAATACTAGTTTTAAAGGTATAAGAATCATTTTAATAAGTGCAGTCACAATTTTTTTAAGCCAATAAATAATCCAATCTGAAAACTTCATGACGATAATACTTAGAGTAAAGAAATAGAGGATATTACCAAGAAATGCTCCTAATAAGGCAAAGCCTCTAATCTCTCCATAATTGTTCGTAAACAAGACCAAAAACATAAAAGCAGAAACAATAATCCAATAAATTAAATCTTCTAATTGGACTAACCAATTGGGATGTGGAATGATTTTCCTTATAATTCTAAAAATATCATAAAAGATTCCTATAACAATTCCTGATAATACAGCAATTAAAAAAGTATTTGCTTGCTCACTGACAGATACAATCAAGGCAATCAACCCCTATTTAAAGAGCCTGCCCAATAATGATGTTCCACCTTTCCCAACAGAATCTCCATCATGATAAATCAGGCTTTCTATCTCACCTTCCAGTTCTAATTCCTTTTTTTCTAAATTCAGCTTGTTAACGTGAAGATCCGTACCCTTGATTGCAAGCATACCCATTTCTGTTTCTATATCTACATTAGATTCATCAAAAGATAAAACATCTATTACACCTGTAATCATCATACTCTGTCTTTCTTTTATAAAGATACTATGTCCTTTAGTATTTACAGCTTTTTCTTCCATACAACCCCACCTTTTTATTCAATATATATGAAATACTGTTCTTCTGATATATTTGTCAGCTTCCTATATAATATATATATTGGGCGTTGAATGAAATATGCTTATAAAAGCTATAAATACCGATACATATTATTAATCTCTTCTTTTTTTACATGTTCCTTTACCTCTAAGACTTCTACTTTGGTTACATTATCGCCAAATCTGATTTCAATAATATCTCCTGCTTTTACCTGAGCTCCTGCCTTAGCTGCCTTTCCATTAAGTAAAACTTTTCCTGCGTCACAAGCCTCGTTAGCAATGGTTCTTCTTTTAATCAAACGGCTTATTTTTAAATATTTATCTAATCTCATAGCATGTCCTCCTGTATATCGGTTAAAAAGCTTATCAAAAATATTATACCACAAAAAAATCTACACTTATAATAACATAATAAGTGTAGATTTTTATTTTAAATATGTATGCTACTTATTTTTTATTAACTGCATCTTTTAATACTTTTCCTGCTTTGAATCTTGGAGCTTTAGAAGCAGGAATTTTCATTGGTTTTCCTGTTTGAGGATTTCTTCCTTCTCTTGCTGCTCTTTCTGCTACGTCAAAAGTACCAAATCCAACTAGTTGAACTTTTCCGCCTTTAGCTAATTCTTCAGTCACTACTTCTTCGAAAGCTTTAAGTACCTTTTCAGTGTCCTTTTTGCTTAATTCAGCTTTTGCAGCCATAGCCGCTACTAATTCGGATTTGTTCATATTCTTCCTCCTCATATTAAAATTAAAAATAAAAGCCTTTTAAAATCTACGAGTAAAATACTACGATTTTTCAATTTCTTTTCGCTTGGATTCTTCCCAAAGCTCGTCCATTTCTTTAAGGGTCATTTCCTCTAATTTTTTACCTTGAGAAATCGCAGTATTTTCAACGTATTCAAATCTATTTATAAACTTTTCTGTCGTATTTGTCAAGGCAAATTCAGGATTTATTTTTAAAAATCTTGCAAAATTTACAATCGAAAAGAGAAAATCTCCATATTCTTCCATAATCTTACTGTTATTGCCTTCTTTTAAAGCTTCTAGAAGCTCATTTTTCTCTTCTTCCACTTTTTTAATAACATCCTCTATGTTATCCCAGTCAAAACCTATTTCGGCTGCTTTTTTTTGTACTTTATAGGCTCTCATTAAAGCAGGAAAAACCTCTGGTACACTTTTTAAAACTTCGGTTTGCGTATGATAACCTTTTTCAACTTTTTTAATTTGCTCCCAGTTTTCTAAAACTTCTTCTGCCGTATGGACAATAACATCTCCAAAAATATGAGGATGCCTTAATATAAGCTTTTTACAAATTCCATCAATGACCTCTTCCATTGAAAATAAATTGTCTTCTTCAGCCATTCTGGCATGAAAAACTATTTGAAGCAATAAATCCCCCAGCTCTTCTTTTAAAGCATTCTTATTATTTTTCTTAACTGCATCAATGACTTCAAAAGTTTCTTCGAGCAAATTAGGAAGAATACTTTCATGGGTCTGCTTTCTATCCCAGGGACATCCGTTTTCACTTCTTAAAATTCTCATGATCTCCAATAGGTCATCGTAAGTATATTTTTCTTTTTTCTTCATAAGTACACCAACTCAATCATTGCTGCGATTTAATTTTTTATATAGTATAGCATAAATCGAAAAAAATATATATAGTCAAATTGAATTAAAAAACAAAAAAGTTGATAAATGCAGATAGAAATCTATCTGCAATATTATTGTTCCATTTGTTTTCCTAAAAATCCTGAAGCAGATTGAGCCAATTTCTTTTCAACTTCTCCCATCACAACATTCTTTTCATTGGACAAAAAGATGACTGAGCCAACTACATCTCCTTCTGAAATAATTGGATAAATGAGTTCTGAATAAAAATTTCCGGTGTTCTCATCAGCGGTTATTGGTATAAATTTATCTTCATCTTTGTTCGCTGTAAAAACACTTCTTTCTTCAATCACTTTTTCTAAAGACTTACTAATATTCTTATCTAATAATTCTTTTTTAGAACCTCCCGAAACCGCAATAATTTGATCTTTATCCGTAATACATGTAATAAGGCCTGTCGTTTGAGCCAAAGCTTCAGCATATTCTTTTGCAAAATTGCCAAGTTCCCCAATAGGAGAGTATTTTTTTAAAATAACTTGTCCATCATGATCTGTAAAAATTTCTAAAGGGTCCCCTTCTCTGATTCTTAAAGTCCTTCGTATTTCTTTTGGAATTACTACTCTGCCTAAATCATCTATTCTTCTTACGATTCCTGTCGCCTTCAATTTTATTCCTCCTTAATTTCTAGCTTTCGTGATGGTTTTCACTATTAGTATGATTTTAATATTGCTATTTTATTCATGTTTTCCATTTTAATTCACTATTTAAAAATAATTAATTTCATATCAAAAACTCTTTTATTTATAAATTTTATAAAAAAATACTCCCGAGCTATTCAAACGCCCGGAAGTATTATCATTCAATCGATTATTTTATTTTAATTTCTTCCCAAACTTCCTGATTGATTTCTATGGTTGAATTATTAATCCATTCTTCAAGTTTTTTATTAAAATAATTCTTTTTCATCAAATCATAATATTCTTGCTCTATGAAATCCTTATCCGGCTCTATAATTTCTTCAAGCTTAATAATATGATATCCGTATACCGTCTCAACAATATCGCTGATTTCATTCACTTTCAGGCTAAAAGCTGCTTCTTCAAAGTTCTGATCTATACCTTGCCCTCTCATAAAGATATATTCTCCATTATTGGGCAGAGAATCCGTATCTTGAGAATATTCCTGAACCAAAAGATCAAAATCTGCTCCGTTTCTTGCCCTTCCCAGAGCTTCTTCAGCCCGTTCTTTTGCCTTTATTTGTTCTTCCTGTGGCAAGGCAACCAGCTTGCCGTCCACCAGATCATGCGTTTTTAATAAAATATGTTTGACTCTTACCTGTTTTAACTTTTCTTTGTTTGTTTCAAAAAAAAGTTCAAAATCTGCTTTATTTCCTACAAAATCCTTAGTCATTTCCGTATAAACTTTTTGACTCATGACAGAATCTTCTACAACAGTCCGTATAGTATCTTCCGTCAAGCCCATATTTTTCATTTCTTCTTCTCCGATTGCATTCATTAACTCTTCTGTCTGGGATAAAATATCTTCTTTCTCTTCTTCAGCAAAGGTAAGTCCCATTTTTCTTCCTTCCTGAACCTGAATCTTTATGGATTTAATGGAATCGAAAGCTCTTTCTTTAGCCACTTCTTCTGCTGGCTTCCCGTCAAACTTTGTTTCCCATATATCTTCTTGTCCTATATTTTGATATAATTGTTTAATTCTCCATAAATAAACCTTATATTCATCAACCTTAATTTTCTCATTGTTTATGACCGCTATATATTCTTTTTTACTTAAATAATCAGAATTACAAGCAGAAAGCAAAAAGCATACAAGTGTTGACAGGACGAATATTGGTATAAGTTTTTTCATCACTTCAACCCCATCTCTCTAAGAAATAACATTTCTCCCTAATAATATTATAAGTAATTTCTATTCTAACTTCAAACATTTCAAACTTTGTAATATATTCTTAATTTGTCTGATAACTTCAATATCTTTATCATTTTGCAAACAATATGTGAAATAAGGGTTTTTATCTGCGGCAAAACTCAGGCTATTGCGGTATTCTTTAAGCAAATCCGGTATTTTTGCTGCATCAATTGGGGCATCTTCTTTAAATGTAATTGTAATAATAAGCTTTTTTTGCGATATAGATGTAATTTTCAATTCATGAGCCTCCCACTTTATAAGGGCAATCTCTAATAAATTTTGAACACTTTCCGGTAAATCCCCATACCTGTCTTCAATTTCTTCCTGTATGTCATAATAATCTCTTTCTCCTTGTATGCTTGCAATCTTTTTATAAATTTCCAGTTTTTGAAGCTCATCTTCGATATAATTTTGTGGAATATAAGCATCAATATCTAACTCTATGGCCGTTTCAAAATGTTCTTTAATTTCTTCTCCTTTTTCTTTCCTGATGGCTTCTTCCAACAATTTACTGTACAAATCATAGCCTACTGCATCAATATGGCCATGCTGTTGGGCTCCTAATAAGTTCCCTGCACCCCTTATCTCCAGGTCCCTCATAGCAATCTTAAAGCCTGAACCAAACTCAGTAAATTCCTTGATAGCCTGCAGTCTTTTTTCTGCTCCTTCCTGCAGGACTTTGTCCTTTTGATACATCAAGTAAGCATAAGCTAGCCGGTTAGAGCGTCCGACTCTTCCTCTTAACTGATAAAGCTGAGACAGACCTAAAGTATCAGCATCCTGAATAATAATTGTATTTACATTGGAAATATCGAGACCACTTTCGATAATGGTCGTACACACCAAGACATCAATTTCCTTATTTATAAAATCCATCATTATATTTTCTAATTCTCTTTCGCTCATTTGCCCGTGAGCATAGGCAACAACCGCTTCAGGAACCAGTTCCTGAATTTTTGCTGTTACTTTATCAATATTTTGAACCCTGTTGTATAAATAATATACTTGTCCACCTCTTGCCAGTTCTCTGCGGATGGCGTCTTTTACAAACTCTGTATTATATTCCATGACATAAGTTTGTACCGGATATCTTTCTTCAGGTGGTTCATTTAATATACTCATATCCCTGATACCTATAAGACTCATATGAAGAGTCCGGGGAATCGGAGTAGCGGTTAATGTTAAAACGTCCACTTTTTCTTTTAACTGTTTTAGCTTTTCTTTATGAACAACACCAAATCTTTGCTCTTCATCTATTATCAGCAAGCCTAAATCTTTAAAGGCAACATCTTTGGATAAAAGCCTGTGGGTACCTATCACAATATCTACCATACCTTTTTTTAATCCTTCAATCGTTGCTGTTTGCTCACTTTTGCTTCTGAATCGTGATAATAAGCCCACTTCAATCGGAAAATCTTTCATTCTTTGGAGAAAAGTATTATAATGCTGCTGGGCCAGGATGGTTGTAGGAACCAGATAAGCTACCTGTTTGCCCTCCTGAACGACTTTGAAAGCAGCTCTTATGGCTACTTCTGTTTTCCCATAGCCTACATCCCCGCAAATTAAACGGTCCATTATTTTGTCACTTTCTAAATCCCTTTTGACTTCTTCAATGGCAATTAACTGATCTTCAGTCTCTTCATAAGGAAACATATCTTCAAATTCTTTTTGCCAAACCGGATCCGGACCATATTTATAACCTTTGGAACTTTGTCTTTTTGCATAAAGCTCTATCAGCTCTTTCGCTAAATCTTCAACTGCTTTTCTTACCTTTGCCTTGGCTTTTACCCATTCATTTCCCCCAAGTTTATTAAGCTTTGGAGCCCTGCCTTCACCTCCTATATACTTTTGAATCATATCCATTTGGTTAATCGGAACATACAAGTTTCCATTGTCTAAGTAACGGATTTTCAGATAATCTTTACTGACATTATCTACTGTAATCTTTTCAATGCCTTGATAAATCCCTATCCCATGATTTTCATGTACAACGTAATCTCCGGGATTAAGATCTGTAAAGTTTTCGATTTTACTTCCACTGATTTTCTTTCTTGCTTTCCTTTTCTTTTTTAATTCTCCAAAGACTTCTTTATCAGAAATAACAATAAAATCAATCAGCCCATATTCAAAACCCTTATAAAGGCTGCCCTGGGAAACAATAATCTCTCCTTTTGGAACAGGCTCAGACAAATTGTCTCTGAAAGTACAAAATATATTCCTGTCGTTTAATTCTTTTGCCAGCCGTTCTCCTTTACTCTTTGGACCAGCCAATATAAGTATCCTGAATTTTTTCTTTTTCCAATACAAAAGATTTTTTTCGAATAAATCCATTTGCTTATAAAAAGATTCTACCGATTTTACAGGAAACTGAATTAATTCCTTAAGAAGAAAGTCTCCTGCAGTGCGGGTCAACATCGTTAAGAGGACAATGTCAAAGTTTTCTATGGAATTTAGTATGTCTTCATATCTAAAAATTGTTTCGCATTGCCGGGGGAGGATATATCCCTTTTCTAGTCTTCCCTTCATGCTGTCCTCAAATTCACTGATTACCTTATGACATTTTTCTTTTATTCTTTGAGGCTCATCTAAAAAAACAATGGTGTCTTTTAAAAAATAATTCGCTAAGGTCACCGTCTCTTCAAAGAAATAATTCACATAAGCTTCTATTCCTGCAAAACCTTTTTGATTTTTTAGTTTTTCTAAAATTGTATTAATTGATTTTTGTAGAGTTTCTTTTTCTTCTTTCAAATTTTTTTTCTCATATTTTTTTATTGTTTTTCTTGTTTCTTCTTCTATATAGGATATGCCTCTCTTTATCGCTTCATCTGTAAAAACAAGCTCCCTCATGGGAAATATTTCAATCGAATCGACTTTTTCAACAGATCTTTGAGAAACGGGGTCCATTAATCGGATAGAATCTACTTCATCATCCCAAAATTCAATCCTGTAAGGACTTTCTTCAGTACTCGGATAGACATCAACAATGCCACCCCTGAGAGCAAATTGTCCTGGGCTCTCGACCAAATCTGAATGCTCATAGCCCATTAAAAACAACTGATAAGTTAAATCCTTTATATCAATGATGCTTCCAACTTTAAGATTTAATATGAAGGATTTAAACAAATCTTTTTTTACAAGTCTGTCCAATAAGGCTTCTATCGATAAAACGACTATGGTGTTTTCTTCTTTTGCCAAAGCCTTCAGGACATTGACTCTTTGCTTTACAATATCCATGCTGTGAACGTCTGCACTATAAAATAAAATATCTTTTGAAGGATAAAAATAAAGATTTTCTTTTATAAAAAATTGGAGATCTTCAAATAGCTCTTTAGCCTTTAAATCATCCATTGTAATAATGACAGCAGGCCTTAAACTATGATTTTTTAAAGCAGCAACAAGATGTGCTTTTTGAGAATCTACCATCCCCGTTGCCAGTAGGGGAGTATTATGATTCTTTAAGTCTTCTAAAAGTTTTTGATAGGCATCTAACTCTAAAAGAGGCTGCAAGATTCCGTTCATATCCAAAGACTCCAAACCATCACTCCCTTACTTTTTGATTATATTGATTCATTGCCTTTTGTGGACCTTCTTTAATAATTGTTTCAACAGCATCTGAAGCTATTTTAATACTTTGGACAATTTCTTCGATTTCTTCACGATTAAAACGGCTCAAAACATAGTCAGCCAAATCCCATCCAGGAGGTTTTTCTCCTACGCCGACCCTTACTCTTAAAAATTCCTGAGAATTTAAGCATGATATAATGTTTTTTATTCCATTATGCCCTCCGTCACTTCCTTTAGTCCGTACACGGATAAAACCTATGGGAAGACTTATATCATCGTATATTATAATTATATGCTTGTTATCTAACTTATACCAATTCATGATTTCTATCACACTTTGACCACTTAAATTCATGTAGGTTTGGGGCTTAGCCAATATAACTTTTTCTCCTCCAATGATTCCTTCCCCAATTAAAGCCCGATGCTTTCTTTTTTCTACTTTAATACCATTTTCATAAGCCAGTCTTTCAATCACTTCAAAGCCAACATTATGCCTTGTAGCAGCATATTGAAGGCCTGGATTGCCTAAGCCAATCACTGCATACATTGCTACACCTCCATCAAAAATAGCAAATAGCCCTAGTAGAACTAGGGCTTATAATTTAAACAGCCACTTATTATTAAAGTCTCTCCTAATGGCTATCAATTAATCAAACAATCTGGAAACAGATAAATCTTCATGAATTCTATGAATAGCTTCTGCCACTATAGGTGCAACAGAAATTTCTTTGATCTTTGGAATTCTTTTTTCCTCTGGCAGATATATTGTATTTAATACGACTAACTCAGAAATAGCAGATTTTTCAATTCGTTCGATAGCAGGCCCTGAAAGTACAGGATGAGTACAACAAGCATAAACCCTTTTTGCTCCACGTTCAATTAAAGCATCGGCAGCATTAGAAATGGTTCCTGCAGTATCTATCATATCATCAACCAATATAACATTTTTTCCTTCAATATTGCCAATAATATTCATCACTTCTGATTCATTTGCCTTAGGTCTTCTCTTGTCAATAATAGCTAACGGTATTTCTAATTTTGTAGCAAAGGCCCTTGTTCTGGTAACGCTTCCCAGGTCTGGAGAAACTGCAACAAAGTCTTCCAGTGACTCAAATTTTTCTAAATAATATTTGGTCAGCAAAGGAAGTCCTACTAAATGATCCAGAGGAATTGTGAAAAATCCCTGAATTTGAGCGCAATGGAGATCCATTGTTAAAACCCTGTCTGCTCCTGCAGTCTGAATTAAATCTGCAACCAATCTCGCACTAATTGGATCCCTGGCTCTTGTTTTTCTGTCTTGTCTTGCATAACCATAGTAAGGAATAACCGCTGTAATTCTTCCTGCCGAAGCTCGTCTTAAACCATCAATCATAATCAACAATTCCATTAAATGTTCATTGACTGGTGTAGAAGTAGGCTGAATGACAAATACATCTGCTCCCCTTACTTTTTCATCAATTTTTACAGATATTTCACCATCGCTAAACCTGCCAACTTCTGAATTGCCCAGCTTTAATCCTAATACCTGTGCTATCTCTTCCGCCAAAGGTTTGTGTGCATTACAAGAAAAAATTTTAATTTCACTGTTGCTAGTACTCATTTTAAAAAATCCTCCTTAAAATATCTTCCTCTTTCGCCCCCTAATTGCCGCCACAATTATAACATACTTTATAAAAAAATAAAATTATTATGCTGCTTATTTTTTCTTTCTTTTCTCTACCCAGTCATTTTTGTTAATTTGTCTCGCTCTTGCAATGGCTAAAGCTTTTGCAGGGACATCTTCAGTAATAGTAGATCCTGCCGCTGTATAAGCTTCATCATGTACTGTAACTGGAGATATTAAATTTGTATTACAACCAATAAAGGCATCGTTTCCTATTTTTGTTCTGTGCTTACTGATACCGTCATAGTTAACAACGACCGTACCACATCCAAAATTAACTCTTTCACCTACATCTGCATCTCCGATATAGGTTAAATGAGATACCTTTGTGTGATTTCCTATGGTAGAATTTTTTATTTCTACAAAGTCCCCAATTCTTACATGGCTTCCAATATTACTATTGGGTCTAAGATAAGCAAAGGGCCCCACGGTCGTATTGGAATTAATGATGCTTTCTAACACCACACTGTTTTGTACGGTAACTTTATCAGCAACTTGGGAACTTTTAATGGTTGAATTAGGACCTATAATACAATCTTCTCCTATAACAGTCTTTCCCTGTAAATTGCAGCCCGGATAAATAATCGTATCCTTTCCGATCTTTACTTCAGGCTCAATATAAGTGTTTTCCGGATCTATAATAGTCACACCGGCTTCCATATGCATTTTATTAATTCGCCTTTTCATAATTTGCGTTACCTGTGCCAATTGAACTCTTGAATTAACACCTAATATTTCATCGCTGTCTTCCACAACTAAAGCATTGACCCTATGACCTTTAGATAATATGATTTCAAGCGTATCCGTCAAATAGTATTCCTTTTGACTATTATTATTGGTAAGTTCTTTTAAAGCTTCCTTTAACAATTTAGCTTTAAAACAGTACATTCCTCCATTAATTTCATTGACTTTTAATTCTTCCTCACTGGCATCTTTATGCTCTACATTCTTTAAAAAATTACCCTTTTCATCCCTTATGATTCTTCCATAGCCAGCAGGATTTTCTACAATGGCAGATAAAATAGTTACTCCATTATTTTCTTTTCTATGGGTATCGATTAAACGTTTTAATGTTTCGCCAGTAATTAGCGGTGTGTCTCCATATAATACTAAAACATCACCTTCTTCCTGAATAAAACCATCGGCTTGCATGACTGCATGACCTGTCCCTAAACGCTCTTTTTGTTCAACGTATTCAACGCAATCTCCTATCTTTTCCTTTACTTCATCTCCTTTATGCCCAATAACAACGCAAATTCTCTCAGTTCCTGCAGATTTTGCTGAATCAATAACATGATTTAACAATTCCCTGCCTAACACTGTATGCAAAACTTTAGGCATTTTTGATTTCATTCTGGTTCCTTCACCAGCAGCCAAAATAATTGCAGATAATTGATTTATAGATGAATTCGTCATGTATACACCTCTTCCTATTCAAAATATCATGTCCTTTTTTATTCTCTCATTTCTAAAAAAATATTGCAACAAAAAATCTTTATACACAAAAGAAAAGTGTGTAAAAAATACACACTTGCTAAAATAAAACTTTTAATTCAATTTACGGTAAGCCCTATATGACCAAATTAAGAAAAGCACTTCCTAAGAAGTGCTCAATTACCAGCTATTATTCGTTTTCCCCATCATTTGCTTCTTCTGCAGCAGCAACTTCTTCTGCCGCATCATTCTCATCTGCTACGAGAATCATTTCATATTTTTCCAAAACAGCGGTTTGAATTTTTTCTCTTGTAGCAGAATTAATTGGATGAGCAATATCTCTGAACTCTCCATCCATTGTCTTTCGACTTGGCATTGCAATAAATCGACCTTTGTCCCCCTCAATTACTTTGATATCATGAACAACAAATTCATTATCAAAAGTAACCGATACAACTGCTTTCATCTTACCCTCTTTGTTGATTTTGCGCACACGAATATCTGTAATTTCCATACGTGAACCCCTCTCTGTAACATGATGCGGCTCTAGAGCAAGTTCTAGACACCGTTAAATTTGTACTTCTATTATATAACAGATTTATCCAAATATCAATATGTTTTATATATTCAAATTATACAAAATTATATCAATTATATTATATAACACTACCTTTCTCCAAAAAAATTGGATTTTTTTTACTTCCAACCAATTTTCTTCCGTCAGAAACTACTACTTCTTTATCTAAAACGACATACTCCAAGTAACAATTATTTCCAATATATGACCCATCCATTATGATGGCATTTTTAATAAAGGAGTATGAGCCAGTAAATACCTTTCTAAATAAAACAGCATTTTCAACGTATCCGTTTAAAATCGAACCTCCTCCGACAATGCAATTCTTTGTTGAAGAACTAATGTTAAACTTAGCCGGTGGTTCATCCATTACTTTAGTCGCAATATAGGGGTATTGCTTACAAAATAAATCCCTGACATCCTTATTTAAAAAATCCATATTGATATCAAAAAAAGATTGTATAGATCTTATGCATCTCCAATAACCCTCAAAAGGATAACCATATATTTTTAATTTTTTTCTATATCTTATAATAACATCATTGACAAAGTCATAACGGTTTTCGGCAACCACATCTTCTAAAAGTTTTATGAGCAAAGTTCTTGGAATTACATATATACCAAGAGAAATAATATTTGTTTGGGGCTCTAAAGGCTTTTCTTCAAATTCTATAAGCCTTTTGTTCTCATCCAGCACCATAACCCCGTAATTAGATGGTTTTTCATAATTAGCTTCTTTGTAAATAATGGTGATGTCTGCCTGCTTTTGCTGATGATATTCCAATACATCATTAAAATCAATTTTATAGACATGTTTTCCTGAAGCAATAATAACAAAGGGTTCATTACTTCTTTTTAAGAAGCTGATATTTCTGTACATCGCATCAGCAGTTCCTCTATAACCAAAAGGATTATCATTGGTAATATAGGGAGTAAAAACAAAGAGTCCTCCTTGCTTTCTCCCTAGATCCCACCATTTAGCCGAAGATAAATGGTCTAATAAAGAACGGGAACTATACTGCGTTATTACTGCTACCTTATTGACACCAGAATTCGTCATATTGCTCATTGTAAAATCTATCGTCCTGTAGGACCCTCCAACGGGTAATGCAGCGATGGATTTATTGGGATAATCGCTTAATGTTTCACTACTTCCTCCCGCCAATATGATACCTAATGCCTTCATGACTCCTCCCCTTCCAAAATAAGAGATTGCCCGGATTCAAGCCTTCCATTATTATAATCACTAAACTTTGTGTTGCCATAAACAACACAATTCTTGCCTATCCACACATTATCCGGCACGGTAGTTTGATCTCCAACAACCGTAATTCCTGTGTGATATATATCAGGCTTTTCAAAATTAGCTATATTTTCTCCTTCTCCAATAATCACATTTTTTCCTATAAAACAATTTTCTGAGACAATACAACGGTTAAGTACAGAACCGCTTTGCACAATCGTACCAGCCATTATGATTGAATCCCTTACGGTAGCTCCCTCTTCAATAATAACACCTGATCCCAAAACAGAACTATAAACATTTCCATAAACTTCACTGCCCTCAGATAAAATACTTCTTTTTACATCAGCAACTTCTCCGACATATTGAGGAGGCTGATGGTCTAAGTTGGTATAAAATTTCCAGAATTCTTCGTACAAATTAAAACTTGGAAGGGTTTCTATAAGTTCCATATTGGCCTGCCAATAAGATTCAATTGTTCCTACGTCCTTCCAATAGCTGTTAAATCTATAGGCAAATAACCTGTCTTCATTATGAATCATTCGGGGTATAATATGTTTTCCAAAATCACTGTCCGGATGGTATTCATTGTCTTCAATCAGCACTTGTTTTAATTTATTCCAGTTAAATATGTAAATACCCATTGAAGCTAAATTACTCCTGGGCTCTCTAGGCTTTTCTTCAAACTCTACAATTCTGTCTTCCTCGTTGGTATTCATTATTCCAAAATGGTGAGCTTCTTCTATAGGAACCTCTAATACGGCGATGGTTGCATCAGCTTCTTTTTGCTTGTGATACTCCAACATTTTGCTATAATCCATTTTATAAATATGGTCACCTGAAAGAATAAGAACATATTCCGGATTATATTCTTCAATAAATTTTATATTTTGGTAAATGGCATTAGCTGTTCCAGAATACCAGGCACCCTGCCCCTCTTTAATGTAAGGAGGTAAAATCGTAACACCCCCGGTTTTCCTGTCTAAATCCCATGGGATTCCAATTCCGATATGCTGGTTTAATTTCAAAGGCTCATATTGCGTCAATACACCGACCGTGTCAATATCTGAATTAATGCAATTACTTAAAACAAAATCAATAATCCTGTATTTGCCTCCAAAAGTGACTGCCGGTTTAGCCAGATGCTTTGTTAAAATACCTAAGCGAGTTCCATGACCGCCTGCCAGTATCATTGATATAATCTCTCTTTTTCGCATACTCCCCACCCTCTTGATTGTTCTTGCCTGTAATATTAGATTTCTAATCTGTATTTGAAGATAAAAATTAACTAAGTTCAAAAGTTTCCTGTATATTAATAATAGCATATTCAAACATATTTGAACAATCCAAAAAATCTAGTCAATTATCACTATTTATTATAAAATAAACAAAAAAAATAGCCTATCGGCTATTTTATATAGAAGGTTTTACAATTATTTCTCCGGAACTACTATCAATTTCCTCCAAAACTATCAAACTATGATAATTATCGATAAGTTTTTCTTCAGGTTCTTTTGTGACCATTAAAATTCCAACTCCAACAACTTCTGCCTCAAATTCTTTCATTAAATCGATAATTCCTTTTGCAGTTCCTCCAGCTTTCATAAAATCATCAATAAAAATAACTTTTGAATCTCTGGCAATAGATCTCTTTGCCAGATACATGGTTTGAATTCTTTTAGAAGAACCTGTTACATAATTCATATGTATAGCAGTTCCTTCTGTTAACCTTCCTTCTTTTCTAACCACCACTAAAGGTTTATTAAGTACTCTGGCAGTCATTAGGGCAATAGGTATACCCTTTGTCTCAATGGTAACAATATAATCAAAGTCTACATCCTGAAAAAAGCTGCCTAAAGCCCTGCCAATATTGAAACTGACATCCGCTGAATAAATAAGGTCATTCATATAAATATATCCGCCAGGAATTATTCTTTCACTATTATTTATTTTTTTGCAAAGCTCTGTACAAAAATCTTTAAATTGCTCTTTTGTCATGTTGGGCTTATAAAGAACACCACCCGCAGCACCAGTTACGGTCTCAATTTCACCCAATTTAAATTTTTCAAAAATGTCTTTTACAATATCAATATCTTCGCTTAAAGTAGATTTAGCACAGTCAAATATCTCGCAAAAATAATTTAAATTATAAATTTTTTTGGGGTTTTCCGTAAGAATTTTAATGATTGCTCCAACCCTCTCATTTTTATTAATTCGGTTCATTTTATACTCCTTTCATTGACTGGAGGATTCATTTTTATTATTATATACCAACTCATCGAATATTTTAATATTTTTTTAAAAAAATATTCGGTTTTATTTTTCTTATTCTATACTGCTTTTATTTTTAGAATTTAAATTTATTACTTTTTATAATAATAATAATATAGTATAATAATATATTTAGAAAAATAAATATAAAAATATGTTTTTCAATTTTATGTATAAATTATTCAATCTTATCCGAATATATTTTTATCAGCATATTTAACTGCCTTAAAAATAGAACGAATTGAGGTGTAGTATGTCAAAAATTAATTTTAATGATACAAATAAAAAATTTCACTTTATTGGTATTGGCGGAATCAGTATGAGTGGTCTGGCAGAAATCCTTTTAAATAAAGGTTTTAAAGTTTCTGGCTCTGACATAAAAAATACAAAAATCATAAAGCATTTGGAAGATTTAGGTGTAGACTTTTATTTAGGTCATTTAGCTTCAAATATAAAAGATGATGTGGATTTCGTTATTTATACAGCAGCTATTAAAAAGGACAATCCTGAATTAGTGGAAGCTCAAAAAAGAAATTTAACTATTTTAAACCGTGCTGAACTGCTCGGGGAAATCATGAAGGCTTTCCCTTATTCTATAGCTGTTTCCGGAACACATGGGAAAACTACAACGACATCCATGCTGTCTAATATCCTGATACAAGCTAAAAAAGACCCTACTGTTACCGTTGGAGGCATTGTAGATGCCATTGGTGGAAATATCCGGATTGGGCAATCAGAATATTTCATTACAGAAGCCTGTGAATATTGCGATAGCTTTCTTAATTTTTATCCGTATATCGGTATCATATTAAATATGGAAGAAGACCATTTGGACTTTTTTAAAGATATCAATCATATCAGAAAGTCTTTTACAGCCTTTGCAAAAAATATATCTAAAGATGGAGCCCTTATTATTAATGGTGACATTGAAAATCTTTCTCTTATTTTAGATGAAATCGACTGCAAGGTTGTTACTTTTGGTACAGATCCCAGCCGCGTTATGTGGACTGCTGCCAATATTAAATATAATGAAAAAGCTTGTGGAAAATTTGACTTATTATATCAAGGTAAAAATATGGGGACAGTTTCTTTAAATGTCCCTGGAATTCATAACATTTATAATGCACTTGCTGCTTCTGCTGCAGCCTTTGAATTAAATATAGAAATCGCCGATATTATTAAAGGACTGCATAATTTTAAAGGCACTCACCAAAGATTTGAAATAAAAGGCAGTCTGAAAGGTATTACAATTGTTGATGATTATGCACACCATCCCACAGAAATAAAAGCAACCCTGGAAGTTGCAAAACATTATCCTCATAACACTATCTGGTGTGTTTTTCAACCCCATACCTATACAAGAACTAAAATGTTCTTAAAAGAATTTGCAGAAGCATTAAAAGAAGCAGATAAAATCATCTTAACTGATATTTATGCTGCGCGGGAAAAAGATTTAGGAGAAATACATTCAAAGGATCTTCAAAGAGAACTGGCTAAAATCGGAAAAGAATCGTATTATTTTCCAGATTTTGATTCCATAGAAAATTTTCTTTTACAAAATTGTATCCCCGGCGACTTGTTGATAACTATGGGGGCAGGAGACGTTGGTACAATTGGGGAAGACCTGCTTGGAGCAAATATATCCACATTATCCACAAATTTTCCTGTTGAAAAAGAAATTCATTCATGTGAATAAATTCTTAATAACTATAGTTTATCCCATATTTTTACATCGTTTTTTATACCCAAAAAGTAAAACTTTTTGGGTATTTTACATTTAAAAAGAGTTATTTATTCAATTTATCCACATTATCCACAGAATTATTAACATAATCTATGTTAATTATACTTTATTTTGATTAAGAAAGTCTGAATTTTCTTTCCTAAACAATCCATAAACTATGTGTTATAATATCAATACAATTAAGCTTAAAAGAAAGGAGAGATGGTAATGACAGTGATTCATTTTGAAAATCGTACGGATCCTGCTACAACTCCTATTCACAATGAATTTATCGATAAATATCTGCCAAAGGCCGATGGAAATTTTGTAAAAGTATATATTTTTTTATACCGCTGTTATTATCATCAAAAACCATCTCTCAGTACCAAAGATATTTCAGAAAAATTGGGCTTGTTAGAATCAGACGTCATTAAAGCCTTTCAATATTGGGCAGAGCAAGGTTTAATTCATTTTAAACAAAATGATGACATGATTACGATTGGTTTCCAAATACCTTCCGACAAGGAAATTAAAGAGGATAGTCCGAAGAACTCCGTGCATAAAAAAGTACATATTTATCATGAAACAAGACCAAATTATAGCCCTGAAGAATTATCCATATATATGAAAAATCCAGAAATCTCCCACCTCTTTAAGATTGCAGAAAGATATCTTGGCAGAATGCTTAACCACAATGATTTGCAGATACTTTACAGCCTCTATGACTGGTTAAGACTGCCCGTAGATGTGATAGAGCTCTTACTGGAGCATTGCATATCCAATAACCACAGAAGTATTCGTTATATCGAAAAAGTAGCCATTACATGGGCAGAGGAAGGAATTAATACTTTAGAAAAAGCAAAACTAAGAATAAAAATTTTTAATGAAGATTTCAGAGAAATCATGAAAACTTTTGGTCTTAACAGAGATCCGGCTCCAGTTGAAATAGAATATATGAATAAATGGATCAATGAGCTTCATGCCCCTATGGAAATCATTTTAGAAGCATGTAAAAGAACCATTACGCAAATTCAGGAGCCTAAGTTTAGTTATGCCCATACAATCATTGACAGCTGGAATAAAAATGGTGTTAAATCATTAGAAGATATAAAAAAACTGGATGCTGCATATCTGCAAAAGAAAAACCTGCAAAACAATTCTTCAAATACTAATGATTATTATAGCAAACCCAGTAAATTCGTAAACTTTAAGCAAAGAGAATGGGACTTCGAAGAGTTAGAGCGCTTAGAAAGAGAGTATTTGCAGAAAGAACTTTCTAAAGAAGATGACTGTAGTGAAATAAAGAAAAATTTCTTTTAAAAAGATTCCTGACACAAATTCTTAAATAGTAGAAGGATGATACGAATGAGTATAAGAGAAAGCCAGTACAAAAAAATATTAAAAGATTATGAGTTAAAAAGGGAACGCTCTAATAAAGAATTAAGACAAAGACAGGAAGAAGTTTATAAAAAGATCCCACGTATTGCGGAAATTGACAAATTATTAGCTTCAACAGGGATAGAAATCTCTAAAGCAATTTTACAAAATCCTGAAAAATCTGAAGAGCTTATCCATTCCCTTGAGCAAAAAAATTTAGATTTAATGATAGAAAAAGCTGAACTTTTATATATCAACGGATATAATAAAAATTATTTAGAACCCAGCTATGAATGTTATAGCTGTAAAGATACCGGTTATATTAACAATAAACCGTGTCATTGTTTTAAACAAGCCCTTATCGATATCGCATATGACCAGTCTAACTTAAAAGAAATTTTAGCTGTAGAAAATTTTGATAACTTTAACTTTGATTATTTTTCTACTGAAATAGATCCGGAAAGTAATATTTCACCACGGGAAAATATTAAACAGATATACAGCCACTGTATCCGCTTTATAGAACAGTTTGATGAGCAATTTGACAATCTTATTTTTTACGGCAATCCTGGTCTTGGCAAAACTTTCCTATGCAATTGTATTGCCAAAGATTTATTAGACAGAGGTAAAACCGTCATCTACTTAACGGCTTTTCAACTCTTTCAGCTTTTTGAACAAGCCAGATTTAATAAAGATGAAAATGATGAATTTACAAAAGATTATTTAGAATCTATTTTTACAGTAGACTTATTAATTATTGATGATTTAGGCACAGAATTTAATACATCCTTTACAGGTTCCGAATTGTTTAATTGCCTTAATAGCCGTTTATTAGATAAAAAACATACAATCATCTCTACAAACTTGTCACCTAACGACTGGCAAAAACAATATTCAGAAAGAATCGTCTCAAGAATTTTTGGCCATTATAAAGCACTCAAATTAATAGGAAATGACATACGAATTCTTAAAAAATACCGTTAAAGACCAAATTGATTTGGTCTTTTTTTGTTCTAGTAAGCTCTATTTCTTTCATATCATATAATGTAAATGACAGGCGGAAAGAAGGAGGATTATCATGAATTCTTTTCGAAAACAGTTTTTACTTCTTTTTATCCTGGCCTTAGTTCTTTGCGATATGGTTTATTACCGTCATAGTTATATGCACCTTTATCAGGGCGTTTTTCAGCAAAATAAAAATCCTTATTACATACATATTGATCTGGATGATTATAAGATGTATGTGTTTAAAGATGATGAAATCATTAAAATTTATCCTGTTTCAGGCGGAAAACAAGATTCTCCCTCTCCTTTAGGAACCTGGACCATTATTTCAAAAGCAGATTGGGGAGAAGGCTTTGGAGGAACCTGGATGGGCTTCAATGTTCCCTGGGGAATGTACGGTATCCACGGAACAGATGAACCCTGGTCTATTGGAAGACCTCTGTCTCAGGGCTGCATTAGAATGTACAATAAGGATGCTAAAGAACTCCAAAAAATGATTCCCCACGGAACAAAGGTTACTATTGTTAAAGGGAGCTTTGGTCCCTTTGGAGATTATTTCCGAGTATTAGAACCGGGCGATACGGGCTCGGACGTCCTGATGGTTCAGAGGAAACTCAATGATTTGGGATATTATAATGGCTATTGTGACGGTAAATATGGCGATCATATGAAAACAGCTATACATAAATTTCAAAAAGACAACAATCTGCCTGTCAACAATCATGTTAGTCATGCTATGTATGAAAAGCTGGGCTTTATTCCTATGGAATAAAGCCCAGCTTTTCATATCGTCTGCTTTTCTTAATTTGCAAGAGTAAATTCCCCTAAAAGACCAGTTAATTTATCACCCAACTGTGACTGTCTTGCCGCGACCTCTTCAATACTTTCTACAGCAGCAGTCGTTTCTTTTAGTCCAAAAGCAATATTTTGAGTATTTAACGTCGCAGAATTAATTGCTTTAGAAACTTCTTGAATTTGTTTTTTAATTTCTTCTACAGAACGGTTGATTTGCTGGGTACTCTCAACAAACTGTGCAACTAATTCATTAACTAATTCAGAGTCTCTTTGATACTGCATACTGGTTTCTAACATTAATTCATAATCTTTGTTAACTTTTTCATTGATAAATTCCAGAATATCCCTGGCATTGTCCGATAGATTCTCAAAAGCCTCATATACCTGTGTAATAACGGTATTAATATTTGTAACCGTATTCGCTGACTGCTCTGCCAATGTCCTGATTTCTTCGGCTACAACCGCAAAACCTCTTCCGCTTTCCCCTGCCCTGGCAGCTTCAATACTTGCATTTAAAGCCAGAAGATTTGTTTGCTCAGCAATACTTGAAATAAGTTGGGCCATATTGGTAATTTCCTTAACGATTTCTCCCTTTTTGATCCCTTCCAGGATTTTTTCTTTCTTTTGAACATAAATGGTGCTGGTTTCTTCCTGGGATTTTTGAGAAGCATCTTTCATGGATTCTGCCCTGTTTTTAATTTGTTCTGCTGTGCCCTTACTTTGATTGATATTTTCATATAACTTATTAATATTGTCTACAACAGCAACACTGGTATTATGAACTTCTTCACTGGCAGCATCTACTTCTTCCATCACAGCAACAATGTCTTCAGTAGCAGAACTGATTTCTTCTATTTGAGCCATAATCGTTTCTACCGTTTCATGAAGCTCCTTTGAAGATGTATCCATATTATTAGCATTTTCTGAAACATACTTTAGTACACTGGTCTGTTTATTAATCATGTCTACAATAGCCCTGGACAGTTCCCCCACTTCGTCATTTCTATTAATCTTGTATTTATTTGTATTAATCATATAATCTCCATTAGATATTTTAGTAACATCTTTGACTACTTCGGAAAGAGCTTTATGAATCACGGTTCCAAAGAATAAGGCTGCAATAATTCCAAGAACAATTGCTATTATAATCGTAAGCAATAATTTATTAAGAATGGCATTACTCATATCAATGACGTCTTCTTTTAGTACCCAGACACTGAAATGCCCGATTAATTCCTGATTTTCATCTAAAATGGGTTTGTAAAGCACTTCATATTTATTGCCATTCACTTCAACTTCGTCCATAACATTTTGCTTACTTTCTTCTAATTGCTTCAATAGTTCAGGAGATATGGCAGAATCATTAATTGAAGAAGCGACTACTTTTTCTTTTGTAGACAAGGCTACAGAATATCTGCTTGCACCTGACACAACATCTGCAAGCTCACTATTATCTTCCAGCAAAACATTACCTTTATATAGAGCTCCGTCTTTTAATGTCCATTCCCCTTCAAATTTTAAAGAAAAAAGTTCATATTCCAAATCTAAAATAGATTCTAATTGTCTTTTCATGTTATAATTGTTTAATTGGCTTATCCCATTACTGATGAAAAGATAAAGCGCTATACCAAAGACAATTAACAGAACTGCCAATAAAGCCACCATTTTTCCTCTAAACCTGAGCCGGAAACCTTTCATACAATTCCTCCTTTTTATTACTATTGGAACTATTATTTTTTAAAAGTGATAATAAATAGTTATAAAATATCATTCGCTTATAATAATAATGTCTAAATATTTTATT
>JAAYML010000083.1 GCA_012521395.1 Candidatus Epulonipiscium sp. | reverse complement strand
ATTATTTATTCTATTAAACTGGAAAATAAATTAAGCATTTGTTTTTGATTATCATCGAGTAAGGGGGACAGGCTTTCAATTAATTTTTGTTTTGTATTCTTTTTTTCCGTAGTTTCTGGGATTTTTTTTACTTCCTCAGCAATTTTTAAGCTTTGGATTTTTTTCATAAGTTCTCCAATATCCATGACCTTAACCATGATGTCTATCAGATATTGGTTTTCATGGGAACAATGAGGTTTAAAAGAATTTAACATTTCCGTTTTCCAATAAGGATTGGATTTTAGATTCATGTTTATCAATGGATTTTCGGGATTTTTATAATACATATCAATGACTCTTTTAAATTCCATGGCTTTAACGAAAACGCCAAGGATTTTTTGATGATAAGGCTCAAAATAGGGAATGGCGGCTTTGACAACTTTTAGTTCTGGTGTATGTATGGTTTCATCAAATAAAATAGTTGCATTTGGAGATATTACAGGACTGGGGTTTGTAACTGGAACAGAAACAGCTTTATTCTCTTCTGAGGCTTTATGATTCATTAAACTGGAAAACAACTTTGCCATTTCAAGCATTTTTGAAATATCATATCCGTTATTTTCTTGCTCTTGATTGGTTTCCGGAGGAGCTTGATTTTCGTCACGCATTCTTATGCCTCCTTAAACAGGTTTATCATACAACAATATTAATTAATATTTATGTGTGAATCGGTTAAAAGATGACAAGTTATTGTAGTCTCTAAATTTATTCTATGAAGGATAAGCTGAAAATGTTCGCTGTCTTAAAAAAGAGGAATTAACAAATTTTTATTTTAAATCATACACTATTATAGATAGGCGTAATTTTGAAGCTGAGGAGGGAAGCATAAGAATGGATTATTTACTTAAGGATATTGAAAGTCTATTGGGAACTCATATAGATTTTAAGGAAGATATCCGGCAAATAAGAGAGAGCATTATAAATTTGTTCAAAGAAAAATATTTTAATAAAATACAGTCCCTTATTGAGGAAAATAGAATACAAGCCCAGGAAAATCCTACGAAAGAAATGACTTTACTTAAAGCCCTGAAACCTTTTATGGATTCAAAAAATCACCAGATGCTTGATGAAATAGAAAAATTTATGAATACAATCAGGGTGCTTGAGAATGTCAATCAGAAGTTAAAAAGTTTACACAGGCAAAGTAATGACGACGATTCAAAAGAAGAAAAAAAAGAAAAAATTATAGTCGATCAGGATGGAGTTTATGAAATTGATGAAGCTTGCATAAATAATATTCAAAGAGAGTCAAAAGGAAAAGAAATACTTCTTTTATTTTTAATTATTTTACTTTTAAAACGCTGAAAAATAAAAAGCAGAGGAAAGCCTCTGCTTTTTATTTTTTAACAAACTCCCCCACCATAACTGCCAAACAGAATCAAGAAGATGATTAAGAAAAAGAATAATGAATTATCAGCGAAGTCACCAAATCCGCCCTGACCTTTTGATTCATATCCGAAAAGTCCGCCTCCGTTATTAAAAAGTAGCAGGAAGAAGAACAGGAATAAAAGAGTATTGGTTCCACCGCAGTATGATTTAGAATCAGCCATAAAGATGCCTCCTTATTTATAAATAATATCTTACGTTTATATTCTATGCATAAGTTACAGGTTAATGACAAAAGGATGAAAAAAATGAAGAATTTTGGGACAACTCCTTGTTATGGAGAAGATAAAAAAGTGTAAAGCATTACAAAGTCTTTAATAGATTAATTATTTGATTCATACACTAGTATAGAGTTATTGTAAATAAGAAAGGAGTAAGAATGTGAAGCGGTCATTGGCATTATTGTTATTGGGGATAATGAGCCAGACAAATAAAAAGACCATATATAAAGATGAAAGTGAAAAGACAAATCTTAAGGAAGATACAGTACAGCTTATTGTTGAATGCAGTTCAGAGGAGGAAGAATGCCAGATATGTAAACTGGGTAAGGTAAAATACAGGCTTCCTATGATTCAATCTTATGTTGTAGAAGTTCCTAAAAATAATATTCACAAGTTACAGGCTTTAAAAGGCGTAAGAAGAGTTCAGGAAGATTCCCACATTACTGCCCAGATGGATATTTCAAGAAAGGTGATAAAAGCAGATTGGGCTCATGACCGGGGCTACAGTGGAAGAGGGGTAGGGGTTGCAGTATTAGATTCAGGGATATATCCCCATAAAGATTTCACAATCCCCAGAAATAGAATTATTGCTTTCAAGGATTTTATTAATCATTACGACAAACCTTATGATGATAATGGTCATGGCACTCATGTGGCAGGAATTATCGGAGGAAATGGTATATCTTCTGACGGCAGATATATGGGGATAGCACCGGAATGTTATTTAATAGGGATTAAGATTTTAGATCATAAAGGGAATGGGAGTACATCCAATGTTTTGGCAGGCATACAGTGGATGATTGATAATAAAGACAGGTATAATATCAAGATTGCTAATTTGTCTATAGGCAGTCCTGACAGAGAAGGAGAAAATGATCCATTGGTAAAGGCTGTTAATGCAGCCTGGGATGCAGGTATTATTACTTTGGTTGCGGCAGGGAATGATGGACCAAGAAGTAAAAGCATTACGTCTCCTGGCATTAGCCGGAAGGTTATTACGGTAGGCGCTTCTGACGATCAAAAATCTGTAGACATTCATGGTGATATTGTATCCAATTATTCGGGTAGAGGACCTACCAGAGCTTGTATAAAAAAACCAGATGTTGTTGCACCGGGTTCTGACATTATGTCTTGTGCTTCAGATAAGAATTATATTCCTGATAAAGAACTATCCAGAGAAGAGCTGAAAACTTATTATGTCAAAAAGAGTGGGACTTCTATGGCAACCCCTATGGTATCGGGGGCACTAGCACTTTTTCTTGAAAAGAATCCCCATATTCAACCCAATGATTTAAAGTTGTATTTAAAAGATTGTACCAATGACCTCAACTTTCCACAGGACCAACAAGGCTGGGGTTTGATAGATATTCAAAAACTTCTGGAAGGGAGGGGAAGAAATGTCAGATGAGAATATGAATGATGTAACTGGCATGCTAATGAATAAAGAATATATAAGAAAAGATATCGATGAAATGACTCAGCTTTTAAAAAATATGTTAAAGGAAAAATATATATCAAAAATGAACGATTTTGTTATGAAGCATAAAGAAAGAACTATAAAAAATCCAACTAAAGAGGTTGTATTAATGGAAGCCATAAAGCCTTTTTTGCAAAAAGAAGACCGTTTGAATCTTGACAGAATGATTGAGATGATGAATCTTATCAATACAGCAAGAAGTATTCAGATGGAAGTACAACGTTTTAGAACACAAATGATGGATGATCATGTAAAGATGGAAAAAGAATAAGATTAATCTTAGAAATGGCAAAAGGTACATATCTTTTTTAGATATGTACCTTTTATGGCTTAATAGCCAATTCCACCAAATAAAATTAAGAAAATTAATAGGAAAAAGAATAATGAATTATCAAATTTTGAGCCATATCCTTCATTAAATAATAATAAGAAGAAGAATAAAAATATAATACTATATCCTCCACTAAAACCTTTAGCTGATGACATACATGGGCACCTCCTTTCAGCCAATATTTCACAATGGATGGTTTTTCATTGGTATGTTATATACTATGAAGAATTAAAAATAAGTGTTACTAAAGAAAAAGTCCTTAAAAGGACTTTTCTTTAGTAACACTTATTTATTATCGTTTAGTAATAGAAAAAGTAATAAAATGAGAAGCAAGTCTTCTATTTTGAAAGATGGATAAAAGCCAGAGCTTGTCACTGGTTGAGAATCTATTTGTCCCGGATTAGGATTGATGGAGAAGTCTTTATGCTGTCCTCTAAAAGGTTCAGGTATATCTTGAAGCTCATAAGAATTTTGATTTAAGTGGTTCATCTTTTACATTAGCCCCCTTTATTATTTTGAAACATCTTCTTAATTATAAATCTATGTAGAATAAATTATTTATATGACATCATAATAATAAGTAAAAATTATAAGTTATAATTCGATTTATGTAACCCAAAAAAATAAATATCCACAGTGAAAATATGTATAAAAATTAGATGTGAAGAATGTGGAAAAATGAAAAAATCCTTAAAAAGTAATGCGTAGAGCTGTGCATAACGTTGTGGATTATGTGGATAAACAAAAAAGTTATTCACATAATCCATAAAATTTATGTTAAATGGTGGTGAAAAATTAAAACAATTATTTACTTTATAATGGGTTTTGTTTAAGAGCGGTTAATATTTTTTCAACTTTTAAAAGCTTTAGAAAGGAATGTTTATATGGATTTTGTTTGTCCTTTATGTAATGGTTTTGCTTTAATAGAGTTAAATTGTGAAAAATGTAATAAAAAAATGGTTGATAAGGGGAGAGAAGCGGATTACTATGATTCCTACAGTCCTTATCTTCCTATGTCTTTAACGTCACAAATAGATGGTTATCCGGAAGATAAATGTGTTCACATATTTTATTGTGAACACTGTGGAAAAAGTAGTAGATTTGCTGTGGAGAGGAAAAGAATATAACAGGTTTCAAAATTTTCATTAACAGATGGTCTGAATCTGAAGGAATTAAAAAGAGTAAATTCATTTTCTATCTAACCCATGAATTTTATTTAAAAACTTTAGTTAAGCGTAAAAAGTTATTAAAATCATGTTTTTTAAATGAATTAAGAGACAACTTAAATAAATAAACAAGCTGTTTGTAATTATATGTTAATTGAAATGCAACTTATTATTTTTACAATACAATTTTAAGAATATTCATTGACAAGATAAGTATAATTGTATACAATTATACTTATTAAATTGTTATAAAAGCTTATCAGTGTAAAATGAGGGGGAAGGCCATGATTGAATTTAATAAGAAAACCAATTTATTAGAAAGAACAGAATTTGTATATCCTCTTCAAGATGTGACAGAACCCAATTTATACAGGAATATTTTTAATTACGAAGAAATACCCAAAGTCGTTTTTAACCATCGGCATGTTCCGATCAATATGCCTGAAGAAATATGGATTACCGATACGACTTTCCGGGATGGACAGCAATCCAGGGAACCTTATACAACTGAACAGATTGTGCATATTTATGATTTGCTCCATAAACTTTCAGGCCCCAAGGGAATTATAAGGCAAAGTGAATTCTTTTTATACAGCAAAAAAGACAGAGATGCGGTATATAAATGTTTGGAAAGGGGCTATCAATATCCGGAAGTAACAAGCTGGATCCGTGCTTCTAAAAAAGATTTTGAAATGGTTAAGGAAATTGGCTTAAAAGAGACGGGAATATTGGTAAGTTGTTCAGATTATCATATTTTTTATAAATTAAAAATGACAAGGAAACAAGCAGTTGACCATTACCTGTCGGTTGTGAGAGAATGTATTGAGACCGGTGTCAGACCAAGGTGTCATTTAGAAGATATTACAAGGGCAGATTTTTACGGCTTTGTTGTGCCATTTGTTTATGAACTTATGAAGTTGAGTGAGGAATCAGGGGTGCCTGTTAAAATTCGTGCTTGTGATACCATGGGTTATGGCGTGACATATCCTGGAGCAACCTTACCCAGAAGTGTTCCTGGTATTATTTATGGCCTGGTACATCATGCAAGAGTTCCTTCAGAACTCCTTGAATGGCATGGTCATAATGATTTTTACAGAGCTGTGAATAATGCATCAACTGCTTGGCTTTATGGTGCTTCTGCTGTTAATTGTTCCTTATTGGGCATAGGAGAAAGAACAGGAAACTGTCCTTTAGAAGCTATGGTTATAGAGTATGCGCAATTCAGAGGCACAACCGATGGAATGGATACGACAGTCATTACGGAAATTGCTGAGTATTTTGAAAAAGAACTCAACTATCAGATTCCTCCTATGACGCCTTTTGTAGGAAAGAATTTCAATGTGACCAGAGCAGGGATTCATGCTGACGGATTATTGAAGAATGAAGAAATTTATAATATCTTTGATACGGACAAATTACTGAATCGTCCTTGTCGTGTAGCAATATCCAATACATCTGGTCTGGCGGGGGTAGCCCATTGGATTAACAGTTACTTCAATTTAAAAGGTGATAAGGTTCTAGACAAAAACAATGAAATTGTAGTAAAAGTTAAAGAATGGGTTGATGCCCAATATGATGAAGGCAGAGTTACAGTTATTACAGATGAAGAACTAGAAGAAGTAACTTTAGCAATCATGAAAGAATTAAATTATGTATTGGAAGGAGAATTATAATATGGGACTCAATTTAACACAAAAAATACTTAAGGAACATTTAGTAGAAGGAAAAATGATTCCCGGAGAAGAAATAGGAATTCGTATTGATCAAACTTTAACTCAGGATTCCACTGGTACCATGGCTTATCTTCAATTTCAGGCTATGGGTATAGACAAGGTAAAGACTAAACGTTCCGTTGCTTATATTGACCATAATATGCTTCAACAAGGTTTTGAAAATGCCGATGACCATAAATATATTCAAACTGTTGCTCATAAACATGGAATATATTTTTCCAGACCAGGTAATGGTATTTGCCATCAGGTTCATCTTGAACGTTTTGGCGTTCCAGGTGAAACCCTTTTAGGTTCAGATAGCCATACACCTACTGCGGGTGGCCTTGGTATGATAGCCATTGGGGCTGGTGGATTAGATGTAGCAGTTGCTATGGGTGGAGGAACTTATTATATTACCATGCCAAAGGTTGTAAACGTAAGATTAACAGGTAAATTGCAACCTTTTGTAACAGCTAAAGATATTATTTTAGAATTATTAAGAAGATTAACCGTTAAAGGCGGCGTTGGTAAAGTTATTGAATATACAGGAGATGGAGTAAAATCCTTATCCGTTCCTGAAAGAGCAACCATAACCAATATGGGAGCAGAATTAGGTGCCACAACTTCTATTTTCCCAAGTGATGAAGTGACCAGAGCTTTCCTGAAAGCACAAAAAAGAGAAGAAGTATGGAAAGAGTTATTACCTGATGAAGATGCAGAATATGATGAAGTTATTGAAATTAATTTAGATGAACTTGAACCTTTAACAGCAGCACCTCATAGTCCTGATAATGTTAAGAAAGTATCTGAGTTAAAGGATGTTAAAGTTGACCAGGTAGCTATAGGAAGTTGTACCAACAGCTCATATATGGACTTAATGAAAGTGGCTAAAATTTTAAAAGGTAAAACAGTTCATCCAAGTGTAAGCCTGGTTATTGCTCCAGGCTCTAAGCAAGTGTTAACAATGCTTGCTCAAAATGGAGCTTTAGCAGACTTAATTGCTGCAGGTGCAAGAATCTTAGAATCTGGCTGTGGTCCTTGTATTGGTATGGGACAGGCACCAGCTAGCAATGCCATTTCACTTCGTACTTTTAATCGAAACTTTAAAGGTCGTTGTGGTACGGCATCAGCAAGTGTATATCTTGTAAGTCCTGAAACAGCAGCGATTAGTGCTATAACAGGAAAATTAACAGACCCAAGAACGATTGGTGAAGAGATATCTGTAGAAATGCCAGAAGAATTTATTGTGGATGATAACATGATTATTCCTCCTGCAGATGATCCAGATTCTGTAGAAGTTATTCAGGGTCCTAATATAAAGCCATTTCCTATTAATACGCCATTAAAAGATGAAGTAACTGGAAAAGTATTAATTAAAGTAGAAGACAACATTACGACAGACCATATTATGCCTTCAAACGCAAAGCTTTTGCCCTTTAGATCCAATATTCCGTATTTGGCTGAATTTTGTTTAACACCATGTAATGAAGAATTTCCCAAAAGAGCAAAAGAAAATGGCGGCGGCTTTATTGTAGGGGGAGAAAACTATGGTCAGGGTTCTTCCAGAGAACATGCTGCTTTAGTTCCACTGTATTTAGGTGTAAAAGGGGTTCTTGCAAAAAGTTTTGCCAGAATTCATAAAGCGAATTTAATTAATTCAGGAATACTGCCTTTAACCTTTAAGAACCCTGAAGATTATGACAAAATACAGGAGTTTGATGAATTGGTGATTGAAAATGCTGTAGAACAAGTAAAAGGAGATACAGTGGTTGTTAAAAATAAAACTCAGGGCACTCAATACGAAATGAGTTTAGAGGTTTCAGAAAGAGAAAGACAAATGCTTTTAGCAGGCGGTAAGATTAATCTTATTAAGCAACAAAATGCAAAGTAAGAATAATAAGGAGGAGCATGACATGGACTACACAAAAATGATTGAAGAAGCTAAAGAAAAGTTTGGAAAGCTTGTAGAAGAACAGCTTAAAAGAGTAGAAATGATGAAAAGTCAGGGAGATTTTCTTGATTATAAAAGTCTTGATCAAATCATTATTGGTATTGTAGGGGGAGATGGTATAGGTCCTGCGATTACCGCCCAGGCTCAAAGAATTTTAGAATTCTTATTAAAAGATGAGGTAGAAAAAGGAAAGGTTAAGTTTAAGGTTATTGACGGACTTACTATAGAAAACAGGGCAAAAGTGAATAAGGCTATTCCTGACGATGTTCTGGAAGAAATCAAAAAATGTCATGTAATATTGAAAGGACCTACAACAACTCCAAGAGCCGGAGATCCATGGCCTAACATAGAAAGTGCTAATGTAGCCATGAGAAAAGAGTTAGACCTCTTTGCCAATGTGCGTCCTGTGAGAGTGCCGGAGTTAGGAATCGACTGGACTTTCTTCAGGGAAAACACTGAAGGAGCATATGCTCTTGGTTCTAAAGGGTTCCATATTACTGATGATTTAGCTTTTGATTTTAAGGTAATGACCACTCAAGGTATTGAAAGGATTGCCAGAGCAGCTTTTGATTATGCAAGGGCTAACGGAAAGACAAAAGTTACGGTTGTTACCAAAGCAAATGTAGTTAAGACAACTGACGGAAAGTTTCTCAATATATGCAAAGAAGTGGCTAAAGATTATCCGGAAATCGAAATGGATGACTGGTATATAGACATTATGACTGCTAAATTAGTCGATGAAAAAAGAAGAAGAGATTTTCAGGTATTTGTTCTTCCAAATCTTTATGGAGATATCTTAACGGACGAGGCAGCTGAATTCCAGGGTGGTGTAGGAACAGCCGGCAGTGCAAATATTGGTAAGCGCTATGCTATGTTTGAAGCGATTCACGGTTCAGCACCCAGAATGGTGGCTGAAGGCAGAGATAAGTATGCTGACCCCAGTAGTATTATCCGTGCTGCTTCTATGCTTCTGTCTCATATAGGTTATGTAGAAGAATCTAAGAAATTAGATCAAGCCATGGATATTTGTACCAGAACAGAAAAGAAACTTGTTATTACAGGCCGTGATACAGGAGCAACCAATCAGGAATTTGCTGATTATGTGATGGATACCATTAAATCTTTATAATAAATGCTATACCTCCTGTGAATTAAGGCAGTTTTTGCTTTATAAATCATTGGAGTCATTAAGGAGGACGATTGTGAGCTATGATCTTAGTAAAGAAGTGAGTGATAAATACTCACTTCAGGGTCGAGTATTTCACAAAATAAGAGAAGATATCTTAAATGGAAAATACAAGACAGGAGATTCAATAAAAGAAATTGTTGTTTCTAAAGAATTGGGTGTAAGCCGTACTCCAGTAAGAGAAGCATTAAAACAATTGGAACTTGAGGGTCTTGTAATCTCTATCCCTAATAAAGGAGCTGTCGTTGCAGGGATAACAGAGCAAGATATTATGGATATTTACATCATTCGTTCATTAATTGAAGGTTTGGCTGCAAGATGGGCGGCAGCTCATATAACCGATGAGCAATTAAAACGCTTAGAAGAAATCATTGAATTAACAGAGTTTTATGCAGGCAAACACGATGTAGAACATTTACATGAATTAGATACACAATTTCACGAAATTATTTACGAAGCTTCCAATAGCAGGCCCTTAAAGCACATTTTATCGGATTTTCATATTTATGTGCAACGGGCCAGAATGGAATCGATAGCCATGCCAGGACGGGATCTGAAATCAACCCAGGAGCATAAGGCTATACTAAAAGCATTAAAAGATAGAAATCCAGAAGAAGCAGAAAGACTTACCAATCAACATGTCAGAAATGTAACTGAAAATATGATGAAGCATTTAAAGAAAGCTGATAGAATTTAATTCTATCAGCTTTTTTACCTATTCAGAGATCTGTTTTTGAAAGCAAAAACTCTAAGGATTAAACATATAAGAGATGTCTAAAAATCAGTTTTTTAGGATGAAATTCATACATTAAAAAATAAAAAAAATATTGACTCTTGCCTATAAATAAAGTATTATGTTTCATATTATTTTTAATTTTTACCAAAAGAGTATACGCAATGAATTGTTTTTTGGCTGAATTTAAAATTAAGTACTTTAGGGGGGTTTTATGAATATCCGAAAAGCGGTTTTAGAAGATGTACCTGTACTGGTAAAGCTTCGAATGGATTTCTTAACTTCTTACGTAAAACCTATGACTGAAGAGGAAAGCCGAATTATTGAGGAACAATTATTTATTTATTTTCAGAAGCATATTCCTTTAGGCGACTTTATAGCTTATTTATGTGAAATTAATGATAAGCCCGTTTCAGTGGCTTTTTTGACAATTAGTGAAAAGCCGCCCAATCCTAATTTTATTACTGGGAAAACAGCTATGATACATAATGTTTTTACTTATCCGGAATATTGCAGAAGGGGAATCGCTTCTAAATTACTGCAATTGCTTATTGAAGAGGCAAGACAGCAAAAGGTTTCATCTGTTGAACTGTTAGCAACTGAAGCAGGCAAGCCCTTATATCGCAAATTAGGATTTACAGAAGCAGAAAATACCTTTATGAGATTAAAAGTTTTAGATAAAGATCTTCTTTTAATGGCTGAGCTTGCATGATTTTTAGAGGAGGATATCTTTTGACAGCTATAAATTTTATTCTTAGAAAATGGAAAGCTGAGGACGCTAGCTAAAAGCATTGCAGAATATGCAAATAATAAAAAGATTGCTGATAAATTACACAATGCATTTCCTTATCCATATCGTTTAAAAGATGCAGAAGAACATATTAATGCCTGTATATCGGCTGATGAATCAAAAGTGATTTTAAGGGCCATTGACATAGATGGCATAGCAGTTGGGAGCATAGGAATTTTTCTAAAAGATGATGTTTATTGCAAAAGTGCTGAGTTAGGCTATTGGCTTGGAGAACCTTTTTGGGGAAAAGGAATTATGACCCAGGCTGTAAAGCAAATTTGTAAAATGGCTTTTGAGAAATATGATATTGTCAGGATATTTGCAGAACCTTATGCTGATAATACCGCTTCAAGGCGTGTCCTCGAAAAGGCAGGTTTTCGGCTGGAAGGTATTCTGAGAAAAAGTGTTTATAAAAAGGGGCAAATTATGGATTCATGTATTTATGCCCTTATAAAAGATGAGGCCATATAATAGTCAAGGATATCATAAAGAATAGGTCAAGAATAAAAAATCTCCTAATTGGCAAAATAATAAACCAAGAAGGAGATTTTTTGATTGAATATAGCTATAAATTAGAATGTAATTCTTCCCATTGTTGATACAGGGATTCTAATTTCTCTTCCAGACTAACTTTGGCATCATAAGCTTCTTTGGATTTTTCCGGACTTGTATAAACTTCCTCAAGACATAATAATTCATTGATTTCCTCAATTTGACGTTCTATATCATGAATTTGGTTTTCAATATGCTCTATTTGGGCTTGCAGTTTTCTTTGCTGGGCTTGTTCTTCTTTCTGGCGGAGCCATTCATCTTTTGAGGATTTTGTTTTTTCTTCCTTTTCCATGGAGGCTTTTACATCATCTTTTATTTGAGCTCTTTTTTCCAGATAATAATCATAATTACCCAAGTATTCAGTAATTCCATAAGGAGAGAGTTCTAAAATTTTAGAAGCGGTTTTGTTGATAAAATATCGGTCATGGGAAATATACAATATGGTTCCTGTATAGTGGTTTATAGCATCTTCTAATATTTCTTTTGAAATCAGATCAAGATGATTGGTAGGCTCGTCTAAAAGAAGAAAATTTCCTTCTGAAAGCATAATTTTGCAAAGAGAGACCCGGCCTCTTTCGCCACCACTTAAGCTGGCTATTGGCTTAAAGACATCATCACCTGTAAATAAAAAGGCTGCTAAAATATTCCGTATTTCTCCTAAAGTCAATGAAGGATAAGCATCGGATATTTCATCTATAATCGTTTTGTTAAGAGAAAGATTTTGCTGTTCCTGATCGTAGTAGCTTATCTTTACGTTTGTGCCCAGGCGGAAACTGCCTTCATCATAATTTAATTGATTAAGTAAAATGCGGAATAAAGTGGTTTTACCGATACCATTAGGCCCAATAAGAGCTACTTTTTCTCCTTTTTTCAAATGAAAGGAGATATTTTGAAATAACTTTTTACCATTAAAGGATTTTGAAAGATTTTCTACATGAAGAACATCATTTCCACTTTCAAACCTTGGCTTTAAGGAAAATTTCATTGAAGCCGGCAGAGCAGCCGGTGCCTGGATTTTTTCCATTTTTTCCAAAGCTTTTTCGCGGCTGATGGCTCTTTTTAGAGATTTTTCCCTGTTAAATGACCTGAGCGTTTGTATAATTTCTTCTTGTCTTTTAATTTCTTTTTGCTGATTTATATATTGCTTTAATTGTATTTCACGATTAATTTGTTTTTGTTTAGCATAGTAAGAGTAGTTACCTTTATATAAACTAGCCTGGTTATTTTCAATTTCAATGACTTTTGTGACCAGTTTATCTAAAAAATATCTGTCATGAGATATAATCAGAACAGCATAGGGATAATTTTTTAAAAACTCCTCGAGCCATTCGATTGCTGAGATATCAAGGTGGTTGGTAGGTTCATCTAAAAGCAAAAGAGAAGGGGAAGATAATAATAATTTGGCCAGGGCTACTCTAGTTTTTTGTCCCCCAGATAATTGGTTAATGGGTTGACAGAGTTGATTATCATTAAAACCTAAGCCTTTAAGAACCCCTTTAATATGGCTCTTATATCCATATCCGTTTAATTCTTCAAATTGATGCTGGAGGGCTGAATATTTGTCCATTAATTTAGTAAGTTTACTTCCGTTAAGAGTACTCATTTCCTTTTCGAGCGCATGGAGATTGGCTTCTAATTCCATAACATCTTTGAAGACTTTAAGCATTTCCTCATAAATTGTATGTTCAGAATCCATTTCTGCATTTTGAGGAAGATAGCCAATTACAGCCTCTTTTGCTTTAAAAATTTCACCACTGTCAGGAGCAATTTCTCCAGCCAGAATTTTAAATAAGGTAGATTTTCCCGCACCATTTACACCTGTAACAGCAACTTTTTCTTTTTCCTCTATTTGAAAACTAATATCCTTAAGGATTTGATCTATTCCAAAAGACTTACTGATATCTTTACATGATAAAATCATAACTAGCACCTCAACTGCTTATTTTATATAATGATATCAAAAAAGAATATGGAAGGAAAGGCTGATTGACAGTTTTTTTAAATAAATGTTATAATTTAAACATAGTTTTAGGAAAGGAGAGAAAAAACATTGCCCGCTAACAGAAGAATATCAATGGCGGTGATAAGACGCTTACCAAGGTATTATCGCTACTTAGGAGAACTTCTTGAGAATGGTATTAAGCGTATTTCATCTAAGGAACTCAGTGAGAGGATGGGAGTTACTGCCTCGCAAATTCGTCAAGATTTAAACAATTTTGGTGGCTTTGGTCAGCAAGGTTACGGATATAATGTAGAGTATTTATATAAAGAAATTGCTAAAATTTTAGGTCTGGACAATAAATATAAAGTCATCATTGTGGGTGTGGGAAATTTAGGACAAGCCTTAGCGAATTATGTAAAATTCGAAGAAAGAGGTTTTGTCCTTTGTGGCTTATTTGATGTGAATCCCAGATTAATTGGAATGACAATAAGAGGAATTGAAGTAAAAGACATAGATGAAATGGAGGCTTTTGTTAAAGAGAACAAGATTGACATTGCTTATTTGACCCTGCCTAAATCTAAAGTCCGAAAGGTAGCAGAAGATTTAGCCAGTTGGGGTGTAAAAGGTTTGTGGAATTTTTCTCCGGTTGATTTAGATCTTTCCTCGGATGTCATAGTAGAAGACGTTCACTTATCAGATAGCTTAATGACATTGTCTTATCGGATTAACCGTCAAATGCAGAAGAAAGAAGCTCAGTTAAAAAAATTACATAAGTGATTGGAGTCATAAAAAAAGATGGAGTATGCTAAGTTTTTTATCAGCCCTGTCATAGGTGGTATCATTGGTTATTTTACCAATTGGCTTGCTATAAAAATGCTTTTCAGGCCTCACAAAGAAATAAAGGTTTTTAATTTAAAACTTCCTTTTACCCCAGGTCTGATTCCTAAAGAGAAAGAGAGAATTGCAAGAAGTGTTGGTACGACCACAGCAAAATATCTTCTTTCTGAAGAAGTGATTGTCAGGGCTTTATCGAGTGAAGAACTTTTAGAGAGTATTGCTCATGTTGCAGCGGATACTTATCATGATATTTGTTATAAAAACAATTACTCTCTGAATGATTTCTTAACTTTTATTTTAGAAGATGATAAGGAAAAAAATATTGAATTAATCAGTGATAAACTGACTTCATGGGTAATAGATTATCTTAGTCAGGAGGAAAACTTAGATAATTTTGCAAGTTTTATTGCCAGTTTTATTGAGGATAAATTGGATGTCTGCATAGGAGACATAAAACTTGAAGATTATATAAAAATAGATTTTTTAATAGAGGAATCCGTTAAACATCAGCTTATCCATCAAATACTTCATTTAAAAAATCAGCTATGTAAGGATAATTTTTCATCATCCAGAATTATTCCTGATATTTTTATAGAAATGGCTATGGATTTTGCAAAGAGCCAATTACCGGAATGGATGCCTTTAGCTTTAGGAATTTTGGAACAGCCTTCTGTAGAAAATAAAATTAAGGAAATTTTGCAGGAATTTATAAGGAACAATTTGGGAAAACTGACTTTAATTTTTGTTGATGTCGATAAGCTTTATAACAAAATTAAAAGCTACTTAAAAAGCTGTATTGAAGATGAGACCAATCAAAAAGCAATATTTGAACAAATAGACATGTTTATTAAGCAGCTATTGGAAAAGCCTGTTTGTCAATGGATTGAAAAAATTGAATTTCTAAAAAATGAGAAAGAATTTGAAAAAACTTACGATAAGATTATTTTTTATTTAAGTCAGGGAGAAAAAACTGAGACCTTAAAAGAAAAGTTAAAGGAGTACATCAACAATCAAAAAGAAAAAAATATTTTAAGTATAGTAAAATCAGTTAAACCAGATATTGACCAGGCAATTGAGAATCGGATTAAATCTTATTTAAAACATTTAATTGCCAGGGAAGAATGGAAAGAGTTTATCAGAAATCTGATTAAAAAAGAATCTGACAGGCTTTTATCTACTCCAGTGAATCAATGGTTTGAAGGATTGGAAAGTGTGGTAGAAGATAAGATTAAGCATTTTACCCTGAAAGCATATAAAGCATTTGTCCTTAAACATTCTTCAGATTTCATTAAGCAATTAGATATATCCGATATTGTTGAAAATAGAATTATAGAATTTGATACAGATGAGATGGAAGAGATTATTCTTTCTGTAGTGGACAGAGAGTTAAAAGCAATCACTTGGTTAGGAGGTCTTTTAGGCCTTGTAATAGGGTTTGTTCCTCTTTTGTTGAGCTAACAAGTTATTTGTTAGCTTTTTTTATTTCTCACGTTATCCTTTGGTTAATTATTAAAATGATTTAATTTGAATGTAATAAGAATTCAATAATTATTATATATAATTACGAGATAAGAGGAGCTTTTAAAAAGGGGTGAAGATATGAAAAAGTTATTTTCAGGAGTGTTTTTCTTTATTTTTTTCTTTCTTTTGTTTTCCAGTAATGGTCTGGCAAAGGCCAGAGAAGAATATGGCTTACCCCTGGCTTCATATAAAGGAGAAAAAGGCGTAACAATAGTTAGTTTTTCCTATAACTGGGCAAGTCAAGAAAAGTTAAAAGAAGTTTACGATGAGTTACTTAAGAATTTTCATGGAGAAGAAATAAAATATTTGACATACATCTATATTTATCCGGATTCCCCGGAAGGCGTTTTAGCCTGCTATTATGAAGATTATGATATAAACAGTGAAGGGGAATATGTATATAAACCTGGTCGCTATATAGAAATTTTTAACGGGGATCAATATACGGATGTTTCACAATTTGCCCGGGTCCTTGCTCATGAATACGGGCATCATTTTACATTATACTATTTAATGACCAAAGAAAATAAGCATTTTAATCAGTGGAAGGAAACCAATTATGCAAAGATAAGGGGACTGGAAAAATATAAAGAAGTTGGTTACTTTTCAGTTCAGGATAACCGCTATAGTTATCAGTGGGATGTTGCTGAGATAGCTGCCAATGATTATGTTCAGCTTTTTGGTTCACCTAATGCAAAAAAGTCTACAGATTATAAGGATGTACAGGAACGGGTCGAACAAAACATTAAAGCAAGTTATTATTCGACGGATAGTTTTAATTTGTCCCCGCAGGAAAATCTTTCTATTCCCTTAGCAGCAGATGTTCCAGGTCTTTATCTTTATTGGTTAGGTTTAGCGGGTTACACTTCTATGGAACCAGATATTCCTGTTAAACCGCAAATAAGCATAAAAAAACATAAAGAAATTATGTCAGGCTATTTTCAATATGAAGTTACATGGAATCCAATTTCAAAATATGACGAGTATGAATATACTTTAGTGGCTTATCCAGCTGCAGATTATATTATTTTTCCAAGACCCATCAAAACGGTATCCCCTGGGGAAAGCACGAAGGCTTATTTTGGGAGTGCTATGCATCAAAATGAAAATGGTACAGTCAATCTTATTTTAGATGACCAATATGAAGGAGAATTTTATTTCAGGCTTTTTATTAAAGATAAAAGAGGATTTATTTTTTCAACAGAGCCCGTTAAGTATGATTTTAACAAGGACAAAGTAAAATCTATTTATAGAATGACAGATATTCCTCCAAATCACTGGGCCATCCATTATATTGAAACGATTATTGACAAAAAAATAGCAGAAGGCTATGAGGATGGCACTTTCAGGCCTGAAGGAGAAATTACGAAGGTAGAATTTATGGCGATGCTTATGCGCGCTATTCATTATGAACGGATGCCTGAGGAAGACGGTAGGGATTGGTTTGAAAAAGAAGGATATTTAGAAGCTGCCAGACAGCTTAATTTAGTGAATATATCTGATTGCAGAGCCAATTATAATCAATTAAATGACCCCATAACAAGAGAAGAAATGGCATTTATGGCAGGACAAGTATTAAAGTATTTAGGTTATCGTTATGAGAAAGGTTATCAGGCAGAATTTAAGGATATTGGTCAGGTAAAGTATAAAGATGAAATATCTTTGGCAGTTTATTATTATATTATAAATGGCTATCCCGATGGCAGCTTTAAACCTGAAAGGCATGTGACAAGAGCAGAAGCATCAAAGGTTATTTATAAACTTTTGGATTTTGTGGATTAAATTTAATATTACCTGTATTTTTTTATACAGGTTTATCACCAAGAAAACCGGGGAATATTTTCCTCGGTTTTCTTGGCATTCAATTTATTCAATGCTAAAATTAGAATAGAACATTTTTTTGGAGAAGAAGAATGATGAATATTAGAAAAGCTCAGTTAAAAGATATAGACCACTTAATATTTTTGTGGAATCAGTTAATCAATTATCACAAGGATAAAAAACTTTATTTTCCTTTGTCCAGGGACTGGAAGGAAGAAAAAAGAAGAGAATTAGAATGGGTTATAAAAGGTGCTTTAAGTGTAATTTACATAATAGAAGAAGATAAACCGATCGGTTATATCAGGGGAACTATTCATAAACTTCCATTATTATACGATATAAAATATGAAGGCAGCATCGAAGAAATCTTCATCTTATCCCCATACAGAAGAAAGGGGTATGGGAAGAAATTAACGGAAGCCTTAATCCAGGACTTTAAAAAGAAGGAAGTCGAGTATATTAATATTAACGTTGATATAGATAATGAAATTGGACAAGTTTTTTGGGACGCTTTAGGTTTTAAGACGGTTTCTCTTAAAAAAAGCTTTAAACTTTAAGGAGGGGAAGATGCTGTTTTGGAAAAAAGATATTAAATTGGATGACGGTCTTTTAAAAAAAGTTCCGATTTTAATACTTGATAAGAACTGGCATAATATTTTTCCCCAAGAAAAGAAAACTAAAAAAATACTCCTTTTAGAAGAAACACTGAGCAATTTACTTAAAGAACAAGGGCAGCTTAACAATGATTATAAGGACTACATAAAATTAAAAAAACAATTGATGGGCGATATTTTAAATCTTACCGATGAAGCTTTTACCAATGAAATTGAGATGGCAAAAGAAAAAATGGGCAAGAACAAAAAATATATCTTAGAAATCAATAATAAGTTAAAAAAGATTCAAAAAAGATTAGAAAAATTACCTGATGAAATTGAGGAAACGAATTACAGACTTTTAAAGGAAAGTGTTATCATTTCGTATAAAGAGATGAAAGTGCATCAGAAAAAATTAAAAGAATTAACAGAATGGATTGAAAAAACGAGAGAAATACTCAAAAACAAAATTGAAGAAAAAACCATTCATGAGGAGAAAGCAAGTGAAATCTATTCTTACTTACATGATCTTGTTGGCCTGGAACTTATTGAATATTTAGATAAAAAATTATGGCGGTGACGGAATGGTAATCGGAATTGGTACAGATATCATCGAAATTAAACGGATAGAAGAAGCTGTAAAAAAGAATTCAAACTTTATGAAAAAATGTTTCACAGCCAGAGAACAAGAACTCTTTGAAAGCAAAAAGAATAATTTACATACGATTGCCGGCACTTTTGCTGCAAAGGAAGCAGTATCTAAAGCACTTGGAACCGGTTTTGCCAAATTTGAATTAAAAGATATTGAAATCGTTCGGGATGAGAAGGGTAAGCCCTGTGTATTGCTTCATAATAAAGCTAAAGAAATTATGGAACAACTGATGATCTCAGAGATTTTACTGACAATTTCTCATTCGAGAGAATATGCTATTGCGTATGCCCTTGCTCAAAGTTGACTTAGAATACTTTGATAATAGAAAGAGAAATGGAGGGAAACTATGAAAATATGCAGTGGAGAAGAAATGAGGATGATTGATGAAGCGACGATTAACAAAGTTGGCATTCCTGGTATTATATTGATGGAAAATGCAGTTATTGCTGTTGTTAATGAGATAATAAAGGATATCAGGCCTACAGTAAATACCAGAGTAACTGTTTTCTGCGGACAGGGGAATAATGGAGGAGACGGCTTCGGCATTGCAAGACATTTAAGTCATATGGATTTAAATGTGACAGTTGTTTTTATTGGAGATTATAATTGCCTTAGAAGTGATGCAAAAACAAATTTTGATATTCTTCAAAATTTAAGGATCCCTATAAAAACCATTAGTCCGGCTTCTGTAGTTGATGATGAAATAGCATATTTAATTCAAAGAAGTGATATTGTTGTTGATGCAATTTTTGGTACGGGTTTGTCTAAAAAGATCGAAGGACTTTACAAGGATTTAATTGATTTAATTAATTTTTATGGAAAATATATTATATCTGTAGATATTCCTTCAGGGATTGATTCCAGAACAGGGGCGGTTTTAGGGAACGCTGTTAAAGCAGATAAAACGGTTACTTTAGCCTTGCCTAAAGCTGGCTTGTATCTTTATCCCGGTACAGATTATGTCGGTAAATTGGTTATAGCTGATATAGGCATACCCAGACGGATTATTGAAGAAGCGGAGCTTAAGATGAATGTTTTAACGGATGAGGAAGTCAAAAGCTTAATTCCTATCCGTTTCACAAGGAGCAATAAAGGCAGTTATGGAAAAGTGCAAGTTATTGCTGGTTCTAAGGGAATGACAGGTGCTGCTGCCCTAACCTGTTTAAGTGCGTATAAGGTGGGGGCAGGAATTGTCAGCCTGGGAGTTCCTGCAAGTATCAACAACATATTGGAAGAAAAATTAACAGAAGTGATTACTGTACCGCTTCCAGACAATGAAGGGAAATTGTGTAAAGAGAGTTTTTATGCCATCAAAGCGCATCTTGAAAATGCAAGTATGATTGCTATTGGGCCAGGATTGGGGCAAAATGCAGAAATTATTGAATTAATGGAGCTTATTATTCAAAATTCAAAGGTGCCTATTGTGATTGATGCTGATGGTATTAATGCGGTTGCAAGAAATATTGAAATGCTAAAAAATATAAAAGTACCTATCGTTCTGACACCTCACCCTGGAGAAATGGCCAGGCTGACTGGTCAGACCATTGAAGAAATTTTAGAAAAGCCTGTTGAAATTGTAAGAGATTTTTGTCATAAATGGAATGTAATTTTGGTATTAAAAGATGCAAAAACAATAATAGGACATCCTAATGGAGAAATATATATTAATACGACAGGAAATCCAGGTATGTCCGTAGCTGGCTCGGGTGATGTATTAACTGGTATTATTTCAGGCTTGATTGCTCAAAATATGGATCCCTATAAAGCAGCGGTATTAGGTGTTTTCTTACATGGTAAAGCAGGAGATTTGGCAGCGAAGGAATTAGGATATCACGGTATGCTGGCAGGAGATATATGCCGTTATACGCCAGAAGCGATAAAAATGTATTATGAAAACCAGGAGGTAAGAAATGAAGGCTAAAGATATCATGGAAAGAAACGTATTAGCCATAAAAAAAGATGTATTTGTAAAAGATATTGCAAAAATAATGTTTGAAAATAAAATCAGTGGGCTTCCTGTTGTAGATGATGAAAATAAAGTTATCGGCGTAGTGACTGAAAAAGATTTGTTTTTAAAAGAAAAAGAATCTACTTTTCCGGCATATATTGAATTTTTAGGTAGTCTACTATTTTCTGAAGAAATAAAAAAGTACGATGAGGAATTAAAAAAATTATCTCAGACCACTGCTGAAGAAATTATGACACGGGAGGTTCATACCATTACTGAGGATGCGACGATTGAAGAAATCGCCAATATCATGGTTAATAAAAATGTAAACCGTGTACCTGTTGTAGACAAAGGAGGAAGAATTGTAGGGATTGTCAGCAGGGCTGATATGTTAAAGACAATTATATAAAAAACTTGGGGGGATTTGGTGACAGGAGCAAAGAAGCTATTACTTCTTTTTATACTTGCAACAGGATGTTTTCTTACATCCTGTTCTTTTAAGGAAAAGTCTAAGTCACCAATAGAAAAAATTCATGAAAAACTTACATCCATGGAAAATTATGGTTGCATTGCAGATGTACGCTTTATATCCAATAAAGGAGAAAATACATATAAGACAAAACAGCATTATAAAATGACGGGAGAATACAGGTTAGAAATCCTTGCGCCTGAAAATTTGCAAGGCTTAGTAACGGTTTATGATGGGCAAAAGTTAATACAATATAATCCCCGGATTCTTGGAGAAGTTATTACTGAACAGCCAGAGTCTGAGAGTGCTAATGAAATTTTTTTGGGAGCCTTTTTAAAGAATTATCTTCAATCAGAAGGCGTAGCCTTAGAAGTTTTTAATCATAATAGTGAAAATTATACGGTTTTGGAAGCGGTTATTCCTGATGGCGGGAAATACTTGGCGACAGAAAAATTATGGATTTCAAATAAAAGTCTTAATCCAGTCAAATTAGTAATATATGATAAAGAAGGAAAAGAAAGAATTATTGTCGAATACTTAGAATTTAAGTATAATGTTAATTTAGATGAAAGTGTTTTTCGAATTAACAAATCCAATAGTATGTAATTTTCAGGGGGAATATAGGGGGAACACCAATGACGAGTGAACATTATCGCGTAATTGCAGAAATCAATTTAGATGCAATTTCAAACAATATCAAAGAGATTCAGAAAAATATCTCAAAAGATACAGAAATAATGGCAGTTGTAAAAGCAGATGCTTATGGTCATGGCGCTATAGAGGAATCCAGAATACTAATTGAAAACGGCGTGCAAAGACTTGCAGTTGCCATATTAGATGAAGGTAAACAGCTTAGGGAAGAAGGTTTTAACGTTCCTATTCTTATTTTGGGTTATACGCCTGCAGAACAGGCCGGTGAGTTGGTTTCATATGATTTGATACAGACAGTTTTCAGCTTTGAAATGGCAAAGGCTATTTCTGATTCAGCCGTAAAACAAAACAAGAAAGCCAAAATTCATTTAAAAATTGATACCGGCATGAGCAGGATTGGTTTTAAACCTGATAAAGAATCTATTAAAACCATTAAGGAAATAAACCAATTGCCTAATATCAATATAGAAGGAATTTTTACGCATTTTTCTTCTGCAGATGAGGCTGATACATCTTTTACCCAGCAGCAATTTAGTATTTTTAATGCTTTTATTAAAGCGCTTGAAGAAGAAGGCTTGAAAATTCCTGTTAAACATTGCTCTAACAGTGCTGGTTTTATGCTTGATGAAAAAATGCATATGAATTTAATCCGTCCGGGGATTATTATATATGGTTTATATCCTTCAAATGAGGTGAATAAGGAAAAAATTCATTTAAAACCAGCGATGTCTTTAAAGTCTCAAGTAGTTTTTGTAAAAGAAGTGGAAGAAAACACACCCGTTAGTTATGGTCGCAAATTTATTACTTCAAAGAAAACAAAAGTGGCGACCATTCCTGTAGGCTACGCAGATGGGTATTCCAGAAGATTGTCTTCTTCGGGCAGAGTTTTAATTAACGGTGAGTATGCGCCAATTATTGGTAATATTTGTATGGATCAGTTTATGGTGGACGTCAGTCATATCTCTGATGTAGAAGTCGGAACGGAAGTTGTTTTAATAGGACAGCAGGGACAAAATTCAATTTCTGCAGAAGAAATAGCAGATATTATTGGAACCATTAATTATGAAGTAGTTTGTATGGTTGGTAAAAGAATACCCAGACTTTATATAGAAAATAAAGAAGTTATTAAGAAAATTATGTATGTTAATGAATCGGAAAAAATAGATGAAAAAATTAATTGATATTCATAAAAGCGTTGTATAAAAATTGTTTCATTGGCAAAAATACATTATGAAAATACTTGTATTTAATTAAAGGATTTTATATCTTTGATTTTTAATCAAGTATTTTCCATTGAGTCTATAGACTCATATGAATAGGAGTGATTTGCAGTGTCCAAAAAGAATAAAAACTTTAAGATTAAGAAGACCTCTGACGAAGAACAAGATATTATGATTAAGGGTTATCAGGAAATGGCTGAAATTAATTTGGATTTATCAAAATTATGTTTTGAAGCAGAAAGAGAGGTTGAAAAGATAATTGAGCAAGTAGTGGAGTGTGAGAGATGTGGTGGTTAAAAGAGGCGATGTTTTCTATGCAGATTTAAGTCCTGTGGTTGGTTCTGAACAAGGAGGCGTACGACCTGTACTTATTGTACAAAATGATATTGGTAACAAATACAGCCCTACAGTAATATGCGCTGCAATAACTTCTCAAATTAATAAAGCAAAATTGCCAACTCATATTGAAATTGATGCAAAATCCTATGCATTAGTAAAAGATTCTGTAGTTTTACTTGAGCAAATAAGGACAATTGATAAAAGAAGACTTAAAGAAAAGATTTGTCATTTGGACAAAGAACTTATGAAAAAAGTTGATAAAAGTCTAATGATAAGCTTTGGTTTATAGTACATAACAAATACCCCCTTTTAAGGGGGTTATTTGTTTGACAGGTTATAGGAAGAGGTATAAAATAATAGAAGATGTAAAAAAATCATGGAGATAAATGAAAATAATGAAAAAAATATATATTATTGAATACCTGATTTTAGATAAAAAATCAATCAATTTTAATTAAGAAATAAAGGAGATATTAAATTGATTATAGATATACATACGCATTGTTTTAGTGATGACATTGCCAGAAAGGCTGTACCGCTATTAGCCCAAAAGGCCAACGTTCTTCCCTATACAGATGGAACCATAGCGGATTTAAAGAGATCGATGAAGGAAAATGGCGTTGATGTCAGTGTGATTCAACCCATTGCAACAAAAGCAAAACAAACCCCTGTTATTAATTCATGGATAATGACTATAGAAGATTCAGAGATTATACCATTTGGAACCATTCATCCTGGATATGAGGACTGGAAAAATGAAATCAGAAGACTGGCTTCTATGGGAATTAAAGGCATAAAATTTCATCCGGATTATCAAAATTTTTATGTAGATGACCCTAAATTATTTAAAATTTATGAAGAAATATTTAGTCACAATTTAATTGCTTTATTTCATGCAGGGATTGATATAGGCTTACCAGAGCCTTGTCATTGTACACCCGGAAGATTAAAAAATTTAATTAATCACTTTAAAGGTGCTGTCATTATTGCAGCACATATGGGGGGGTATGATTGTTGGGATGATGTAGAAAAGTATTTATTAGGAGAAGAGATTTATTTTGATACTTCTTATAGTTCGCATCTTCTTGAACCAGAATTAATGACCAGACTAATAAAAGAACACGGGGTTAATAAAATATTATTTGGCACGGATTCGCCGTGGGGACATCAAAAAAAGGAAATTGAATTTATTCATAAGCTTTCCTTAACTGAGGAAGAAAAATTAGCTATTTTAGGGAAAAATGCAGAGAAATTATTGAAATAATAGCTTCTCTTGCAATAAATATATGTAGGGGGAACGAGAATGAACGTGAATGCAATGATTCATACTAATGATAATTGTATTGGCTGTAACCGGTGTATTGCTTTTTGCCCAATTCCCGATGCCAATAAGGCAATTGAAATCAATGGGAAAAATGTCATCCATGTTGACGGGGAAAAATGTATTGGTTGCGGGAATTGTATGGAAGCCTGTATGCACGATGCCAGGGATTATCATGATGATACCAGAAAATTTTTCAATGACTTAAAGAACGGTAAGAGTATTTCACTCATTGTAGCGCCATCTATCAGGACCAATTTTATAAATGAGTATAAAAATTTATTTGGTTATTTAAAATCTTTAGGTGTTCATTGGATATATGATACTTCTTTTGGAGCGGATATTACAACCTGGGCATACCTGAAGTATATTAAAGAAAGAAGACTGACGGGAACCATTTCTCAACCTTGCCCTGTAGTGGTTGATTACATAGAAAAATACAAACCAGAATTATTGGAAAAATTAGCACCTGTACATAGCCCGATGATGTGTACGGCAATATATATGAGAAAATACAAAAGAATAGATGATGCTTTTGCTTTTATTTCCCCATGTATTGCAAAAAAGAATGAAATAGAAGATCCAAATACTGACAATTTAATACAATATAATGTTACTTTTAAAAAATTACGGGAGTATCTAAGACAAAATCAAGTTAAGCTTTCTGATTATCCTCCTTATGACTTTGATGGTATGGAAGGAGAACTGGGTGCAGTATTTCCCAAGCATGGCGGACTTAGGGAAAATGTAGAATTTCATTTAGGCGGTAAAGGCTGGATCCGTCAAATTGAAGGTCAAAAGGAAGCTTATAAGTATTTAAGAGAATACGGAAAGAGAATAAAGCAACCTAAGGAATTGCCTATTCTGGTAGATATTTTAAACTGCAGACATGGCTGCAATTTTGGGACAGGAACAACAAAAGAGCCGACTGTAGACGATGTGGATTTAATTCTTCACTATAAGAAGATGCAAAGTACCAGGGATAAAAAAGGGAAATTAAAAAAGAACTATGACTTATTTAAAATGTTTGATAAAAAATTAAAAGCTTCAGATTTTGAAAGACACTACAGTAATAAATTCATAAAGCTTTATGAAGTCAGTGAAGAAGAAATAGAAGCTGCCTTTGCTAAATTGAACAAAACGACTGATGAAGACCGACAGATTAATTGTACAGCTTGTGGATATGAATCTTGCTTGAATATGGCAGAAGCAATTGCCAAAGGTAATAATTATGAGAAGAATTGTATCCATTATAATAAAAAGTTAGTTGAGTTGGAAAAAGAAGAGATTACAAAAAAGAATAATGAAATAGAAGAAATGTTTAACAGGGTATTCAAGATGAGCGAAGAAAGAAAAAGAGCCAGTGAGGAGCTAAAAAAAGATATAGAGGCAATATCTCAGGCTTTAGAACAGGTTACTAAAGCAAGTGAAGAGACTGCAAGAGTATTAGACAAAATAAGTGGTGAGACCAATGATGTAGTTGAACAAGTCCATGAATTGAAAAGAATTGTGGATTTAATTAATAAAAATATTAATAAATATGTTGAAAATACTCAGGTTATTGTAAGTATTTCAGAACAAACCAACTTATTAGCTTTAAATGCTTCTATAGAATCCGCAAGAGCCGGCGAACAAGGAAGAGGTTTTGCTGTTGTAGCGGAAGAAGTAAGAAAACTGGCAGAACAGACCAAATTGACTGCAGAAACAGCACAAATGAATAATATTTCTACTTTGCCCAATTTAGAAAAAATTATCAGCATGTCTGAATTATTTTTATCAAAAATGGAAGAAATCAATGAGGCGATTCAAAGTATTGCTGCAAGTACTGAGGAAATTACTTCTCAGTCAGAAGAAATTGCATCAACAGCTGCAGCAATCATTAATAAAAATGACGTTTAAAAAATTATCATTATTTAAAAAGCTGTCTTTTTCAAGTAAAGACAGCTTTTTTATTTCGGAATTTGTCACATTTAATCGCATATTTTAATATACTAATTATTGAAAGTGCCCATTTTAAGGAGGCTGGTTTATGACTCCTATTGTAGAACTTAAATCGGTTGCCAAAACTTATCACACTCCTGTGGGAGAGACTAAAGCATTGGAGAATCTTAGTCTTACGATTAATAAAGGAGAGTTTATCAGTATAGTAGGTCCCAGTGGTTGCGGAAAATCTACCATTTTGTCATTGATTGCAGGACTTATTCAACCTTCTGATGGAGAAGTTTTAGTTTTTGGAAGTCCCGTAACAGGAACTTCTTCTAAAATAGGTTATATGCTTCAAAAAGATCATTTGTTTGAATGGCGTTCTATTCTAAGTAATGTCTATTTAGGACTTGAAATTCAAAAGAAATTAACAGATGAAAACAAAGCTTATGTAAACAAGCTATTAGATATTTATGGTTTGGCTGATTTTAAAAACCGTTTTCCTTCGGAGCTATCAGGCGGGATGAGGCAAAGGGTGGCTCTTATCAGAACTCTTGCAATAAGACCTGAAATATTGTTATTGGATGAACCTTTTTCAGCATTGGATTATCAGACCAGATTAATTGTTTCCGATGAAATTGGCAGGATTATTAAGAAAGAAAGTAAAACAGCCATACTCGTGACTCATGATATTGCAGAAGCTATTAGTATGGCAGATAAAGTTGTAGTACTGACTGAAAGGCCTGGAAAAATCAAAGCGAGTCACGATATCAAACTTTCCATTGATAACAGGACACCTTTTAAATCAAGAGAGGCTCCAGAATTTAGAGAGTATTTTAACATCATATGGAAGGAGCTGAAAACCCATGAAAGTGAAAGCTATTAATTATTCCAAAGATCATTTAAAGTATTTAAGCGCTATAAAAAGACGGGAAAAAATCATAAAAGCCAGTCAGATATTTATTTTAGTATCCTTTTTATTGTTGTGGGAAATGGCTGCAAATTTTGGCTGGATTGATGCATTTATATTTAGTCAGCCAAGTAAAATATTAAAGACTTTATGGGAAATGGCCTTAGATGGAAGCATTTTTCTTCATACAGGCATAAGTCTTTTTGAAACGGTTGCAGGTTTTTTACTGAGCACTTTACTGGGGACATCCATAGCCGTTTTGCTATGGTGGAATAATTTTATTTTAAGAGTAACAGACCCATATCTGGTTATCTTAAATAGTCTTCCCAAAACAGCCCTGGCACCGATTCTTATTGTTTGGATGGGCAATAATATGAAATCTATTCTTTTTACAGCAGTTTTAATGTCCATTGTTGTAACTGCCTTGACTGTATTAAATGGTTTTCAGGAAGTGGATCAGGATAAAATTAAATTAATCGAAAGTTTTGGAGGTAACAAAAAGGACGTTTTAATAAAAGTGATGATTCCAGCGAATGTTCCAACTATTATTAATGCATTAAAAGTTAATGTAGGTTTGTCGCTTGTAGGAGTTATGGTAGGAGAATTTTTAGTTGCTAAAGCAGGTCTAGGCTATCTGATTATTTATGGAAGTCAGATTTTTAAACTGGACTGGGTTATGTTAAGCATAGTTGTTTTAGCCTTTTTAGCGGCTTTATTATATAAAATGGTTTTAATCCTGGAAAGACGTTTTTTAAAATGGAGAGAATAAATTCTCATAAAAAATATTCACTTAAAAAAGTGAATATTTTTGTGTAAAACTTTAAGAAGATTTTTTTAGATTAATAACAATGAAATAAGAGGAATGGTTATGACTGAAAATAAAGTAGAAATAAATACGATTCTCGACGCCAATTCACTGTTTGCGCCATATTCTGAAGCCAGGATGGCAGTATTAGCGGCTGCTGGCATGGCTCCAATAATGACAGGCACACCAAGCAGATATTTGTGATAAACAAAAGGTGACAACATTCCGTATATTATTAAAGGGATTATAATTAATCGGGTAAAACTAATGACATAAATTCGCCAATTTGAAAAGAGATACTTGCTTTCAGTATTGGCCAGAAGACCGCCGATAACCAGCATAGATAAGGGCGTAGTCATGGAACCTAAGATATCAAAGCAACCGGTTATTGGGGCAGGTATTGGAATTGAAAAAAGAAATAATATAAAACCAATAATGACCGATATGGTTCCGGTATTAATAAACAATTTCCAGTCAAATTTTTTTTGGTGTTTTTTCCCTTTTGTTAGCATCCAAAGACCAATGGTAAAAACGAAGACATTAAAAGGCAAGTTATAAAAAGAGACATAAAAAAGAGCTTCATCACCCAAAACTGCCTGGACAACAGGATAGCCCATAAAGCCTACATTGGAAAATAGCAAAGTGAATTCAAAAATGCCAGTTTCCTCTTTTTTTGAAGCAATTAATTTTGGGACAAGCAGTGCGATGATAAAAGATAATAGATAAATAAAAAAAGATAAGAGTAAAATAAGACCACTCTCTTTTATACTTTGGGCAGTTGCTTGCTCCTGGGTTAAAGAGTTGATAATTAAAGCAGGGAGGGTAAGCTTTACTAAAATACTGCTGATTCCTTTTATAGTAGAATCATCAAAGACGTTTCTTTTTTTTGCTCCATATCCAATAACCAATAATAAAAATAAAATGAGTATTTGGTTAAATATACTTTGAAAGTTCATGTCAATCCCCTTTTCTGTGTGTATTAATAAGTTTTCTTATTCATATTAGTATATAATAATATAGAAGAGAAGCAAAAATATAAAATTTAAACGGATTATCATATAATTTTATATATTGTTTAACAGTTTTCTTTATTTCTTTAAAATTTTTGTTAGGTTGTAATTTTGGAGAATAAATATTAAAATAAAACTTAAAGCTTATGGATTTTCTATGCTTGTAATGATTAAACGATTAGAGTATCATATGAAAATAGAGTAGGAAATGAATAGCAGGGGATAATCCTTATCAGGAGGCTTAAGTAATGAAAAAAAAGATTTATTTATGCTTTAGTTTAGTTCTTTTGTTATTGCTAATTTCTTATAAAATATATATTGTTTGTTTCGGCTTGAACTTCCAATCTTTAAATTATAATAATATAAAAAAGATACAAGAAAAGTGTAAAGAAAAAGACGAAATTACTTTTGCAGTAATAGGAGACATTAAGAGTTCTGTAGAAAGATTTGATAAGAAACATATTGGTATGCTTAATAAAGAAGAGGTAGATTTTATTATTTCAACAGGAAATGCTTTAGCAGATGGTTCCAGAAATAAATACCGTATTTTAAATAAATCCATCAGCAAATTAAATATCCCTTTTATTACAGCAGTAGGAGAAGGGGAAGTTTCTGAAGATGGTGCGTTGAGGTACTATAAGCATTTTGGGCCCCTTTACTTTTCTTTTGCTACGGAAGACAGTTATTTTATTTTTATGGATACAACAGGCCATACATCACAGGCATGGCAAAAAGATTGGTTGATTGAAGAACTTGATAAAGCAAGCCATTATAAAAATCGATTTGTTTTCATGAATAAACCTCTTTACAAACCAGATAATATCGAAGCTTCACAAGTTAAGGATTTATGTATTAAAGACAAGGAATTTTGTAATTTTTTAATTAAAACTTTTTCAGAAAAGAATGTAACAGGCGTATTTTCTTCGAATATTGGGGTATATGATCAAAAAATAATTGAAGGCGTTCCTTATTACATTACTGGCGGCGCCGGAGGTCCGCTTTTATTGGACAATCCAAACAGTTATTATCATTATTTAAAGGTAAAGCTTTCTGGTGATAATGCTGTTGTTGAAGTTAAAAGGTTCGATGAACAAACCGCCGGAGGCTTTTGGGAATCTCTGTCGAGTAAGGTTTTTTATTTATATTCTTTATTTAAGATTAATTTTGTTAATATCCTGCTGGTTATCAATATAATATATATTCTTATTTCATTAATTTATATCAAGTTTACAAAAGAAGTGGATTATTATAGCGACTTTGACATCAATATAGATGAAGGTTATCAAAATAAAAAACTGAATATTGCAATGTTTACTAATAATTACTTTCCTTTTGTAGGGGGAGTTCCCATTTCTATTGAAAGACTTTCAAGAGGACTTAGAAAGTTAGGTCATAATGTATATATTTTTGCTCCCGAATACCCCCAGGGATATAACGATGATGAGAGTGTAATCCGGTGTAAACTGATTACATATTATGAGACGGATCAATTTGATTTTCCTATTGTAAATGTGTTCCTTAAAGAAATTGAAAGAGAATTCCTTGCAAAAAATATAGATATTGTTCATGTACATCATCCTTTTGGTATGGGGCATAAAGGGGTTAAACTGGGCAGAAAACATAAATTGCCGGTTGTATTTACCTATCATACCAGATTTGAAAAATATGCGCACAATGTGCCTATAGGAAGTGAATTTTTCAAAAGCACGATTCCTCATAAAATCATTAAAAAGTTCGCTCAGGATTGCAGTTTGATTATTGCGCCTACGCAAAGTGCTAAAGATTATTTAAAACAAATAGGGGTTATAAGACCAGTTGAAGTGATGCCAACAGGTATTGAGTTTGAATCATATGAAAAAATGGACTTTAACAAAGTAGAAAATATACGTAAAGTGCTTGCAACTGAAGGAGAAGTTTTATTGATTTCTGTATCAAGATTAACAAAAGAGAAGAACTTATCTTTCCTTCTTGATGGAATAAAATATGTCCGTGAAAATACAAAGAAGAAATTTAAATGCCTTATTGTTGGAGATGGTCCTGAAAAGCAGAAGTTACAAGAGACTATTGATAATTATAACCTTCGTGATACGGTTTTGTTGTTAGGTACCATTGACCCTAAAGAAATAATTTATTATTATGAAGCTGCGAATATTTTTGTTTTTGCTTCCCGTTCCGAAACACAAGGGATGGTACTTTTAGAAGCGATGGCAGGTCATTGTCCTGTCGTTGCTGTTCGATCCAGTGGGACCGATGATATGATTATAGAAGGGGAAAACGGATTTAAAACAAAAGAAGATATAAAACTTTGGGGAGAAAAAGTAATTGAATTAATTGAAAACGATGAGCTTAGAGAGACGATGAGTCAAAAGGCTTATGATTTTTCTAAAGGATTTTCAATTGACAATATGGCCAAAAAAGCTGAAAAGGTATATTATGGCCTTTTAAAGATGCAAGAAGAAATGCTTGCCTTTGATAAAAATGCAGCAAAAGTAGGAGGAGATTACCATAGTTAATGCTTTTATTCAAAACATCCTTAGTTTTTTCTTTACAAGCTATATCCGTTTAGTATATAAGAGTAGTAAAATAATCATAGAAGGTCATGGGGAATTTTTTAAATCAGACTATGAAGAAAAATTTGTTTTTTCTTTTTGGCATGGTTGTAGTTATAGCTTTTATCCCCTTTTAAGAGGAGAAAAGTTGTGTGTTATTACAACTGAAAACAGAAGAGGCGGTTATATATCAAATATATGTAAAAAATTTGGTTATACACCTATCCAGGTTCCTGATGAATCAAAAGATGGAAATTATTTTTTGAGGATTAGAAAAATAATTAAAGATGAAGCACAGGCAAGTGTAGCAATCACTTTTGATGGTCCTTTAGGTCCTTTACATGAGCCTAAAGTTTTTCCTTTTGCCGTAGCGCTTTTTGCAAAAAGACGAGTCGTTCCTGTATCCATATATGTGAAAAGAAAAATCATTTTAAAACATAGATGGGATAAATTTATTATTCCCCTTCCTTTTAATGATATTAATGTATATGTTCATGATCCGATTACTGTAGATAAGCAAGATTTAAAAGATGAGTTTGAAAAGCTAAGGAAAGAAGCAAAAGAAATGATGTTAGAGTGGGAAAAAAATTTTCAAATTAAGAAAGAGGCTAAAAATGAAACGACTAATTGATAAATTATACAAACAAAATAATCTTGAAGATAAAGAGTTACTTGAACTTCTTAAAGGAATAAATGAAGAAGATATTGTTTATCTTAAACTCAAAGCTTTAGAAACGAGAAAAAAATATTATGGAGATAAAGTTTTTTTAAGAGGATTAATTGAATTTACAAATTATTGCAGCAGAAATTGCAGCTACTGCGGAATTCAGGCTGGGAATAAATACGCTAAAAGGTACAGACTGACCCTTGATCAAATTCTAGAATGTTGTGAGACAGGCTATATTTTAGGATATAGGACTTTTGTACTTCAAGGTGGGGAAGATCCCTATTACAGCGATGAAAAAATGGTTGAAATCATTAAACAAATAAAAAACAAATATCCAGACTGTGCCATTACCCTTTCTTTAGGGGAAAAATCCTATGAGTCTTATAAAAAATATTATGAAGCAGGCGCAGACCGCTATCTTTTAAGGCATGAAACGGCTGATAAGGAATTGTACGAAAAGATCCATCCGGGAGCATCGTTTGAAAACAGGATCCAGTGTTTGTGGAATTTAAAAGAAATTGGCTATCAAGTCGGAGCAGGTTTTATGGTGGGGTTGCCTAATCAGACCTATGAGCATTACGTTAAAGATTTAAGATTTTTAAAAGAATTAGAGCCTCACATGGTTGGCATTGGTCCGTTTATACCGCATAAAGATACGATTTTTAGGGATGAAAAGGCAGGTACAGTTGAAATGACAACGATATTACTTGCTCTGGTAAGACTTTTACTGCCTACGGTCTTGTTGCCATCTACAACTGCTTTGGGAACCATAGATCCTATAGGAAGAGAAAAAGGTTTAGAAGCTGGGGCAAACGTTATTATGCCTAATTTGTCTCCTGTCGATGTAAGAGATAAGTATGCTCTTTATGATGGTAAAATCTGTACAGGGGATGAAGCAGCTGAATGCCGAATGTGCATTGAAAATAGAATCAGAAAAGCAGGTTTTACCCTTGATCTTTCCAGAGGAGATCATTTAATGTTTAGCGGGGCAGTTAATTAGGAGGATTATATGAATCAAACACCAAGAGCAAACAGAAAACACATTGTTTTATATGGAAAAACCAATTCAGGCAAGTCTTCGATTTTTAATGCTCTCCTGGGACAAGATGTTTCTATTGTGTCTTCTGTAAAAGGAACCACGACAGATCCAATTATTAAGTCCATGGAATTAATACCTTTTGGTCCGGTGGTTGTCATCGATACTGCAGGTCTTGATGATAAGACAGAGTTGGGGGAGTTAAGAATAAAACAAAGTCTTAAAATGCTTCAGAGGGCAGATTATGCCCTTTATATTATGGATGCCAATGATATTGATGAAATGGCCTATAAAAAAATGGCAGATGACTTTAAAAAGTTTAATATAGCTCATTCTTTAGTCATTAATAAGGTGGATTCCATAACTGAAGAAAAAGTACAGGCCTTAAAAGAAAAGTATAAAGAAGCAGTTTTTGTATCGGTTCATGATGAAGACTCTATAACTCATTTGAAAAATGTATTAATAGATAAATTAAAAAGCCAGGAAACAGAAAAAACGATACTGGGCGATTTAGTACCTTATAATGGTACAGTCGTCCTGGTTATACCGCTTGATTCTGAAGCGCCTAAGGGCAGGCTGATTTTACCTCAGGTTCAGGTGATTAGAGATTGTTTAGACCATGGAATTAAAAGTTATGTGGTAAGAGATACAGAATTAGAAGAAGCATTAAAGGATTTAAAACAGATTGACTTGGTTATAACGGATTCACAAATTTTTAAGAAGGTTGACAGCTTGGTGCCCGAAGAAATTATGTTAACAAGTTTTTCGATTTTATTTGCCAGATATAAAGGGGAATTGGATGTTTTTTTAGAAGGCATTTCAGCAATAAAAAATTTAAGTGAGAATGCAAAGATATTAATTGCTGAAAGCTGTAGTCACACAAGTTCCCATGAGGATATAGGCAAGGTAAAAATTCCTTCTATGTTGCAAAAAAAACTGGGGAAACGTCTGGTGTTTGAATTTACAGCAGGACACGATTTTCCAGAGGATTTAAAGCAATATGATTTAATCATTCATTGTGGCGGATGTATGATGAATGAAAAAGCAATGAAAACCAGAATTAAAATTTGTCAGGAAAATCATATTAAGATTACAAACTATGGAATTGTATTGGCATATCTTACAGGGATTTTAGACAGGAGTATAAAAATTTTTCAAAAGAATAACTTAAATTAAAAATAATAAAAAGCAGGAGAAGAATTTCCTGCTTTTTTATATATTATCAGCAATATAATAAATTAATTTTTCGGAATCTTCCCAGTCCAGGCAGGGATCTGTTATAGATTTTCCATAAACTTTTCCGTCAGGAGCTTGGCAGCCTTCTTCGATATAGCTTTCAATCATTAAACCTTTTACCATATCTTTTAATATGGGAGATATTTTTCTGCTGTGGAGTATTTCCTTAACAATACGTGGTTGTTCCTTGTATTTTTTCATGGAATTGGCATGATTAGTATCCACAAGGATAGCAGGGTTGGTAAGAGCCCGTTCTTCATAGTCCATTGCCAGATTCATCATATCTTCGTAATGGTAATTGGGAATATTTCTTCCGTAATGATTAATTGCTCCCCGAAGGATTGCATGGGCAAGAGGGTTACCTGTGGTTGATACTTCCCAGCCTTGATAGAGGAAAGTATGACCATGTTGGGCCGCATAGATAGCATTTAACATAACCGAGGTGTCACCACTGGTCGGATTTTTCATACCCACTGGTATATCCATGCCGCTGACGGTTAAGCGGTGCTGTTGGTTTTCTACGGATCTTGCCCCAATAGCTACATAGCTTAATACGTCTTGCAAATAAGTATAATTTTCCGGGTAAAGCATTTCATCAGCTGGTGTTAAATGAGATTCCGAAATGGCCCGGATATGCATTCTTCTTATAGCTTTTAAACCTTCTAATATGTTGGGTTTATCCGTGGGGTCAGGCTGGTGAAGCATACCCTTGTAGCCTTCACCGGTTGTTCTTGGCTTATTGGTATAGATTCTTGGAATAATAATAATTTTTTCTTTTACTTTTTCCTGCACCCTGGCAAGACGGTTTACATAATCGCAAACTGCGTCTTCGTCATGGGCAGAGCAGGGACCAATAATGAGAATAAACTTATCACTTTTTCTCTCAAAGACAGACCGGATTTCTATATCTCTGTTTTGCTTAATAGAAGCCAGTTCCTTAGAGAAAGGAATTTCGTTAATAATTTCTTCGGATGAAGGAATTTTTCTGATATAATTAAAACTCATCTCCTATTCCCTTTCTATTGATATAATATACAAAGTTAAAAATATTTAATCATTTATATTGAATAAATTTGGAACATTTTATTATGGATTAAGAATTTTGTCAATATCAATTTGAATAGAAAAAACAATTGAATTAATACTAAATAATATATGTTAAAAGCTTAAAAGGGTTTAAATTGCGGCTTAAAAATTTTCTATAAACAGCAAACTTTTTCTAAATAAAAATAATAACAAGGAGGATGAAAGATGGGAGTTAAAATTACGGAAAGTGTGACCTGGGTTGGAATAAGAGACTGGGAACTTCGGACCTTTCATGGTGAAGAATATTCGACTCACAGGGGTTCTTCCTATAATTGCTACCTGGTAAGGGATGAAAAAACAGCTTTAATCGATACCGTATGGAGTCCATTTGATAAAGAATTTGTAGCAAACTTGAAAAAAGAAATAGATTTAAATGAAATTGATTATATTATTATTAATCATGGAGAAGTTGACCACTCTGGTGCACTGCTCCAATTGATGAATGCAATACCTGAAACTCCAATATATTGTACAAAAAATGCAGCAACTTCCTTAAAAGGCCAATATCACAAAGACTGGAATTTTAACGTGGTAAAGACAGGTGATAAATTAAGTTTAGGAAAAAAAGAATTGATTTTTATTGAAGCCAGAATGCTTCACTGGCCTGACAGTATGTTCACTTATCTTACAGGAGAAAATATTTTATTTAGTAATGATGCTTTTGGTCAGCATTATGCTACAGAAGAAATTTATAATGACTTAGCGGATCAATGCGCACTTTACCAGGAAGCTATAAAATATTATGCCAATATCCTGACACCTTTTAGTGCTTTGGTGACAGAAAAGATTAAAGAAGTCCTGAGTTTTAATTTGCCTCTTAATATGATTTGTACAAGCCATGGCGTTATATGGCGGGATAATCCTGCCCAGATTATAGAAAAGTACTTAAGTTGGGCAGACAATTATCAGGAAAATCAAATCACAATTATTTATGATACGATGTGGGACAATACGAAAAAAATGGCTGAAGCAATCAAAAAAGGAATCCGGGCTGCTGACAGTGAAGTGGTTATCAAACTTTTTAATGCTGGCAAAACAGATAAAAATGATATTATCACAGAAGTATTTAAGTCAAAAGCAATTCTGGTGGGCTCTTCGACGATTAACAATGGAATCTTATCTTCCGTTGCAGGCATTTTAGAAATGATAAAAGGTTTAGCTTTTAAGAACAAAAAAGCAGCAGCATTCGGAAGCTATGGCTGGGGAGGACAAGCTGTAAAAATTATCTCTAATCTTTTAAAAGAAAGCGGTTTTGAGTTGATTAACGAAGGAAAGAAAGTGATGTGGACACCAGATGAAAATGCCTTAAAAGAATGTGAAGAATTTGGCGCTCAGATTGCAAAAGCTTTTTAATATGAAAGAGAAAAACCATGGTTATAACCATGGTTTTTCTGTCTATATCATATTTACCATTTAGTTATTTTCGATGGCTTTTTCTGCAAATTCTGTGGTGACGATAGCGTCATAAGGTACTCTCTTATCTAATTCTCCGGCGCTTTCTAAAATATCCTGAAGCAGTTCAAGTCCTTCCGGATCCATGATGGGTGTTTCACACCAGGTATCTTGTTCCTTATATCTTCTAATAATTTTAACTAAAAGTTCTTTATCGGTTTCTTTAAATTGAGGATGGATAACTTCTGCAATTTCTTCCGGAGAGTGTTCTTTAACCCATACTTGACCTTTATAAAAAGCATTGGTGAATTTCTGAATGATTTCTGGATTATTTTCAATATATTCTTTAGATGCCATAAAGACAGTATAAGGAACTTTACCACTGGCAGTTCCTAATGAAGCAACAACATAACCGTTGTTTTGTTCTTCAAGAGTAGAAGCGGTTGGTTCAAATTCAATGGTATAATCGCCTGTGCCGCTGACAAAGGCCCCTGCCGTTGCAGTGAATTGCAAATTTGTAATAATTTCAACGTCTTCAAAAGGTTTTAAGCCATTTTGTTTTAAAATATACTCAAAGACCATTTGAGGCATTCCACCGGGACGACCGCCAATAACGGTTTTACCTTTAAGGTCGGTCCATTGGAAATCTTTTTCATTCTCACGGCTGATTAAAAAGTTACCTGCTCTTTGAGTTTGTTGAGCAAAGATAACGCCATAGTTTTCTTTTCCCTGATTGTAAACATAAATTGCTGCTTCAGTTCCCATCATTCCTATATCGGCGTCGCCTGAAATTAGGGCTGCCATGGATTTATCAGCACCCCAGCCTGATGTAAGTTCGATTTTAAGGCCTTCTTCTTCAAAAAATCCTTTTTCTATTGCCACATATTGAGGAGCGTAGAATACAGAATGTACAACTTCATTCAGTCTTACAACTGTCAAATCTTCTTTGCTGCATCCTGAAAAACACGCACCGATCATAACCATGATAAGAAGCATAAGAATGCATGTTTTCTTCCTGTTCATATAATTTCCCCCTTTTTGAATATATAATATATATATTCATCAAGGGGATGTATTCGTGATTGAAGAGGAGATTTTAATTTAGCTTACATATTTAATCTTTTTATGGAAATAATAAAAAGGGCAAAAAATAAAACGGGAGGCGTTTAATTTGACGGTTCAATTTGCACAAAAAGTTCAATTAACACAAAAAGAAAGAATGCTTTTAGAAGATCAAAAAAGCCATGAAGAAGTATGCATTAAACAGTACAGGGATTATGCCAGTCGGGCAAAAGATCCTCAATTAAAACAGCTATTCAATGATTATGCTGCAAAAGAGCAGGAACATTTAAATACCATTAATCAGCTACTTAATGGACAAATGCCTCAGATGTCTTCATCTCAGGGACAGCAAGGAAATCAAAACAGTCAGGGTATGTCTATGGGACAAAACAATAATCAGTCTGCCAGTCAGGGACAAAATTATAATCAGGAAGATGCACTTCTATGTCAACATATGCTGATGACAGAAAAATATGTTTCAGGGACATATGATACGGCTATTTTTGAATTTCAATGCCCCAATATCCGTCAAATATTAAATCATATTCAAAAAGAAGAGCAAGAACATGGACAAGGAATTTTTGATTATATGTATCAGCATGGAATGTATACGCCACAATAAATAGACTTTTTTAAATAAAAACCGTATTACATAATGTAATATGGTTTTTATTTATATTTTTAATTTTGATTCGAAATATTTGATTATTATGATATAATATTATATAATTAATAATAAATATTAATTGATAATAGAATTAAATATGAACTATTTACCAACAATTAACAATATGCTAGAATGAAATTAATAAAATTAGTAATAATTAATTCATTATTTATACATATTTTTATATTATAATTAAGAAGGTGAAAAATATGCCTATGGATGATTGGAGAATGAAACTGGCCAAAGCATTAAAGACTGTAAAGGATGGTACAGGAGAGCTGTATCAAACGACTAAAATTAATGTAGATTTGGGGAGAGAACAAGATAATTTAAAAAAGATTTACTATGATATAGGGAAAAAGGTTCATGAGATTTACCAATACGGAGGTTCGTTAGGTAAATTCTTTGATGAAAAGTATTTAGAAATCAAAGAAGTTGAAGAAAAAATAGAAGCATTGCAAAAGAAAATGGAAGAATTAAAGAAGGTCAGGGTTTGTATTCATTGTGGAAAAGAAGTTGAAAGTAAAGCAAAATTTTGTCCTAAATGTGGTTCTCCTATGGATGATACAGTAAAAGAGGAGAAAAACACTAAAGAGACGATTAAAGAAGAGGAAAACAGGTCACCTCAGCTTGACATAAAAGTTTGTCCGAATTGTAAGGCAGAAAATCAAAAAGATGATAAGTTTTGTTTATCATGTGGCAGAACTTTAGTGTAAAGGAGAAAACTATGAGGAACTTAAAAAAAATCTTAAAAGATATGGAAACAGCCACCCTTTATATAGGGAAAAAAACCAAAGACAGTTTAGATAACATAAAATTAAAAAAGCAATTATATGACGAATCAAAAAAACTAAGTAGATTATATGAGGCACTTGGGAAGATATCCTTTGACATACATAGTGGAAGAATGCACCCGGCAAGTGAAAGTAATAGCCTTTGTAGTCAGATTAAAGAACAAATTCAATTAATAGAACAGCTAAAAAATAAATTAAATAGACCCATAGAAGAGATAGAAAATGAAGAAACCAAAGACAGCTTTTTGGATAATTTGGAGAATTTAAAGGAAGAGCCTGTGGAGAATGAACATTTAGATGCAGAGGCACTGAAGCCTGAATTAGGAGAAGATGGTTTTTTATTACTCAAGTTTTGCCCCAATTGTCAAACGGGTAATCATCCAGAATCAAAAAAGTGCATTGCTTGTGGACAAGTATTGAATGGAGTATAATTAATTTAAAGGACCTTTTACGGTCTTGTTTTTTACTAAAAAATTATTCAATGCATATAATGTTTGATGAATAAGATTATGACTCAACAGTACATGCTATACTAGATAAAGATTCCATATAGAAAAGGGGGATATTATGTTATGTGAACGTTGTAAAAAAAATATAGCTAATGTGCATGTGATACAAATCAATAATAATGAAAAAGTTGAACTTTATTTATGTGAACAGTGTGCTAAAGAAACTGAGTCCATACATTTTGATACCCCGATTTCTTTTCAGGATTTTTTAACGGGTTTTTTAGATATGCCTTTAATGGGTAAGGCCCCCTCGAAAGAATATAGCAGTCAGGGTACGACTTTACAATGTCCTTCCTGTAAGATGACTTATGATGAATTTTCTAAGATAGGTCGTTTTGGCTGCGCACAGTGTTATACAGCTTTTAGCAGCCGTCTGATGCCTATTATAAAAAACGTCCATGGCAACAATGAACATGTTGGAAAGTTGCCAAGTAGTGCGGCAGGCGAATTGAAAATAAAAAGAGAACTTGAAATGCTTAAGAAAGAATTGAAAGAAGCCATCAGACTGGAGGAATTTGAAAGGGCAGCCCAATTACGGGACAAAATCCGCAGCATGGAACAGGGGGGAGAACAATGAGAAAATGGTATGAGGATAGTTTAGATTCTGATATCGTGGTTTCTTGCAGGATCCGATTGGCAAGAAACTACAAAAAATATCCTTTTGCTGTAAAATTGTCTCTGCCTCAAGCAGAAAAATTGATTGAAGAAACTAAAAAAGTGTTGTTAGAAGGGAATACGATTTTATCTAAAGAATTTGAATATATTTCTGTTTATAACAACAGTCCTGTTAATAAAAGGGCTATGATGGAAAGTCATATAATAAGTCCTGAACTGGTAAGAAAAAACGCTCCGTGTGGTGTTTTGCTAAAAAGAGATGAATCCATAAGTATTATGGTTAATGAAGAAGACCATCTCAGGATACAATCCATGGCAGCAGGAATGAATTTGGATAAAGCCTGGGATTTAGCAGATAAAATTGATGATGTTCTGGAAGAATCGATAGAATATGCGTTTGATGAAACATTAGGTTACTTAACTTCCTGTCCGACTAATGTAGGAACAGGTATGAGGGCATCCTATATGCTTCACCTTCCTGCTTTGGAATGGTCTGGTCAGCTTCAGAATATCATTCAGGCCATCGGCAAATTGGGTTTTGCCGTAAGAGGTTTATACGGTGAAGGAACAAAGGCGGAAGGAAGTTACTATCAAATTTCAAATCAAATTACTTTAGGACAGTCTGAAAAAGAAATCATTGAAAACTTAAATACAGTGACGATGCAGATCGTAGAACAGGAAAAAAATATCAGAGAAAACATTATAAAAGACAGAAAAATGGAATTCTTGGATAAAATTTATAGATCATACGGCATTGTTAAATATGCAAAAGTTTTATCAACAAAAGAAGCCATGACCTATTTATCGGATGTGAAAATTGGCTATGAAATGGGTATATTAGACGAGCCAAAACCAAAAATGAATCTTTATAGTTTGGTTATGCATATTCAACCAGCAAATTTACAAAAAAAGATGGGTATCAGTTTAACTGGTCAGGAAATCGATATAGAACGTGCTTCATTTATTAGACAGCAGTTTTAATCACATTAGAAGAAAAGGAGGAATCTACGATGATGGGGAAATTTACACGACGTGCTCAGGAAGCGCTTCAAGCTTCTCAACAAGCTGCAGCAGAATTAGGACATGGCTATGTAGGTACGGAGCATATACTCATAGGATTGCTTCGAACAGATGACAGTGTTGCTGCCAGAGCATTAAAAAATCAAGGTGTATCCGAAGAGGCGATTGTTGATAAATTAAAAGCTGTTATTGGCATGGGGGATATAGCTATAGCAGAGCCCCAGGATTTTACTCCAAGGGCTAAAAGGATTATAGAAATGAGCTTCAGGGAAGCACTAAAAATGGGTGCAGGTTATATTGGAACCGAACATTTGCTTTTAGCGCTTCTAAGAGAACAAGATTGTATTGCTGTGAAATTGTTGATGAGTATGGGGGTTAATCCTCAAAAAATTTATGATGACATCATGGCGATGTTAGGGGAAAATAATAAAGGACAAGGTGGTATGCCCATTAATCAAAAAGGCGCTAAAAATGGTCACAGCGACACCCCTACCTTGGATCAATTTAGCCGTGATTTAACCGCAATGGCTACAGAACAAAAATTTGATCCGATCATTGGAAGAGATAAAGAAATTGAAAGGGTTATTCAGATTCTTAGCAGAAGAACAAAAAATAATCCATGTTTAGTAGGAGAACCAGGTGTTGGTAAAACAGCTATTGCAGAAGGACTGGCACAAAAAATTGTAGAAGGAAATGTGCCTGAAATCATCAGAAATAAAAGGGTCGTATCTCTTGATTTATCTGCTATGATTGCGGGCTCCAAATATAGAGGAGAATTCGAAGAAAGGATAAAGAAAGCTTTAGATGAAATCCGTACTGCCGGAAATGTCATACTTTTTATTGACGAGCTTCATACCATTATAGGTGCAGGTGCAGCAGAAGGGGCAATCGATGCTTCAAATATTCTTAAACCTTCTTTAGCAAGAGGAGAAATTCAAGTCATTGGTGCAACTACCCTGGATGAATACCGAAAATATATTGAAAAAGATGCTGCTCTTGAACGACGTTTCCAGCCTGTTAAAGTAGAAGAACCTACAGAAGAAGAAACCATAGAAATCTTAAAGGGCTTAAGAGATAAATATGAAGCCCATCACCAGGTTCATATTACTGACGATGCTATTGTTGCTTCGGTAAAATTGTCCAGCAGATACATTACCGACAGGTTTTTACCAGACAAAGCCATTGACTTAATTGATGAAGCAGCTTCCAAGGTTAGACTGCGTTTATATACAGCACCACCTAATGTAAAAGAACTTGAAGCAAGATTAGAAGAATTGGAAAAAGAAAAAGAAGCTGCCATTAAGACGGAGGAATTTGAAAAAGCTGGCGAAATTAAAAAGAAACAAGATGAAATAAAGAAACTTTTAGAACAGGAAAAGAATGACTGGAAAGATGCTTATGATAAATCTAAGCAGGAGGTAACAGAAGAAGAAATTGCGGATATTGTTTCAAGCTGGACGGGTATTCCGGTTAAAAAGCTGGCCGAAGAAGAAAGTGAAAGATTGAAAAACTTAGAAGAAATACTTCATAAAAGAGTTATTGGACAAGAAGAGGCTGTACGTGCCGTAGCAAAAGCCATAAGAAGAGGCAGGGTAGGCTTAAAGGATCCCAAAAGACCCATTGGTTCCTTCTTGTTCCTGGGACCAACAGGTGTTGGGAAAACTGAGCTGACAAAGGCTTTAGCAGAAGCCCTTTTTGGTGATGAAAATGCTATGGTTAGAATAGATATGTCTGAATATATGGAAAAACACAGTGTTTCTAAACTTATTGGTTCACCTCCTGGATATGTTGGCTATGATGAAGGAGGTCAATTAAGTGAAAAAATCAGAAGAAAACCCTATTCTGTTATACTATTTGATGAAGTAGAAAAGGCTCATCCAGATGTTTTTAATATTCTTCTTCAAGTTTTAGACGACGGACATATTACGGATTCTCAGGGAAGAAGAGTAGACTTTAAGAATACTGTTGTCATTATGACCTCCAATATCGGGGCAAGAAATATTATCGAGCCTAAAAAATTAGGTTTTGCATCTGTTGAAAACGAAACAAAAAATTATGAAGATATGAAGAAAAATGTGATGGACGAAGTTAAAAAACTTTTCAGACCTGAATTTTTAAACAGAATTGATGAAATGATTGTCTTCCATCCACTTAATCAGGACCATATTAAGCAGATTGTCAGTGTGATGGTTGAACAATTAGCAAAACGCATTAAGCAAAATATGAGTATTAGCATTGAGATTACAGAAAGTGCAAAAGAATATTTAGCAAAAGAAGGCTTTGACCAGGCCTATGGTGCAAGACCTCTAAGAAGAGCAATTCAGTCTAAAATAGAAGACAAAATGGCTGAAGAAATTTTAGATGGTAAAATTAAAGAAGGAGATCATATAAAAATTGATTTAGAAGAAAATCAATTAAAATTTATTAGAATCTGACTTTAGCAGATATTACGACAAGGTTTTTAAAAAAACCATTTTAGAATGGAATTTATGAATGAAATAGAGTATAATAAAATTATAAAAATAGTCTAGGGGGTTACCAATGTGGCAGTCGTTGAAGAATTAATACGATTGGAAGATGATAATAGTTTAAGTTTCGGAAACTATTTAATGGACACTAAAAAGAAAGTCATTGACTTTGAAGTGGATGGGGACCTGTATAAAGTCAAAACATATAATAAAATCACGAAGCTTGAAAAGAATGGAATACTCCTGTATGAATCCGTTCCCGGAACAACGGTGCATAATTTTACCATGAATGAAAAGCAAGTTACTTTTGCTGTGGAAGGAGAAAACACTTCTCAGATTACTATGGAGTTAGAGCCTGAAAAAGAATATAAAATATACGTGGACAATGTTCAGGTGGGGAAAGTCAAGGCAAGCTTAGCTGGTAAAGTGACATTTAGCATAGATTTTACTACAGGAAAGCAAAATGTCAGGATTGAAAAAATATGATAATCATTAAAGCACATCTGGTTTAGATGTGCTTTAATAATAAAAAGGAAGATAGTATGGCGAAAACAAAAAATATTTTTGTATGTCAGGAATGCGGATATGAATCTGCAAAATGGTTAGGAAAATGTCCGGCATGTAATGGCTGGAGTACTTTTGTTGAAGAAATTACTGATTCCAGAAAACCTTCTGTCTTATCCGGCAAAGAACCCCACAGCTATCCCGTTATTTTAAAAGATATTGGCACAGATGAAGAGGAAAGAATACTTACAGGGAGTAAAGAACTGGACAGGGTTCTTGGAGGAGGAATCGTTAAGGGTTCTCTAATTTTAGTAGGGGGAGATCCTGGGATTGGTAAGTCTACTTTGCTCTTACAAATAAGCAGTCATATTGGTCAAAATGGATGCAAAATTTTATATGTTTCCGGAGAAGAATCCATCAGACAGATAAAAATGCGGGCAGACAGGCTGGAATTAGGGGCTGATGACTTACTCATCCTATCTGAGACAAATATTGATGCCATAGAAGGGATTATCATGAAAGAAAGCCCTGATATCGTTATCATTGACTCGATTCAAACGGTTTATAAAGAAGAAATATCTTCAGCGCCCGGCAGTGTCAGTCAAGTTCGGGAAGCCACTTCCTCCTTAATGCGAATATCAAAAGGAAATAATATATCTATTATCATTGTTGGCCATGTGACAAAAGAAGGTGCTATTGCCGGACCGAAGGTTTTGGAACATATGGTTGATACCGTTTTATATTTTGAAGGAGAAAGACATGCCAGTTATCGTATTTTAAGAGCTGTTAAAAACCGTTTTGGATCTACCAATGAAATAGGCGTCTTTGAAATGCAGGATAAAGGTCTTATTGAAGTTGAGAATCCTTCTGAATTAATGCTTGCAGGCAGACCTGTAAATACGCCAGGCTCAGTGGTTTCCTGCAGTATGGAAGGGACCAGACCATTATTGGTGGAAGTTCAGGCTTTGGTCAGCTTCACTAATTTTGGTATGCCCAGAAGAACTGCAACAGGTATTGACTATAACCGTGTCGTTATGCTCATGGCTGTTTTGGAAAAGAGAGTAGGTATGCAGTTAATTAGTTATGACAGCTATGTTAATTTAACTGGTGGGATTAAAATTAATGAACCTGCTCTTGATTTAGGAATAGCAGCTGCAATTGCTTCAAGTTTTCGGGACAAAATTATCGATTCCCAAATGGTCGTGTTTGGAGAAATAGGCCTAACCGGTGAAATAAGAGGCGTAAGTATGGCAGAGAAAAGAGTAGCAGAATGTGCGAAAATGGGATTTAAAAGTTGTGTTATACCTAAAGCAAATCTGAAGAACATGAAAAAATTAGATGGCATTCAGATTTATGGCGTGGAAAATATTAATGAAGCATTAGAAATAATAATAAAGAACTAACCCCGGTTAGTTCTTTATTATCTTAAATTAAAATTTCCCAGCATTTTTACCCGGTCCAGTTCTTTAATAATAATATCATATAAGTTCAAGTCCAAAGTATTACACAAAGAAGCAAGGTAAAATAAATTTTTCCCTATTTCTTTTTCAATTAAATCACGGCAGTGGTCGCACAGCTTTCCATTAACATGATCTTCCAGTAGCAATTTTAATTCCTCTAAAGACATTTCTGAATCGTCATCAGGATATTTTTGTTTTTCAACATTGATGTTGATACAGCCACAGCTTGTTGCAGATTTAGCAATCGTACGGTTTACCCTGGCACATGAATCTTGATACTTAGTCATTTGATCTAATATACTTTTATTTCTAAATAAAAGGCTTTCTACAGTATATTGAAATTCATCTGTAATAGCGTTTCTTAAATCAGGCATATGTTCACTCCTTTTACAAGATTTCCTTTAATATATTATAGCATAAAAGTATTTGGATAAGGAATGATAATTAAAGAATATAGTTAGAAAGAATTAGTAATTTTAAAAAGATTGTCGAAATAATTAATGAAAAGGTTCCTGAAAAATTTGCTTAATAAAAGTTTCTATCCCGATAGTTAAAACAGGTTTAAATGTAATTAATTGGATGTTAATATTAGTTGACAAATTTAAATGAAGATGATATTATATAATTCGTCGGCAAAAACAGCAGACATTTGATCCTTGAAAACTGAACAGCACAACCAAACCCAATCAATCCGATTGAGTGTTCTGGATAGCCAGTAACTGGCGAGGAAAGACTATTAAAATGAGAGTTTGATCCTGGCTCAGGATGAACGCT
>JAAYML010000082.1 GCA_012521395.1 Candidatus Epulonipiscium sp. | reverse complement strand
TTTTACTTCATTTCTTATCAGAATATCCATCATTTCTCTCCATGTAATATTCTTAGTTTTTTCTGTACGGTTTTTCAATTATACCATACTCCGATGACAAGTCAAATAATTATTTATAATTTTTTTACTTTTGTAAACGATTTAAACCTTATATCCAGATAAACATACTGAAGTATTGACCGATTATACAAGCCACCTTGCTTCATTCTTAGCAAGTAGTATAAAAAATTAAATAGTCCACGGACAAAAAGTCCCTATACTAATGTATAGGGGTTCAAGATAAATTACTGTTCATTCACTTTTACGATAGATTTTGTTTTCCATTTTCCCTGTATATACCGTACCACACTGGCCCCTGCTGTAATAAACCAGGTCAGACCTGTCGTAATCCAGATACTCATAACCCCAAAAACAGGGAAAAAGTAAAGAATACTTGAAAAACCTACTCTTCCTATCACTTCAACAAAGCCGTTAATCATGGCATAAACCGTGTCTCCAGCACCATTTAATAAACCTCTGGTGATATAAATCATACCCAAAAAGAAATAAAAACAACTCGAAATCCTGATTCCTTTTGCCCCGAGGGCAATAACATCTTCTTCATTAACAAACATTCTCATAATATAACGTCCGCCAAACTGAGCTCCTGAAAAAGCCATCAGAGCAAAGGCAGCAATAATAAAAATCATTTTGTGATAGCCTTTTTTAATACGGTCAATCTTATTAGCTCCCATGTTTTGAGCAGAAAATGTAGACATAGCTGCTCCCAGGGAATTGAAAGGCTGCTGTATTAATTGTTCTATTCTCATAACCGCCGTATAGGATGCAACGGCAACTCTTCCAAATCGATTTACAATATTTTGAAGTGCTAATAATGAAAAGGCAATCGTTGAATTTTGTATTGCTACTGGAAGCCCCACTTTAATGGTTTCTTTAATAATATTCTTATTAACTTTTAATTCCTCTTTTTTCAGTCTAAAATAATATTCTGTCTTAACAGCAAAGACGATGCAACCTGTAGCAGCAGCAATTTGAGAAATGATTGTAGCAATAGCTGCCCCTGCTACTCCCCAGCCAAAAACAAGCACAAAAACCAAGTCTAAAATTACATTTATAACAGAAGCTATAATGAGGAAAAACAGTGGCGTCTTTGAATCTCCTAATGCTCTGAGAATAAAAGACATGGCATTATATGCACCTACAGCCAGGGTTCCTCCTGCTATAATTTGCAAGTACAGCACCGCATCGTCCAGTATTTCAACAGGTGTTTTCATAAATTCCAGGACCGGTCTGGCTAAAAATATCCCCAAAATACTTATAAAAATGGATGTGCTTCCTATGACATAAATGGAATTAGCAATAGCACTCTTTACATTCTTATCATCTCTTGCTCCAAAATATTGTGCGATTATAATGCCTACTCCAACTGCCAAGCCCAAACATAAAGAAAAAAATAAAAAACTTATGGAACTGGTCACGCCAATAGATGCTAAGGCATTGGCATTAACAAATTTGCCCACAATAATAGAATCAACCATATTATAAAACTGTTGAAATATATTACCAATCAGCATGGGTAACGAAAACTTAATCATCAAGGATACCTCATTACCTTCAGTCATGTCCATTACATATCTTAACTTCATAAATATCTCCTTACATTTAACTTATTATTACAAATTTTTCTTCTGCTCTAATCATCACTTTATTTTTAATTCTGATTTCTATCTTTTCGACCTAACCTTTTTATTTTTTACTTACGTGTCTTAATCAGCAATAATATTATATCATGTCTTTTCCACTATCACTATGATTTTTAAATAATTTATATAGTTTGCCTTTTCATATCTATATTTTAACTTGAAATCTTTTATAATACAATAACAAAGCCTGTCTGAACATGCCAGACAGGCTATAATGATCTAAGAAAGATTATTTATTTTATTTCTGCATCTTATAAATCTATTTCAATAATAGTTGTAAATTCACTCTTTTTCTCTTTTTCGGTCTCTAAAACAGAAGACAAGTCTAAGGCACTGACACTCTCCTCTAAAGCGGCTTCATCACTATTAATTTCCTGGCATAAGATACTAATCCTTGCTGTATATTTGCCCGTTTTAACTTTTTCACCGTCTTTATTGGTCATATCCCAGACATCCTGCCATTTTAAAGATTCTCCCGGATTGATGGTTTTATAAACAAGGGCCATGGTAAAGAACTTACCATCGGAATAACGGTAAACTTCATTACCTTCTTCATCTATTATAGAAATTTCAAATTGCTGACCTGAACTAAACATTAAATCTTTAGGGTTGTTGTAATGATTCATTAACTCAAAATCCAGTATAACTTTATCATCTTTAATATCATAACTTCCCCTGGTTTCAAATTTTTCACTGGCTATATCCTGCTGACTGGATTCCTTTTCTATCGCTGCAATCGTATTATTAATAAGGGCTGCTAACTCTCCATAACTAACCTTTGCCTTGGGATCAAAAATCCCTGAGCCTTTGCCTTTTGCAATATTTTTCATATAGGCTATAGTAATGGCATGATTATAATCAGGAGAAATCCTGTCTGTATCCGAATAAATCAGCATTCTGATAACCCCAATAGTATTTAAATCCTGATGGCTTTCCTTAGCCCAAATTTTAACCAATTCATACACAACTGCTTCCCTGGTGAGAGCGTCAGGTACTCCATTATAATCTTTATCAATAGTTTTTTGAATCAGTATTTGGAAATCTTCTGCACTAATAAAGTCATTAAGATGTTTGCCTTCAAAAAACTGCCCAATATCATAATTTTGACTTAAAATTTCTACAGCCGGCTGTGCCCAATGCTTGTATTCATACCTGACAGGAATAATTTCTATATTTTCAGATACTAAATTGACATCTGCACCTTGTGAAAAAGTAGGAACCATTAAAACGGTTAATAATAATCCTGCTGTTATCTTTTTACCATACCAACGAATTTTCATTTGATCACTTCCTTTTATTATTTTTTTCATCTCTTAGACGATGAAAAAAATAATTGGTTCCACCTTTTATACCATTCAATCATTAAAATGATTCTTATCTGCTTTTAAATGGTCCATTGATTGTGTATAATTCCTGACAGCTTCCAAGTGCCTTCATATTCCTCAAAAACAAGCCTCAGGCTTTGCCAGTCCAATCCCTCATATTCAGGATTAAAACCAGGAAAATAATATTCTACTATGATGGGATTGTGGTAAACCTCAAACTGATTTTCAAGCATATTCCCTTGACTTAATACTTCATTATAGCCTATCTCCGGAGCATTTATAAAATCTGCTGAATACACAAAGCTATCATAATATTCTGCGGGCGTTAAATTAATTTTCTCTCCACTGCCGTCATAATAACCCCAGGTATATATATTTTTATCTTCAAAGAAATTTTTGATTTCTTCCTGACTAAAAACCAAATCCTCTTCTAATGAAACAAAAGTATAAGGTGTAAATCTTACCCCTTTTTCCGGATGCACATACTCGGCTATGGTATTGACATCTTTTATACTCAAGGCATAAATAAGACGATTGGCTGTATCACTAATGATTGCCTTAGCCGTTTCTGAATCTATCCTTTCCTCCTTTGAAAAGTTACTGTCATCCTGGTTTGCATTTTCCCTGCCTTCTGCTTTTCTGTCTGTCATTTTCCACTTACCATCTATATATTTAAACTCAATGATCAATCTGTAGGGTCCATACATTTCATTTTCTTCGTCCTGAACAATTTCATAAGTATTATCATCTATCTTGTTTATTTCAAATGGAGAGTCATAAATAAGCCTTGGAGGTGTTCCCTTAGGAATAACGTATAATTTTCCATCTATCTCTTCATAAAAGTTTTCTATAAATAAAGTTGCTAATTCTTCACCAGCTACTTCCTTAACATAGTCCATCAGTTCTTCCTTGCTTTTAAAATTCAGAATTTCATTACTGTCTTCTACTTTTTCTAACTGAAAAATCCTTTCATTAAACGCCTTCTCTATGGCTATAACTTCTTCTCTTGTTAATTTCTTTTTTTCTTTATTTTCCGTTATCACTTCATTTGTCTTTTGTGGAATTTCAGTCTTATCATTTTGCTTTTCTCCTGCAATAAACTTTGAACAAGCACTAAAGAAAAAAACAAAAATTAATAAGGCTGGTAATAAGCAAAACTTTTTATATTTGAACATCACTATTCCTCCTCTGAGTATCTTACTCTTTAGACGAAGCCTTTATATTATTAGTTCCTTTTTTATTCATTCTATTCTATTTTTGTAACAAACTCCTAATAAAATGAACAATTTCTCTTTCCATCTGGACCAATGCTTCTTCTTCTACAGGAAAATGTCCGGCATTTTTTAAAATGACTCTATATTTACTGGATGCTATTCTATTAAAAAATAAATCACTGATTCTTACGGGTGTCCATAAATCATTCCCTGGATGTACCATAAGGACAGGTACTTTTTTAAAATCTTCTGGTTCAATTAAAGGAATACTGTTCATCATAGACAATAAAAAATTAAGACTTACCTTATTTCCTGCCCCCAGCTTATCTTTTAATATAACCTTTAAAACTTCTTTATGATTCACAATGGCATTCATATTGGTAACCATACGGATGGGAAGTTTAATCGTCTTTAAAAAACCTGGAAAATGATTTAATAACTGAATCCCATACTTAGCCTGTAACTTATTTTTAGCAGAATGTATCCTGACTTCTTCTTCACGGTTATCCAGCAAATTTGTAACAATAAGACCCTGAACCTCCTGATTTTTACAAACAACATTATAAGCCAACATTCCACCTGCACTTAAGCCCATCACAAAAACCTTCTTTGATTTAGCCAATTCCCTTTCCACGATAGCAGCCCCTGTATCAATCCAATCTGAATATGTAAGTAACTTATTATACCTGCTGTAACCATACCCCGGCAAATCAGGACATAAGACATTATAACCAGCCTTAAATAAGGGAACAGCAATAAAAGACAGTAAGCGGCCATTACCCCCGACTCCGTGAAACATAATGATACTTGTATCAGAATTATTATTGTATTCGTCCAAATGAATTTCCATATCTTTTATTTTTATATATTTTTCCTCGGGTGTTATACGCTCTGTTATTCGGTTTTTTTCTGGCAAAAAGTTTTGCAATACTTTCCACGAAGGATTATTGGCATACATTCTTCTCACCTGCTTACAACAAGTATTAAAGATTCCTAACTTATATTATGTATCTTTTTTAACTTAACATATATCAATAAATAAGTAAATAAAGGTATTGTAACATATACTCCTAAAAAGCCCAATAAGTGAATTATTATATAGTTAAAAGAATGATATTCTATATAAAACAAAATCGTTGAAGCTGCTATATTAACCATAATTAAAAGGATTATTGTATTTTTCATATATTTTAATAACTTATTGATTTCCTCCTGATTAATTACTGATCTGAAATATATAAATCTAAAAATGAGCAGGGATATAATAGAAATCATAATGATTATAATTGCAACGATTATCCATAAACCCGTAAGAAAAGAAAATGACATAAAATTAAAAAAAGGAATAAAGTCTGTTCCATCAATCTCTAAATTATCTGAGTAACAATTTATCATCTCTCTTTGCAAAGAAAACAAAGAAGAATTTATTGCCGTAAAAAAATAATAA
>JAAYML010000081.1 GCA_012521395.1 Candidatus Epulonipiscium sp. | reverse complement strand
AGCGTTCATCCTGAGCCAGGATCAAACTCTCATTTTAATAGTCTTTCCTCGCCAGTTACTGGCTATCCAGAACACTCAATCGGATTGATTGGGTTTGGTTGTGCTGTTCAGTTTTCAAGGATCAAATTTTGAATGCTGCGCTAATGAGCGACAGCGAAATATATCATACCACAGAGCGTTTTTAATGTCAATAGATTTTTTAATTACATTTTCTGTAAATTATAGCTGATTTTGTCGAGTTCTGTGGACAAATGCTATCATAACAAAAATAATTATGCTTGTCAACCTTTATTTTAAAAAATAAATATTTAATATCAAAACTTGATGATTTTCTTTATTTTTATAGCAATCACTCCAACAATGCTACTTCTTTTAAAATAGCAGATAACCCCGGAACTGAATCGTCTGCAGTAAATCTCTCAACTTCCTTTTCTCCTTCCCCTGATAAACAATCCGATTCTTTTTCTTTAAATAAAAAATAAAATAACTGAAGTTGTCGATAATATCGTACTGAAATTGAGAATTATTTTAGACACCGTTACAATATACAATGTGATAACTAATATTTACTTTACGATACCTGCTGTCATAAAAAAGTCACCCGTCCCGGGTGACTTTTTTTATATCAATCTTTTGCTTGTTTTTAAAGAAAAAAATACTTGATTAGCAAAGAATAGTTTAAAGTTATATTTTATTTTTTTAAAAAACAAATATTCCTGAAATCCATTTTAAAAGAAGATTATATTCATACAAAGACTTTGCAATCAGGCTTTGATCCAGATAAACAAAGACTTTTTCAAAGGCCGGGATTGCCTGTAAAATGAATAAAATGATAAAGAAAAACCAGATATTTATTAGACCTGAAATCAAGCCAAAGATTAGACCAAATAGGTTATTGATTGAACTAAGCACAGGTAATTTTGATATAAGGTCTAAAATACCAATGATAATTCTTAAAGCAATGGATACGATGATAAATACTAAAATTAATGAAATAATATTGATACATATATTGGCAATGTAACCTGCAATATAATCCTTTAATCCGTCTACGTTTAAAATTTTATAGATTTCGGGATTATTGTTTTCGATTAAGGAGCTTTTTACAAAACCAGGTATTCCTAAATTATTGATAATCGCACTCTGCCCAGCTAAGGTATTGGCTTGTGCTGTACTTTCCGGTAAAAGCGATGGAGAAATTTTACCTTTTATATTTTCATAAAGGGGAGTCATTTCTCTTAAAAAAGCACTGACAACAGGATACAATTTATAGGATAAAAATATTGAAATAATACGGGATACCAATTTAAATAAAGAAAGAACTAACCCTCTTTTATAAGCTACCCAGCAACTGAAAGCCAAAAAAATTAAGATTAAAAGATCAAATAGATTCATGACTTTTCCCCCAAATCTTATCTTTTTATTTCCATTAAATCTACAGAATCCTTAGATATTATGGCAACTTTTTTTCCATTTTTTAATGGGAGTATTTCTTTGACATCTTTTAGGGCCGTATATTTAAATAATTCTCTGCCTTTGGTATCTAATCCATAGAAATTTCTGTTTACTCCAACAATAACCATGCTGTCATCGGCATATAAATAGGTCACATCCCCTTCCGCCTGATAGCTGTGTTCTTTTTTGCCTTTTGCATTGTAAAATACAAGGGTTCCCTTTTCTTCTCCCTGTACACCTGGAAGAGGCTCTGCCAATGCCAATACTAAATAAGAGGATAAATTTCTTTTACTTTCTATATTCCAGGGGATTGCTTGTATTCGGTTTGTTAAAAATTCCCTATTGATATTTTTATTTTCATCAATCCAAAGAATCCTGTCATCGCCTATGGCCACTAATGTATTATTTCCCAGATAATAAAGGGTTGGTATAATGGTTCCTTCTTCTTCAACCCCATAATCGATGAGGTCTTCTTTTAAAATACCGTATTCGGTTAAATCCAGACAAATAATATTTGATCTTAAGCCATTGGTTGCCGGGTTAAAATAGCTGATTGGCATTGCCTTGGCATCTTTAGAAATAATAGATGTCAGAGGATAACCGGCATCTTCTATATAAGTAATTCTATTTAAACCGATATTATTTCCCTTATTATCAAAAACCTTGATGGTATGACCGTCTTTTGTTTCTCCTATATAGGTTAAATAGCCTCCTGAACTAATTGAAAAATCTATAATAGGTTCTTCTGTCGTCACACTATAAACCAAACCTTTATCATTCAGAACAATAATTTTCTTGCCTTCCTCTTCTCCTACTGCAATGTAAGGTTCATTGACTTTTAATTTAGGTGTTGTCATGGAATATGTCTGATTCCAGACTTCCTGTCCATCTTGAGATATACGCTTGATTCCATCAGGGGTGCATTGAATTAAATCATTAGAATAAATATTAAATATTGCCCGCTCATCTAAATTGATATCCAGCCATTTTTTTTCAAAATAAAGGGTGGGCTGATTTCCAGTTAGAAAAGAAAGATGAAGCTTACTTCCTGACAGTTCCAGATAAGCTAAGAAGCCTACCACGATTAGTAAAAGAATAAGAAAGATCATTTGTCCTTTCTTTTTCTTTTGTTTTGTCTCACTCAACTTTTTTCCCCCTAATCATCCAAGAAGTAAATTTATAAAAAGTTATTTATTAGTATCGTACTATAAGTTATTTATGATTTCAACATTTCCGTTTTATATCCGTTTTTTATTTATTTTATAATGAATAAAATAAATAAGAATAATGAAAAGCTCAAAAATCCCAATATATCCAAAAAAGGAATAAAGCTTCGTGACCATGGTTGAAAAACCAATAAGAGCAACCAGAACTGACGTTAACATAAAGTATGGAATGACCGATTTATAGGTTAAATCAAATTCATCACAAAACCTTGTTAAAAATCCATACCCATTAGCCACTGCGGTTGTAAAGATGGCAGCAATCAGTACCAGTAAAAATATATACTCTATATGCTGACCATAATTCACGACTATCCCAAGAATAGGAATCTCCAAACCTTCTATCTTGTCATAATAAATTAAAGTGGCAATCACAACACTTAATCCTAATAAGGTCAGAGCCGCTCCTCCTAAAATACCTCCCCGTTTTGCTTCTTTTACAGATTTAATCGCAGGAAAAAGACTCGATAGTATAACCGCAGCCGTTAGTATATTGTAAGATACATAAACTAAAGAAGAACTAAGCCAATTATTCGTAAAAAAATGAAAAGAGCCCATTAATATGGATGAAAAAACAGCCGTGTCCTTATAAATGATACTATGTATTCCTAAATAGATACCTCCAATAAATAAGAAAGGCACTAAAATGCTATTAATTACTATAATACCTTTTATGTCATATAAAAATACAAGAAAACACAAAGCTGCCATGATTAAAATTCCTACAATGGCTGGCCATTGAAATTGCTGCTTAAACAGGGCCCCTGCCCCTGCCAGCATAGTACAAAAACTTATAAACATAAATAAAGAAACGATCCATTCCATAATATTGCCTAAAAAATCCCCCATCATAAAATAAATAAAGCCCCGGTAATCCCTAATTTTATAGACATAGCCCATCTCTAAAATACCCCAGCCCAATATGGAAAATAAAACGCCCGAAAGCAAAATACCATAAATCCCCTTATATCCATAGGAAGTAAAAAATTTCATAATTTCCTGACCTGAGGCAAAGCCTGCACCAATAACAGTTCCAATATATACACCCGCTATATCAAAAGTTGAAGCTTTTATTTTTTTCATAAAAAAATCCCCCATATATTTGTTTGTAAAAATATATGAAGGATTTTATTTTTTCATTCTATTTAGACGCCAGTTCTTTATAAAGATTTAAATATTCTTTCGCTGAATCTTCCCATGAATGATTTGAAGCCATGGCATTACGAATTAATTTCTTCCAGCTTTCTTTATCATGATAAGCTGCTATAGCTCTTCTTATAGCAGCAAGCATGGCATAAGAATTGTATTCATTAAAGACAAAGCCATTTCCACTGGCAGTTTCTTTATTAAACTCTTCGATGGTATCTGCCAAACCTCCAGTATGCCTTACAACAGGGATAGTTCCATATCTTAAGCTAATCAGTTGCCCAAGGCCACAAGGTTCGAATAAAGATGGCATCAAAAACAAATCACTGCCACCGTAGATTTTTTGCGCCAGGTCCAAATCAAAATAAATTTTAGCTCGTACTTTCTCAGGGAATCTTTCTTCCATATGACTAAACAGGCGCTCATACCTTTCTTCACCAGTGCCCAGAATAATCATTTGGATATCTTCTTTCATCAGTTCATCCATCTGCTCTGCAATTAAATCAAAACCTTTTTGCTCAACCAGTCTTGAAATAATACTAATAAGAGGTACATCCTTTTGCGGCAGATTCAATTCTTTTTGCAGAGCCTTTTTATTTTCTTCCTTTAATTCAATTTTATCAGGAGAATATTTAACATAAAGGCTGTCATCACTTTCAGGATTATATAGCTTATAATCAATCCCATTGACAATGCCATAAAGCTTTTGACTTCGCTTTTGAAGGATACCTTCTAAACCATAGCCATATTCTTTTGTCATAATTTCTCTTGCATAAGTCTTACTAACTGTACTGATGGCATCTGAATATTGCAAGCCAGCCTTCATATAATTGATATTTCCATAAAACTCTATATGTTCAGGATTAAAATACCAATCTGGTACCCCTAAAATTCTTAAACTTTCTTTTCCAAATATCCCTTGATACTGCAAATTATGAATGGTAAACAAGGTTAAAATTGAATTATAAAAAGAATCATCATGATAATTTTCTTTTAATAACAAGGGAATTGGACCGGTCTGCCAATCGTTACAATGAATAATATCTGGAATAAAATCTATTCTTATGAGCATTTTTAAAACTGCCTTGCAAAAAAAGGCAAAGCGCTCATGATCATCTTCATAACTATATAAGTCTTCTCTGTCAAAATAATAATCATTCCCAATAAAATAGACTGGAAGGTCCTTATTGTATTCATAAATGGATGCCTTATGCTTTCTCCAATCTAAAAAAACCGGAAAATCTGCTTTGCTTTTAAAGTCCTTAGTAAATTCAGCAGGAATAGATTTATATTTTGGCATTACTACCCTAATATCTATACCTGATTTTTTTAATGCATAAGGAAGTGCTCCTGCTACATCACCAAGTCCCCCGGTTTTAACAAAAGGTGAAACCTCTGAAGATACAAATAAAACCTTTAGTTGATTTTCACGCATTAATATCCCCCTACTTTTCAATGATTCTACAATAGTCCATTTTTAGTCTATTATATTTTATAAATTTAATATTGAAGAACTTGTCTATAAATTCTGCACTATTCAAGTCTAGCATTGCGGTCTTTTAATGTCAATGAAGAAAAAGAGCTAAAAAATCACAAAAATTGATATTGGTTAAAAAATTAACAATCATAGATAAGAAATATCATTATATATTTCACAGGAATTTATAAAATAAGATTTAAAAGATATAAAAATATTAACCCTGGAATACCTAATATCCCAATAATCAATATGGTCGTCCAATTAATCCCTACAAACCATCCAAGCGGCGACAGAACAAAGTTAAAAATATAAAGTCCTGCAATACCCCCTAAAGCTTGAATGATAATTCTTAATAAAATTTTTAAAGGTTTTGGATAGATCATAAGAACCAGTATAACTGAACCAATAATAATTAATGTCATTAAAAATTCATTACTTCCCATGTCAATCCCCCATAAATTTTAAAATCCTTAAGAGGTCTGTTCCCATTCTTTTGCGAAAGAAGCGTCCAATTCTTTGACTTTATCTAAAAAATATTTGTATTTTATCTGAAGTGCCATCATTTTATATATACAACTGTCGATTAGCTCTTTTTCTGTGGCATATTCAAAATTGTTGTAAGCTAAATCCAGTTCCTTTTTAATTTTATGAAGTTCTTCTTTAAGCTCTTCTGCTTCTTTTAAGCCCTCTTCCTGTTTAGATTTAAAGCGAAAAGGGAAAAAACCTCGTTTTTCAGTCTCTATATTAAAATTCACTAGGCTATACCTCCCTTGGATAAGTTTGGTTACTATAAGTATAGTCCAGCCTTCTTAATTTTATTCATAAAAGAAACCGGTAACTCTTATAAAAGAGTTACCGGTTCTATAATTGTCTCAGGCTTTAAAGCCCCTATTGGCATCTTCAATGACTGACTCATTTAAATTGCCTTTTCCATAAGTAAGACCTGCATAAATTTGCTGTGCATTTTCAATCACTGGGGCATTATCCCCTTCTGCAGCCACAGCTTGTTTCCATCCCTCTAAAAGGGTATTTAATAACTTGCTTGCTTCCATTAGAGGTTCTTTTTTCTGAGATACATAACCTTTAATGATGGTTTTATTAATATATGAATAAAGAGACATTAAATCATAAGAAATCTCGTAAGATAAATCAAGGGAAACCATTAATTCTTTTAGTAATTTCTGGGCTCTGTCAATGGTTCTTTTAAACTTTTTTTCATCTTTTACAGGAACTTGATCCTGTGCCTCTTGTAATGCTTCCAGAATTAATTCATAGGTAATCACAACCAATTGACCAGGACTTGCATTGGCAATTTGTGCAGTTCTATTTTCCATAATGGCCTATCCCCTTATCCTTGTAATAATTGTAAAATTTGTTGCGGCCTTTGATTTGCCTGAGCCAGCATTGCAACTCCTGCTTGTGCAATCACGTTCTTTTGAGTATATTCAGACATTTCAGCTGCCATATCCGCATCTTGAATTCTAGATAAGGAAGCTGTCATGTTTTCAGCAGCTACACTTAAGTTTGCTACAGTATGTTCAAGGCGGTTTTGATATGCCCCAAGTTTAGAACGTACAGAAGAAATCATATTAATAGCCTTGTCTACTACGGTAATAGCCTTTTGAGCACCATCAGAAGTAGACAGATTAATCTTATCAATACCTAGTGCTTGTGGTGATAAGTTTTGAATACGAATTTCCATGAATTGTCCTTCGTTAGCACCAATCTGTAAATCCAATGGACCTGCATCCAGTACTTTAACATTAGCAGTACTGTCTGAAGCCTCTGCACCTTGTTGTGCTTCAAACATCATTTCAAATCCGTTAATATCTGTAACAGTTATAACATTTCCTTTAGTGGATACGGTTGCTGTTGCTGAGAATCCATCTGCAGTACTGGTGATTTTTGCTTGTGCATCCTTTCCTTGTTTAACCGTTGTGGATAAACCTAATGCAGATAGCAAGGCACTGTTAGATGCATTCAAATCCAATTTGTATTCTGAACCATATTCTTTCATTTCAAATACTAAATGCATATTACCAAAATTGTATTGCTGAGCCCCTCTGGTATAATCAGGATCACTGCCATCATCCGCATATGCAATTAAGTTTGCTCCAATGGTTTCTGCAAGGTCTCTTAATTTATTAAATACAACGTCAGCTGTATCTCCTTTTTCTATGCGCACTTCTTCCCCGTTTAGGTTAATAGTTCCTACCTGGGCATCAGAAATTTTGTCGCCTGCGTCAATTGTTCCAGGACCTCCTGCAATGGTTGCTTTGGTTGCATCCGCTGTTACTTTTATCTTATAACTTCCAGGACTAACCGTATCACTTAAAGAAATAATCTTTACAACACCTTCATTATCCGGGAAAGCTCTTCTGTCAATTTCCCCGTTAAGAAGTTTTCTTTCATTAAATTCAATGTGATCTGAAATTCTTTGAATTTCATTTTGAAGTTGAACCACTTCATCATTTACCGCTCTTCTGTCGGTTGCATCATAAGTTCCATTAGATACTTGAACCGCAAGTTCTCTAATCCTTTGCAACATTGCATGAACTTCATTTAAAGCGCCTTCAGCAGTTTGAATTAGGGAAATACCGTCCATCGCATTACGGTTAGCTTGATGAAGTCCACGAACTTGTGTATCCATTTTTTGCGCAATGGCTAAACCTGCTGCATCATCAGCAGCACAATTAATTCTTAGACCTGAGGAAAGTCTTTGCATGGTTTTATCCAACGTCGTATTGGTTTTATTTAATTGATGAAGTGCCCTAAGAGCTGGGATATTATGGTTAATCCTCATGTATACACACCTACCTTTTTATTATTTTCTCTAACTTATTTATCGACGGATTTCGATAATCCTTTAATGTTTTTTCTTGATTTCCTTTTTCTTTGTCAATTTCGTCTATCGTAGAAATCATTTCTAAAACGACTTCCAATAAAGATGAGGGTATTTTTTTATTTTCTTTTTCCTCCATGAGTCACCCCCTAAACAACCATTTCAAAATCTGAATCCAGATGTTTCTTCTTATTGACTACAAGAGAAGTCCCTTTTGAGCTTTGAACTAATTCTTTAAGTTCTTCTTTAAATTGGCTTCTGAGCACTTTATAGCCTATGTTCTCTATAGAAGCCCTAAAAAGATGCTCTTTACTCTTTAAGTATTCTGTTACTTCTTTGTTTTCCCCACTGATTTTAAAGTCTACATTTTTTTCATCCATATGAATGACCATACGGACCTGACCAAGATGCTCTGTTTCAATAGCAACATAAGCACTGATACTTTCTTTTTTTGCAAGAGCTCCTTTATCCCTGTCCTTAAGTAAATACACATTCATATTGGCGGCCTTACCATTAATGATAACTGGTATTTGGTAAAAGCCGTCCTGCTTTTGCAACTGCTTTCCGATATCTATCATTTTTTCAATATCGTTTCCCGTCTTCCAGACCGTTTGTTTAACTGGCAAGAGGGATTCTAACAACTGCCCTTTTATTTCTTTTATTTTTTCTTTGAGTTCATCCTGAGCCTCTTCAGGATCCATTCCTTGTTTTAATTTTTCATTGATTTCTCTTATGGCCTGATGCAGCTCATCTTTATAGTCTGTTTCTTTTAAAAGATTAGAAAAGCTTTCTATCTCTTCCCCAAGCTTATGCGGATTTTCCAACAGACCAGAAACCAATTGTAAGTTTTTAAGATTCATGGGAATCTGATTTTTTTCCATAAAGATTAAGGTTTCTTGATTAACTTTTTTAATGACCTGCAAGGTCTTTGTAAATTCTTCTACCGTCTCTTCCTTAACTGGAGTTTTGGAAAGATTGCCCTCTTTAATTAAATCTTCTTTTTTATATTCTTCATAAAGGCTTTCTAAATCCATTTCATATAAATCTGGATTTTTACTGAGCCATTCTATAAACTTTTCAGAAGACATATTTCTTACAAATTCATCTAATATCAATTCATAATAATCCAGTTTAAATAAACTCGAAGAATCCAGAAGTTGTTCTGTTGTCTCTTTACTGATACTGTCAAAATTAAGGAATCTTGAAGAATCTGTGACTTTCTCTCCGAAAGCCTTTTCTAATTGTGCCCTGATACTTTTTTCATGGTAAATCACTTTTTCAGAAAAGCCAAAATCATCGTCTACAAGGACATCCATATTTTGCTTGACACCACGGGTTCTGGCCAGATACTTAGCTGCTTCAACCAGGTTATTCAAAGTCAAAGGGATATTGTTTTTCATCAGCCAGCCTATGACTTTTCCATTACTCTTTTCAATAACATGAAGCATACGGTAAATACCAATAAGCCCTTCCCTTTCTTGAGGACTTAAAGCACCTTTTTCATCGAGCTCCAGAATAAATTGACCCAAGGCCTCTTTAGGATCTTTTCCCAGAAGCTCATCAAAAACTTCAATATAGTCAATAACCTCATCAATTGGAATAAAGTCCGGGCGGAAGCCTTCCTTAATCATATTAGCAGCAATAATCGGATGGAGATTTTTACTGATAAAATTAACCTTCTCATCTAATACTCTTACCTGCAGAATGTTTTCTTCATTGACTTCCATATTATTTTGAATCAAGATCCGGGCACATCGGATATTTTCTTCCGTAGGCTCTATCCCCTGTTCTTTTAATAAAGGTGCAATCTGCTTTTCTATTTTCCTTATAACATCTCCAAGCCTTGGTTCCACCCTGGTTTCCATTTGCTCATATTTTGTGATGACCTCTTTTTCTTGCAAGGTCTGTTTATATAAATCATCAATAACAGGTGGGATTTCATTTTTTACAACCTTAGCTAAAACCATTCTGCCCGATTTATTAATCGTTTCTAACTTATTATATAACGCTTCTAACTGCTCCAGGTTCTCCTTGCTGCTTTCAGCTCCTGCCTTATGAAGGGCTTCACGGTAGTATTCCTGCTCTAAGCTCTTAAGTTCTTCTACCAATTCTTTAAGAGGCACTGTATCAATCTTTATTTTTTCATTTAATTTCAGGGCCGCTTCCAAGGTCATTTTTAAGCGGACCTCTTCCAGTTGCCTCTTCGCATTGATAAATTGAGAACCTTTTTCTAATTCTAAAGGACTTTCTTCATCAACATTTTTTTCTTCTGCTATGCTGTTTAATTCTTTTTGTAAATTCCTTAAATTAATAGAAAGATTTTTTCTGATAACCCTTTTTAGGGCCTCATCATCCATAACTTTTATATCTCTGACCAATTGCTTAATTTCATTTTCAGTTAATGACTTATCTTTTTTATAGATATCCTCAAATAACTCCAGTTTTCCAGGATTGCTGTTAAGCTTTAAAAATTTTAAGGCTTTATCCAATACAATCTTTTCATCTAATTTCTTTATTTCATGCTTTAATAAAATCACTGCTTCCAGATTTTCTTTATTAACTTCCAGCTTATGCTTAATAAGAAAATTAGCCGCTTCGATGTGTTCTTCATCTATAGGCATTTCCTGATGTTTTAAAAGCTTAATGATTTCATCCTGGCTAAATTCATGTTCTCCTGTATTTATAAGCCCTGCATCTCCATAGGGAAGCTTACTTTCTATCTGGATCTCTTCTTCTCCGGCAGAAAAAATTGCAGCATATAAATGATTAAGGGTATAAGGCAATTTTCTTTTTACAACCTGTTCAATGGCCTTATCATCCATATTTTTTATGGCTTCCAGTTTTTCCTGAACCAAAACAAGAGAATCTATATTTTTTCTCGTAACAGGAAGCTCTTTTTCAAGCAAGGCTTTCATAGCAACTTTAACTTTTTCAGTTTTTTCACCAACATATTGATTTAATTCCTTTTCTAACTCTTCACTGCTGATGGCTTTGCTGAATTTGCCTTTTTCGCAAAGAAATCTTGAAATAATATCAATTGAAATCTTTTCGGCGTCATAGGGGCTTTCCAGGAGTTCTCTTACCTCTTCTCTGGTCATGGTATTTATAATCTGTTCAATTTGTCTTTTTGCTTGAGCAACCTTTTCAAAAATTTCTTTTTCAACTTGAATACCACTGTCAAGCATCTTTTTAGCAAGTTCAATATTTTGTTCCGTCATGGGGATAACTTCCTTTAACAAAACAGACTGGATTCGGTCGTATTGCTTAATAGGACGAATTTCCTGATTGTCTGTCAAAGCTTTTAATACCAGTTCATTTTCTGTAACCTTTTCAACTAAAAATTTAACTTTATCTCCGACTTCTCCAATTTTTTCACTGCTTTTAATATCTAATTTTACGCCTTCAATTTCAACGGTTACTTTATTTTCTCCATAGGAAATAATATCCCCTTCCAGAAGCTCACCCTGCTCCCAGTCAAGGGACATAGAAAATTTTAAATCAAGCATATTTTGATCAAGAATTAACTCTTTACTTTGTACTTGTCCTATCATACTATCTCCCCTAAATCTTACTACTATTAATTTCGACAAAAGCCTTAAAAAGATTTAGGATAGAAAAAACAAAATGCATCTGTTTAACAGATGCTTAACTTAAAGCATTCACATATTCAATTAATGGACTGATATAGGCTTTATCAATAAAATCTACTTTCTGCCCAAAAGTCTCCAAAAACAGTTTATCCTCCTTGGATAACTCTTCTTCTTTTTTCTTTTCTAAGACCAATTTTAACATCTTCATCATCATTTTATGTGTCAATGTCATATTCTTATAATCCATGCTCCCTCGGAAGTGAAAAAACTTAACCGCTCTTCTGACTTCTTCTGAACAATTTTTTTCGATGATGGGCTTAAAAGACAGTTCTTTTGTTTCCTTTCGAAACTTTTTTCTGTTAGATTTATTTTCATCTATTCTTTTAATAAATTCAAGGCATAATTATTATTTGTTTATTTTTTATTCTTCTTTATTAAACTATCTCAAAATAAAAAATATATTGCTTTTATATTGTAAACATGATTTGATACATGTAATCTTATAGTCAAATATTGTCGTTCGAAAAGTTTTGTCCATTTAATGCATCATCTTATTAACTCCGTCCAATGATATTATTTTAGAAAAAAGAGACCTTTACGGTCTCTAAAAATTTTTATAAGTTTTTTTATATGTCCATCTTATCTAAGAATCTTTTTCTGGATGTTCATATATGCGGTAATCTTCTACATTTCCATCCTCATCACGTTCTGATATCATGAAGGCCATATCCTTTAATGCTTCATTTACATCTCTGTTATCACCGCTTTCTTTTAAAGCCTGTGCAATTTGTTCCATGGCTATCTCCCGATAAATTAATGCACCTTCAGGATCACAATTAAACAAATTGGAATAAGATTCTGTTTTGTTAAGATCAATCACATTTGGCACAACAACATCCGTTGCTTCCAACAATCCTAAACCATTTTCCAAAGAATAATTTAATGCTTTTATGAATACTGGTAAATATTCTCCAAAGAAGTTATCAATAAGATTTTTTATCTGAATGTCCTTTTCGCAATCCGAAAGCAGTTTATGAACCTGTTCAGGTGATATGAATACTCCACCACAGTAATTTTCAACGATTCCCCCTGCTATCGGATTTTTTATCCACTGAGGTATGATATCCTGCCATGAAGTTATATATTTTGCCATTTGTGGATGTTCTTCAATTAAAAATGAAAAGGCTGTTCCCCTAACATAATAATGAGGAAGGAAAAAACCTTGCACAACAGCGATATTAAAACCATGCGTTATTTCAAATGTCAGATCAGGCTCTATGTTTACTGCTTCTTTCATCACATCCAGATATTTATCTATGTAGAATTCATGCATATTTGCCTTCTGAGCCATTTCCCATGTTTTGGAATAATCGCCTTGCTTCATTTCGTCTAAGCGGCTAAAATACCATTCCTCCATTTGCTCTAATTTTATTGGATGATAAGTGATATCATATCCCATTTTATTCTCCTTCCTATGAGCTTTTTTCTTCTTACTGCAAATATGTTGGTTAATACTTTTGAGCCCTGCTTATGGTCCAATCTTTTGAACTTTGCCGGATTTTAATCCTGTAGAGGAGCTGTTTATAATAGCCAAACGATTGCTTAAATGAATATTAAATTTTACAATTCTTCTTACAGGAATAAAAAACAGGCATTTTTTTGATTATATTATTAAATTAAATCTATTTTCAATAGATATTTTAAAATTAATTGTATGATAATTTTAAACGCGGGTGAAACATGGGGACGGTTCCTTGTTTCAGTTTCTCAATAAGAAAAGGAAGCAGGCAATCCCGTGCTTCCTTACTCCTAACGATTTAAGCTTTTTTTCTGTTTTTAAGCATATCCATTGTTACTGCAAATACAATTAATACACCACTGGTGATTTCAAGAACGTGGGTGTTTAATCCAAATTGAACACCGGCGTTATTGATTAATACCATAAGGATTGTTCCAAGCAGGGTTCCTGCGATAGCTCCACGTCCACCAGCAAGGGAAGCACCACCGATAACAGCTGCTGCAATAGCACTCATATCGTAACCTTCACCACCGGTTGGAAGAGCACTTTGTACACGGGCTGCAAGCATAATACCTGCAATACCGTAAAGAAGACCTGCTAAAGCATATACGCTTAAGAACATTTTTCTAACTTTAATACCACTGAGTTTTGCTACGTTGATACCACTACCAATAACGTATAAGTTACGTCCAAAGATTGTATATTTTAAAACCAGGAAAATTGCTAAAGCCACCAACAGCCATATAATCGCCAGCGTAGGAATAATACCAAAGATACTGCTATTTCCCATATTGAGTATTCTTTCATCCAGTCCGCTAACGGTTAATGCATTACTGATGATTTTAATGATACCACGGATAATTGTTGACATACCTAAAGTTGCTATCATAGGAGGTACCTTAAAATCATGAACAATAATACCATTAATAAAACCTGCAGCGATGGATACAATGATTGCAATAACAAGTGTCAGCCAGAAATTCATTCCTGTATCTCTTTGAAGTAATGCGAGTACCATACAGGATAAACCTGTAATCGCACCGCCACTGATATCAATACCACCAGTGATGATGATAAAGGTTTGTGCAACAGCCAAAACCCCGGTTATGGCACATTGCTTCATTAAGTTTGTGATATTGTACATTGAAAAGAAATTATCTGTAAAAACAGAAGCTATTACAAACAGCAAGACAATGATAACACCCAAAGTAAATTCTGTTTGTTGAAATAGATTCTTATATGAGTTTTTAGCACTTTTTGTGTTGCTCATTACTTATCCTCCCCTAATCCTCAATCGAAGCTTTACGTAAAACATCTTCTTCTTTTAGATTTTTTAGTTCTTCTTTTCCATATTCTGCCCTAATTTTACCTTGTGACATAACAATTAAGCGGTCGGCTAAGCCCATAACTTCTGGTAAATAAGATGATATGAGAATTACGCCTTTACCCTGGGCTATTAGTTTTTCAATGATTTTATAGATTTCTTCCTTTGCACCAACGTCGATACCAACGGTAGGCTCATCAAATATCAAAATGTCAGGATCTCTGCATAAAAGTTTAGCAATAACAACTTTTTGCTGATTTCCTCCAGATAAGTTACCTGCCAGTTGCATAATACTTGGTGTTTTTACATTAACTCTCTTAGAGTAGTCTTCTGCTCTTTCAGTTTCCTTCTTCAGTGAAATGACTCCGCGTTTACTAATCATATCATAGGAATTCATGTTGACATTGATTTTAATCGGAAGTATCAGGGCAAGTCCGTCTTCCCGTCTGTCTTCTGTCAGAAAACTAATACCATGTTTCATCGCATCGCTTGGGTCTTTAATATTAACTTTTTTGCCACGGACATAGACATCTCCAGTCAGGCGCTTTTCAACTCCACAGATGGCACGCATAATTTCACTGCGACCAGCGCCTACCAGGCCTGCAAAGCCAAGAATTTCTCCTTTATGCAAAGTAAAGTTTATATCTTTAAAATGACGACTATCACTGAAGTTTTCGATTCTTAATAATTCCTCACCAGGTTCTACATGCTTGATATTATAAATATCTGTCATTTCACGTCCAACCATCATACTTATTAAAGAATCTTTCGTTACTTCTTCTATTGGCTTTGTATCTACATAAGTTCCGTCTTTTAAGATGGTTACACTGTCACAAATCTCCATAATTTCTTCTAAACGATGGGATACATAAATAATGCTGACGCCTCTTTGTTTTAATTCTTCAATAAACTTAAATAAGATTTCAACCTTTTCATTTTCAAGAAGTGCTGTAGGTTCATCGAAAATAACAATCCGTATATCTTCATTAACTGATATTTTGCTAATGGTTACCATTGCTTGCATAGCAATCGGAAGATTTCTTATTTTGTCTGTTGGATTGACTTTCATTTGGAATTTATCAATAATTTTTTTGCTGTCATCATACATCTTCTTCCAGTCAACAAATCCCAGTTGTGTTTTAGGTTGTTGACCTAAGAAGTAATTTTCTGCTATACTTAAATCGGGTGCAATATTAACATGCTGATAGTTTGCAAAAACACCATGTCTTTGTGCTTCTAAAGCATTTGTATTACAAATCCATTCACCATTGTAGTTCATTAAAATTCTACCTTCATCTGGTTTTTCAACACCCATGATACATTTGATTAAGGTAGATTTTCCTGCTCCATTTTCTCCTACTAATGCCCGGACTTCACCTTTTTTTAATTCAAAGCTCACTTTATTTAAAGCTTTAACGCCGGGATAAAATTTAGAAACGTTTTCAATTTTTAAGATTGTTTCTTGCATCATTAACCCCACTCCATATTTAAAGGACAGTTGCATACTTTTACATACACAACTGTCCTTCCTGTTTTTTTAGATATTTTATATTCCAGTCAGTTCAGTTATGTTTTCTATTATTTTTTTAAACGTGTAGGATCAAGTAAATTCAACATTTCTTCACTGTCCATGTTATCTTTTGTTACGATAACTGGAGGACAATTTACTTGTTTGCTAGATTCAGGATTGGAACCATTAAGCAATGTTAAAATAGCATTTTCCATTACTTTGTAACCTTGTGCATAAGCATCCTGAACGATAATAGCGTCAAGATTTCCATTCTTTAAAGCATTGATTTCAATGTCATCAGAGTCTACAGCAACAGATACAATTTTGCTGCCAATACCTGCAGATTCAACTGCAAGACATACACCGTCACCTGTGATATTGTTACCTGAGTACATACCAATTAATTCAGAACCATAAGTTGAGATAATGTTTTCTGCATTTGCTTGTGCTGTTTCTACTACGTTACCATTATAGTAAGTATCTGTAAGTGTTAATTGTGGTGCATTTGCTGCCATGTAGTCACGGAAGCTTTGAATTCTGTGATTTAAAGCTTCATTTTCAACGTTCATGTTAATACCAACTACACCTTTTTCAATACCTTTCTTTTCCATTGCTTCTAAGAAAGCTTGAGCTGCCATTTCACCAATGGTGTCGTTTGAGCAGTAATAGAATTGATTGTAGTAATCTTGATATGCTCCGTCATCGCCTACACCTAAACCACAGTTAACAAAGTTAAGAACAATACCTTTTTCAGTTGCTTCTTTTGCTTTTGGAACTGTTGCATCAATTGCAAGCGTTGCTGTTACGATTGCATCCGGATTTTTAGCAATTGCTTTTTCGAAAGCTGTAACATATTCTTCTGTTTGGCTTTCTTCAGCAGGTCCTACGATTGTGTAGTTAACCTTAATACCTTCTTTTTCTTCCAGGTCCTTCATAGCATTTTCAATACCAATTCCAACGTGTGTCCAGAATTGAGATGCAGTAGAAGGAGTCAGATAAATAATTTCAAAGGTTTTATCATCTGATGAAGCAGTAGCAGATGAATTGTTTGAGCTGTCTGTAGAGGTTTTTGTGCCACCACAAGCAGCTAAAGAAATAGTCATAACGCCCATTAATAAACTAGCTAATATTTTTTTCATTTTCATAATTATAATCCCCCATTATTTTTAAAATTATATTAAATGTTATATTAAATTACATAACACCTTTTTGTAAGATAAAGCAGCCATAAGGTTGACGTTCGCTGGTGCAAACGGTCACATAAGCTTTTGCCGCTTTTTCATAAAACTTGGTTCTTTCAATTTCACCAACAATTTTTGCATCATATCCATGCTTTTTAACCACTTCGATAACATCGTCCCATACTTTTGGACGTTCGATACTGATGCCAGCATCTTTATCGGGTACCATATATTCTACAGGATAAGCACAGTAGTCTACATCAAGTGGAAACAATTGTAAAATTGCATCGATCATTTCAGGCGCTGTATTGCCTTTAGCCTGAATACTTATACCATTAGGTGTTTTGGTTTTTGGTGGATAAAAATCATCTGCGATAATAATTAAATCACCATGACCCATATCAGCCAACGCCTTTAACAGATCTGAGCTAATTTGAGTAGGAATACCTTTTAGCATTTTATTACCTCCTTTTAATTGTGAGCCTCTAAGAAAGCATCTATTTCCCAGCGTTCAGGCATGGAAGGTGTTGTTCCAAGGCGTTGTACAGATATTGCGGCCAGGGCGTTTGCAAATCTTACTGCTTCCCAGATATCTTTACCTTCTGCTAAAGCAGCAAGCAGTCCTCCATTAAATGCATCCCCTGCACCTGTTGTATCAACTGCGTTTACTTTAAATGCCGGGATGATTTCTGCTTTACCGTCATAAGAAACAAATACTCCCCTGGATCCCAATGTGATGACAACGATTTCTATGCCTTTATCATGGAAAAACTTAGCTGCTTGCTTTCCAGATTCAAGATCTTTTACCGCAATACCAGTCATAGATTCTGCTTCGACTTCATTGGGAGTTACCATATATACTTTTGATAAAAAGCTATCAGAAATCGGCACATAAGGAGCCGTATTTACAATAACTTTACATCCATGTTGGTTTGCCATATCCACAACCATTTCATTGGCATTCTGATTCACTTCTAATTGAAGTAAAACATATTCAGATTCTTTGATAACGGATTCTATGCCTTTTACTTCTTCTTCTGTGATGGTATTGCATGCACCAGGAACAATAATGATTTCATTTTGACTGGTGTTTTCATCAACTAAAATTAATGCGATACCGGTTTCAGTCATATCAGAAAAAAGAATGTGGTCTTTTGGCATATTCAGCTCATCCATTGTATCCAGTGCAACATTCGCAAAATTGTCGCGGCCCAGTTTAGTAATCATCACAACATCTGCACCCGCTTTGTGTGCCGCAACGCATTGATTAAAGCCTTTTCCTCCCGGACCCATTTTAAACATGGAACCCTTTACGGTTTCTCCGGGAACTGGAAGATGAGGGCTTCTTGCCATTAAATCAACCACAAAACTACCAAATACTGCAACTTTATTCATTAACATTACCCTCCTGGAATTTCTTATATTTTTCAGACCCCCGCTTTATTAACCAGGTCTTAACATAATTCCTTCGTACGATCATCTTCTTCCTATCACCTTCTTTCTTATAACTAAATCTGCGTTCGAGGAGTTCCATCACTTCCTGACCCATTTCATAGACGGGTCTTGCAACAACTGTAAGATTAATATCTGTATATTGTAGTTCTTTTATGTCATCAAATCCAATTAAAGATATATCCTCGACCAGTTTTAAACCATGTTCTTTCAGATATCTCAGGCAACCCAGGGTCGTCATATTGTTTGAAGAAAAGACTGCAGTAGGCGGCTCTTTTAATTCCATTAAAGTCTTCATGGCCTTATAGGCATCTTCTTCAATAAAGTTCCCATTTATAATATAGTCTTCATTGATTTCTATATTATAATTGGTCAAAGCCATCTTATAACCTCTTAATCGGTCATGCCCCGGCCTTGATGTCTCAGGCCCTGTAATCATTGCAATCTTTTTATGGCCTTCCTGGATTAAACACTCAACTGCTTCATATGCTCCCTGAATATCTTCAGAAAAGACCCCATCAAAATTTGAGCCTTTGATATCACGGTCGATAAGGACTACCGGGATACCTTCTCTTTCGAAATTAGTCAGTCTGAAAGCGGTTTCTTCATCTATTTCTGAAACGGGTATAATAATAAGCCCTTTAATCAGTTCGCCTTTTAAAGACTCTAAAATACGGTGTTCTCTTTCTGGATCTTCTTTCGTACCAAACATAAATACGTTATAATTTGAATCTGAGGCCTTATCCGTAATGCCTTGTAATATTTGACTAAAAAATGGGTTTTCTACGTCCGGAACGATAAAAGCAATGTTCTGAGATTCACCGATACTTAGATTTCTGGCCACTGAACTAGGTGCATAATTATTATTTTCAATAGCTTTTAATACTTTTTTTCTAGTTTCTTCCCTTACATTTTTGTTTCCATTGATTACTCTGGATACTGTAGCGGGAGAAACCCCTGCCTCCCTAGCAATATCGTAAATATTCATCGCTAAATAACCCCCAAATGTAACCGCTTTCATATTATGTTATAAATATAGCACAATAATATAGAAGTGTCAATCATTTTTTTGTTGATTTTTGTCGGTTTTTTATGTTAAAATGTCAATGCTGTTGTTGCTTTTCCCCACTATTTCATGGTTTTCATGATATTTTTTAAAAATGTAATCGGTTTCAATTGAAATTTTAAATGACTTATGATATGATGAAAAAAACAATAAATTTATTAATAAAGGAGAATACAATAATGAATATTGCGAAAAAAATTGACCACACTGTTTTAAAAGCAGACGCAACGGTTGAAACCGTTAAAAAATATTGCCAGGAAGCTAAAGAATACGGTTTTGCTTCCGTATGTGTCAACAGTTGTCATGTACCTTTAGTTGCCCAGGAATTAAAGGGCAGTGGCGTAAAAACCTGCTGTGTTGTTGGTTTCCCTCTCGGTGCAATGCTGACTTCTGCTAAAGCATTCGAAGCTGCTGAATGTGTAAAAGCCGGAGCAGAAGAAGTGGACATGGTTATCAATATTGGCGCAGTTAAAGATAAAAACTGGGATTTGGTACTTGAAGATATCAAAGCAGTTGTAGAAGCTTCCAAACCTGCTATCGTGAAAGTCATTATTGAAACCTGTCTTTTAACCGACGAAGAAAAAGTAAAAGTATGTGAACTCTCCAAAGAAGCAGGTGCTGCTTTTGTAAAAACTTCAACCGGTTTCTCAACTGGCGGTGCAACCGTAGAAGATGTTAAGTTAATGAAACAAGTTGTTGGAGATGAATTAGAAGTGAAAGCCAGCGGCGGTATCCGTACTGCAGAATTCGCAAAAGAATTATTAGAAGCTGGTGCAGACCGCATCGGCGCAAGCAACGGTATCGCATTATTGTAATAAAAAAAGGAAGTAAGGAACCCCTCTCTTACTTCCTTTTTTTATCCTTTCATAGCCAAAAATAAAAGCCCCAAAAAGGGGCTTTTATTTTTCTTATAATAATCGTAACTGATCTATTTCTGAAATCAAAATACTTTTTGGGAACAAAAGCAAATTCAGAAACGTCTTATATCTGAAAGTTTTTAATAGTACGAAAGAATGAGACAAATGAAGAAAAAATGGATTACTATTATAGCCATCCTTATTGCCTTAATATTATTAATTCCACAAAAGTCATATCTTAATGATGGGGGAACGGTTATTTATGATGCCATCTTATATCGTGTAACCAATTATCACAGTATGTACCCCGATGAAAATGATGAAAGCCAAATCAGATATCTTAAAGGTATAGAAGTAAAAATTCTTGGCTTTACCGTTTACAATAATGTAAAATTTGAAAAAGATTAACCCATTTTTTAAAATATCAAAATGAAAGATCATAAATTAAATTTTCTATCCCATGAAAGAATGAGCCATATGAAAAAAATCCTGATTAAGATTATCGTCTTCCTTATTATTTTGATTTTACTGATCCCTGTCCCAATATACGTTAAAGACGGTGGAACGATTGTCTACCAGGCAATTTTATATAGCGTAACCAATTATCACAGCCTCTATCCTGATGATACAAATGAAAAGGATCATAAAATTCTTACAGGAATCGAAATTAAAATTCTTGGTTTTACCATTTATAAAAATACAAGATTTGAAAGCTAAGTCTAAAATAAAAACAGCCTGAATTAAACATTAAGGCAGCAAGAAAAACTTCTCTTGCTGCCTTTTTTCTTTTATACAAATTTCTTATAAATAACCCATATCTTTCATTCAACAACCAAAAAATAATGCTTTTAGTTTAACCATACTTAAAAAGATACTAACCATATTTGGAACCTATTTCGTCCTATGTTTCAATGTTATATTTATCGTTTGCATCTTCTATAATTTTATTTTCATATTCACCCTCTTCTTTAACATCTTCTTTTTCTTCTGAGCTCACCTCTTCTGAAGAAACAATATTTT
>JAAYML010000080.1 GCA_012521395.1 Candidatus Epulonipiscium sp. | reverse complement strand
TAGGGTATAATTAAAAGCCGGTTAGAAAATTTCTTCCCTAACCGGCTTTAATTTTTCTTTATTATAAATCCGTATCAACTTTTTTCTTGCTTTCCTATAATGAAAAAGAAATATTATTTAATTTTAAACATTAATAAAGTGTCTTTGAGATTTTCCACCGCATGTGTCAACTTTTCTGCTAAATAAGCCAGTTGCTCCGCAGAACTGGTTTGTTCTTCACTGGTAGCAGTAACTTCTTCTATTGAAGCTGCAGATTCTTCAATTATAGCTGCTATGTGCCCTGTTGCTTCAATGGTTTGATTTTTCTGTTCTTCTATTACAGCCAGATTTTGATTGATATCCTCAATTTGCTCAACAACTTTTTTAATCAATACTGCCATTTCTTCAAAAGCATCCTGAGCCTTCAAAACAATGGCTTTTTCTTCGTTAAATATTTTTTCAGAATCTTCTACAGTCGATACAGCACTAAGGGTCTTTTCACCAATATTCGCTATAATTTTTCTAATTATTTCTGTAGAAGCTTTTGTTTCAACAGATAATTTTCTGATTTCATCTGCCACTACAGAAAATCCTTTGCCTGCCTCTCCTGCTCTTGCCGCTTCTATAGCAGCATTTAGCGCCAGCAGGTTGGTTTGTTCACTAATAGAATCAATCACTTGAACAACTTTTATCACTTCTTTTGTTTCTTCACTTAAGTTATTTATTTTTTCATTAATAATATTGGATGATTCTATAACAATTTTTGTTTTATCGTTTAACTGAACAATCGTGTTATTCAGATAATCTCTGGATTTTTCCATTTCCTGAATCGTATTGATAATATCATTAATCCGTCTGACAGAACGATTAATTTCCTCTGACAGTTTTTCCATTAATGCATTTGTATTGTCTGCCTGCCTTGCTTGCTCGGTTGAACCTTCCGCAAGTTCGTTTACAGCATTTGCAACTTGAGCCGCGGCTTGTGCGGACTGATTAGAACTATTTCTAATGATATTGGTATTTTCCTCCACCTCTTTTACCACTTCTTCTGTCTTAACAATAAGATTTCTGACGTTTCCTATCATCTGATTAAAGCTTTGAGATAATTTTCCTAACTCATTATTTCCTTTAATTGAGGCATTTACAGTTAAATCACCCTGTTCAACTTTTCCCATTAAATGCATTAAATTTTTTAATTGTTTTGAAATACTTAAAGAAATAATCAAACCCACTAACACAGCAATAATAATACAAATGCTAACAAATACAATAACGCCGTCTCTAACTACTTTCATCTCACTCATTAATGAATCTTTAGATTCCATGGAAATAATTTTCCAGCCATTTCGAATCGTAGCATAACTTATCAAATAATCATCCTGATTCATATTGCCAGGTAAAGGCTCATTCATCAATTCATCAACAAAAGGTTCGTTTAACTCCGTACCAAGTTTTTCTCTATCTAAGTGAGATACGATCTTTTTATTTTCATTAATAACTGTAATATCCATATTAGCTTCTGTATTGGCTTCCCCTAATACAGCATTAAATTCTTCAACATTAACACAAATAATCATAAGACCTATATCATGAAAACCCATATGGCTTCTTAATGACCTTATTAAATAAACATTTTTGTAAGAATCATTAAAACCACTAATCCAAATGGGCTTACCATTTGATTTTTTTAATAATTCATCGTATTGTTCCTGAAATTGTTGAATAATTTCTTGACTTCCATCTTTTGAACCTGACAGTGAATTATAGGGCTCTCCATTTTTCTTAATAATAATAATATAATTAACTCCATCATTAACCAAAGACATAGAGAAAAGCTGATTTTCTATAGTATGCCTGCTGTTTTGCTCTTCCAGCAGACTTGCAAAACTATCTTTTTCAATCAGTTTTAATAATTCTCCATCAGATACTGCTAAACTTGAAATACTTTCTATTTCACTCAACTTCGAATTAAAATTGATAACTAATTGCTCAATCATTTTTTTAGAATAAAAGCCTACTTTATCATTTATAGTTTTTTCAGCACTCGTATAAGAAAACATATTTGAAAAAACTAAAGGAATGATAATTAATATAAGGAAAGAAATAATTAATTTCTGACCAATTGTCATATTTTTAAATATTGTATAGCTTTTTTTCCTGCTTTTCTTATTTCCCTTATTTTTATTACCATCCCCCATTGACTTTGAATTGTTTTTTTTTCTAAGCATAATATCCCCCCCTGTAGTTGATATAAGCTCTTTTTATTATATAATAGTATATTTTTTATGCTTTTTAAAGGCTAAAATAAATTTTTAATATAATGACTTTTTACCACATAAAAAAACCTTATACCCGTTGCGGGCATAAGGTCTTGACTTTAGCTTCCATTTTTTGATAATTTTTTTCTTAAACTTAAAAATCCAAATAATAATATAACAATAATAAATATAATTAACACTACCATTGAATATGCATCAATATAAGTAACGGCCACTTCCCAGGTATCCCCTGCAAATCTTCCTAGATAAACAAGAACAATGTTCCATATAAATGTGCCCAGCAAAGTTAATACGAAAAAGGAACCAAGTTCCATTCCAGCCATACCAGCAGGAATAGAAATTAAACTACGGACAATAGGAACAAATCTGCATAAAAAGACTGCTTTGGCACCATGCTTATTAAACCAGATTTCTGCTTTTTTTACATCCTCTTTTTTTAAACGAAGCATTTTTCCTAATTTGCTATCGAAGAATTTTTCCAGTCTTTCTGCCTTCAGACAATGTCCAAGGGAATACAAAATAATAGCTCCGATAACAGAACCTATAGTTGCAGCAATAATGACCCCCCAGAGATTCATACTACTGTATTTTGTCATAAAACCTCCAAAAGTTAAAATAATTTCAGAAGGTATTGGCGGAAAAACATTTTCTATAGCAATAAGCAAACAAATTCCTAAATAACCATAACGGTTAATCATATCAATCACGAAATTTTCCATATCATCCTCCGCATAAAGAACTATTTCAAATAATGTATTCATTAATATATTAATATTTCAATATTTAATTTATTCCTCTCTTAATGATTTTTAACATTATATCATAATCATAATCAAAAACAAATAAAGAGTAAACCATAAAATAAAAATCCACCTAAAAAGATGGATCTAAAAATTATTATTTTGAATAAATAATAACTTTAAAATACTTTTATATATCTATACCTAAGAAATGCTTTACCAAGATACCCACTATAAATGAAAGAGCTGCCACAGATAAACTAATCCCTGCCATCTCTAAAAATCTCTTTTTAAAAGGTAAATCTTTTGCCACTGAAATATAATATGTAAAGGCAAATATAATCAGCACAACAATTGCTAACATCGTAATTAAAGCAAAAATATACTGTTTTCCTGGCAATAGAAGATATGGAAGTACCAATAAAAACACTGCAAAAATATACATGATGCCTGTATAAAGGGCAGATTTTTTTGCATTCTGATTGCCCTCTGAACGTGCAGATAAGTATTCCGAAGATGCCATAGATAAGGTAGCAGATATGCCCGTAATCAGACCTGAAAGGGCCACCAATTTATTATCTTGCAGGGCAAAACTCAAACCAGCCAGAGTTCCTGTCAATTCTACCAGGGCATCATTTAAACCCAATACCATAGAACCAACATACTGAAGTCTCTCTTCATCTAATAAGGCAATAAGAGCCTGTTCGTGTTTTTGCTCATCTTCATATATTTCTTGAGCTTCCGGCACTTCCTGAGCAAGCCTTGAATAGACATCCTGTGCATCTTCTTCGCCCTTTTCCATAATTTTAATGACAAAAGTATAGCCTAATAGAATGCTTAATAATAAATAAAAATATACCTTTAATTTTTGTGGCTTTAACTTTTTATTAGTATACTTAAACCAAATTTCACTGTGACTGCCTTCTTCATCTCCAATTCTTTTTAGTATTTTTTTCTCCGACTCTTTCTTAACCCTTTTTGATAAATTATAATAAATCGCTTGTTCAGTCACTTCGTTTTGCTGAAGTTTGAGGATAATCTGTTTAGTTTCATCGGATATCATTTTGTTTCCCATAAACGCCCTCCTTCTTCTATTTCTT
>JAAYML010000079.1 GCA_012521395.1 Candidatus Epulonipiscium sp. | reverse complement strand
GCCATAGAATATAAAAAAGAAGGGTATATTTTTGGTGTTGGTGCCAAGATGTTTACAATAGCAGGACCTGTCCTTGTTTATGGTACAATTGCATCCGTTATCGTTGGTATTATTCATTATTTGTTTAAGTAAGGAGGATAGTATGGCAAAAAAATTAGGTAATCAGACGATTAAATTTGACTTACCTCCAAGTATTGTTTCTACAGCATCTACTGTAGGACCTAAAGAAGGAAAGGGACCATTATCCAGTTATTTTGATGTGGTTTTACATGATCCTTTATGGGGAGAGGATAGTTGGGAAAAGGCTGAAAGTAAAATGGTTAAGAAAACCATTGAAAGAGTAATAGAAAAGGGAAATTTAACCCCGGAAGATATTGATTATATTTTTGCAGGTGATTTACTCAATCAATTAACTGCCAGTACTTTTGGTATAAGGGGTTTGGCTGTTCCCTTTTTTGGTCTTTTTGGTGCCTGTTCCACTATGGCAGAGGCAATAACCTTGGGCGCTATGGCTATTGATGGTGGTTTTGCTAATTATATCGTAGCCGAAGCTTCCAGCCATTTTTGCAGTTCAGAAAAGCAGTTCAGATTTCCGCTTGAGTTAGGAAACCAACGTCCTTTAACGGCTTCATGGACTGTAACGGGAAGCGGAGCGGTTATTCTTGGTAAATTTGGTCCCAGTCCCTATGTGACTTATGCGACTACAGGAAAAATTGTGGATTTAGGGATAAAAGATCCGATGAATATGGGAGCCGCTATGGCACCTGCAGCAGCGGACACCATTATTACGCACTTTGAAGATACAGGTTTTTTGCCTTCAGATTATGATTTAATTATCACAGGGGATTTGGGCAGTGTCGGAAGAGAATTGCTGTTAGAGCTTTTAAGAAAACATAATTATGATATTGAAAACATTTATACGGATTGTGGTATTGAGATTTTTGATTCTGTTACTCAGGATACCCATGCAGGTGGTAGTGGTTGCGGCTGTTGTGCAGTTACTTTGGCAGGTTACTTATATAAGGAAATGAAGAATAATAAATGGAACAGAATATTATTTGTTCCAACAGGTGCACTTATGAGCCCGGGCAGCACCCAGCAGGGAGAATCTATACCAGGTATTGCACATGCTGTAACGATAGAAAACAATTGGGCTTAAACTGAATTATTTTTGGCGTATTTAATAAAACACTTCACAATGTTTAAAAGTTTCTGCTTAAGGATAATCATTTAACTGAATCAGATACCAGAGGAGGTATGATATGGAATATATTAAAGCTTTTATAGTAGGAGGCGCCATTTGTGTTTTTGGTCAAATTTTAATCGATAAGACAAAGCTTATGACAGCAAGAATTTTAGTCTTGTTTGTTGTTTTGGGTGCCGTTCTTCATGGAATAGGTTTATATGAGCCTTTGGTAAAGTTCGCAGGTGCCGGGGCCACAGTTCCTTTACCTGGCTTTGGATATTCTCTGGCAAAAGGTGCTATGGAAGAAGTCGATAAGATAGGTCTTAAAGGTGCTTTTACAGGTGGTATTAAATCGACAGCAGCAGGCATAACTGCAGCTATTGTATTTGCCTATCTGGCAGCACTTATTTTTAATCCAAAAGCAAAAGACTAGTCTTTCTGATATTCTGAAAGACTAGTCTTTTTTATGATTAAGGTAAAGGAACATAAAAATCATCTTGACTAATTGGCGTATAATTTGTAGTGGAGCTGGTTGTATTTTGTTCTCTTTTTTGAGGATTATTTCTTTCCTGTCTTTGACTATTATTATTATCAGGTATATTTGGTGTTGGGGTATTTGGTACAGGATTATTTAAATTTGGATCATATGGTACAATGTTTCCGTTTTCATCTGCTTCAGGAATATCATAATAATCCGGATAATAAGGATCTGTTACCGTATGTGGACCATGTACATCACAAAATTCGTTTTCTTCAGAAGGAAGTTCATACTGAGCATCCTCAGGTACTGCACCGGCATTAGGATCTAAAGGTATTGGTCGTTTGATAAATACTTTTTCTTTAACCACATCTTCCGGACAGTATTCATTAGCCAACTTTCCTGAAACGGTACATACTTTTCTTACGGTGTGAACATCACAGTATTCTTTAGGCTGGGTTCCACTGGCAAAGTATTCGTAGCGGATGGTTGAGCCTGACGGGTCATGCTCACAAGTTGTTGTAGCCAGTTTTCCGGATTTTGTACATATTTTAGCTTGCACAATTCCTTCAGTGGAAGGGAATTTCTTAACTGGTAAGCCTTCATGGATATCTTCCATAATGGCCTTCCAAAGAAGCAGATGATAACTCCTGTCATAGCGGAGTCTTTTTGGTGTATCGTGTCCCAACCAGATTCCTGCAACATAATAAGGTGTATATCCAACGAAGACTAAGTCCTTATCATCTGAGGTTGTTCCTGTTTTTCCAGCCACAGGCATACTCTTCATGCGGGCAAGTTGTCCTGTACCTTTTGTTACGACGTCTTGCATCATGTCTGTAAGAAGATATGCAGTGGATTCTTTGAGAACTCTTCTTTGTTCAGGTAGATTTTCTAAAAGGAGATTTCCGTCATGGTCCAGGATTTTGGTATAGAAAATCGGTTCATTATATACGCCCTCGTTTGCTATGGTTGCATAAGCAGCAGTCAGTTCCAGAGGTGTAACGCCATATGTTATTCCACCCAGGGCTAATACGGGATTTTTATCTGAAAAGACATAGCCGTTGCGTTCTTCTCTATCAACAAGGGTAGTAAAGCCAAAATGTTGTAAGTAATCAAAACTGGTATCAATACCTGTCATTAAAAGCGTTTTAACTGCTAATACATTCATGGAGTTATAAATACCTTCTCTGACAGTACTTAAACCTTTATAAGTACCGGTCCAGTTATTGATGTATTTATATCCAGAACCATCTTTAACTTTTAAAGGTGCATCATCAATAACGGTTGAAGGTGTGATTTTTCCAGTATCGAGAGCAGGAGCATAGGCTGCTAAAACTTTAAAAGCAGATCCGGGCTGTCTTTTTGCCTGAGTTGCCCGGTTAAATAACAGATTACCTACTTTTTCTCCACGCCCTCCGGCAATGGCCAATACATGTCCATTATGGTAATCCATAATGACCATTGCGGATTGAGGTTGAGGTATTTTGTACAAGGCTTCCCCTAAAACTTTATCATTTTCTGTTACTTCCCATTCTTCTTTCTTTTGCGCTTTTAAGCTTTCAATAGCCTCTTCGTTTTTAACAATTTCTTCTGCTTCAAAGTTTTTAACATCTCCATTTGGTTTTTCAACAGATAATTTATAAATGATTTTTAATTCGTAAGATTTTGGTGGGAAGAGGTCATCGTTTTGATAATGTTTGTCTACGATATCTTGAATATTCTGGTCAAATGGAGTAAAAATGCTCAGTCCTCCGCTGTAAACTAAGAATTCTGCTTCATTGGCTGTATACCCTTTTTTAATCTGAAGATCCCGCATAACATCGCTGATAACCTGGTCAATATAATATGTATGTTTGGAATCTTCCAGGAATAATTCACTGGCTTCCTGAATTTTTTGATAGACATCTTCATTGATGGCTTCGTTATATTGACTTTGGGTGATATAACCTTGTTCGAGCATTTTATCCAGGACAATGGTCTGCCTTACCCTGTTGTTTTCCGGAAATCTGATAGGGTCGTAATAAGAAGGATTTTGGGTAATAGCAGCAATAACTGCTGATTCTGCCAGAGTCAATTCGCTGACTTCTTTATTGAAGTAGCCTCTTGCGGCAGATTTAACACCGTTATATCCCCTGCCAAGAGCAATTTCATTGAGATACCATTCTAAAATTTGTTCTTTACTGTATTTCTTTTCGAGCTGAATGGCTAAATATTGCTCCTGAAGTTTTCTTTTGATTTTCTTCTCTTTTGATAATACCCTGTTTTTTACTAATTGTTGGGTAATAGTACTTGCACCTTCACTAAAGTTTCGCTCTTTAATATTCACATAAAGTGCTCTCATCATACCCTTAACATCGACACCGTTATGGGAATAGAATCTTTCGTCTTCAATAGCAATAAAAGCTTGTTGTAAATACAGAGGGATTTCATCCAGTTCAGCGTAAACCCTGTTTTCATCCCCGTGAAGCCTGTCGAGTTCGTTCCCATTTAAGTCATAAATAATAGAAGTATACCTTTCTGGACTAAGTTGAATCGTATCCACATCGGGAGCTGTATTAATGATACCAAATAATGCGCCCAAGGCCCCGCCTACGCCTGCAAATATGGCAATGATGAATAAAGCAAAAATAAATCTGAATACGATGAGTCCAAGTCTGTTTTTAACTTTTTTTCTTTTTGCATTTATTGCTTTTTTCTTTTTAGCATTGGATTCTTTTGAAAAATTCATTTTAAGCCTCCTCATTTGATATGGATAATGATTCTTAGCCATATCATCCATACTATGCATATACTTTAATGCGTATGAGTATACAAAAATAATTTAATTAAAAGTCTTACCTTTGCTGTTAAATATATGTAGGCAAATTTGCCTCACTATATTATAACAGATATAGGCAAGTTTAAAAAGACTAATAATATATTATTTTTATCGGAACATTTTTATAACTACTGCATAAATTGTAAGAGGGGGGGTAGGATGAGGAGAAGGATTAAAGGTAAAAAACCTAAAAGAGTTAAAAATATTTATAAGAAAAAAATTAGATTTTCTGTTATTACTTTTTTAATTTTAATATTATTATTACTATTTTACATCAGAATAAACAGTAAAATTATGCCGACAGTTATGACTATAGCACATATTAAAGCAAATTCCATTGCAACAGAAGCCATAAGTAAAGCCGTTAATGATGCTTTTAGAAAAAAGAATATAACAGCCCAGGATTTAGTCGTATATGATTATAATGATGAAGGAGAAATTGTTTCCTGGTCGATTAATACACCAGTTATAAATGAATTATGTGCAGATATTGTAGTAGGTATTACAAAGGAATTAGAAAACAGCCCTAAAACCACAATCAAGGTTCCTCTTGGTAACATTACAGAAGGAAAAATATTTGCCAATATAGGACCTAAGATAAGTATCCAGGTCTTACCTACAGGTTCAGCGGTCATTAATTATGATAAAGAATTCCGTTCCACAGGGATTAATCAAATTAATCATACGGTATGGCTTAATGTAGATACGGTTGTTAAGGTTGTTATTCCTATGTCTTCTGAAGAAATCCGGGTTAGCAGAAAAGTTATTCTGGTTGATAAAGTTCTAAGTGGTAAAGTACCGCCAAGTTATGTAGATACAACTCAGGACAGTATCCTGGATGCAGAACTGGAAGATCCTTTTGAACCACCCAAAGCTTTTGAGTACCCCTCAGTAAATTAAAAAAGCATGCCAGGGCATGCTTTTTCTTAACTACATCCAGTTGTCGTCCCGCATTCTAAGCAGACTTTACAAGTCCCATTCCGAACAAGTTTTGAACTCTTACATTCGGGACAAATTTCTCCATATAGGATTTCTGGGGGTTCTGATGATTCTGGTTCAATGGCTTCTATCCTAAATTCTTTTTGACTGTTGTTATGATTGCCCTGGGCCAGGTCCTGAGGTTTAACTTGACAGTGGGAGAAGTCTCCTAATTCAATTTCAATAATTTTACTAATTAAATCGGAAATAGAATCGGCACTTTTAATATAAGGATGTCTGCTTACAAAACCGCTGGGCTCATATTTTTGTCCACGATACATTCTCGCAATATCTTTTGGGGGTACGCCATACTGAAGCATTTCAGAAATAGTTGTTGATAAACTGTCAAGCAGACCTTTTACCAGGGAGCCCTGACGACCTGCAGCTACATATATTTCACCCAGTCTCCCGTCTTCGTAAAAAGAGGTGGTGATGTATAATCTTAATCCTGATATTTCAGCTTCGTGAACTCTGGCAGACCGGATGCCTTCAGGTTTTACCCTGATGGGTTTATAAACCACTTGTTTACTTTTTGCGTATTTGAGCAGTTCTTCATAAGTCAAATCTTCTAATTTATTTTCAATTTTTTCATCCATACTGGTGGTCAACGGCTGGGATGCTTTACAGCCGTCTCTGTAAAGGGCAATGGCTTTGACTCCTAATTTCCAGGATAGATAATAAATATTTTTGATATCTTCCACAGTGGCATCATGAGGCAGATTGACCGTTTTGCTGATGCCTCCTGAAATATGGGGGGTCAGGGCACCCATCATTTTTACATGACCTTCTGGACTGATAAATCTTTTTCCGCTCCCACAGCGGTTCGCCGTATCAAAAATAGGGTAGTGCTCTTCTAATAAATGTGGTGCACCTTCAATTTTACCGTCTGCTATATATTCATAACCGTCCCTTTTTTCCTTTCTCAATACATAATTTATGATATCTTCTGTTTCTTCTTTCGTATATCCCAGTTTCCTTAAAGCAATTGGAATAATAGGATTAACAATTTCAATACTGCCCCCGCCAACCAATTTTTTATAAACGACATGGCTAAAAAAGGGTTCTGAGGAGGTGGTTGCACAATCCATGGCAAAAGCGATGGTTCCTGTAGGCGCTAAAACAGAAACCTGTGCATTTCTGTAGCCATATTTTTTGCCGTATTCCAAGGCCTTTTTCCATACAACTTTAAGACAGTTGGAGATTTCCTGATAACCTTCTTTCAGAAGAATATTATGATCTATGACCATAGGGGAATAGTTCAGGTCCTTAAAATCTTCTTCAAACTCATCAAAGTTTGCAGCTTTTGCATGATTGCTGATGACTTTCAGCATATGTTCTTTATTCATTTCAAAATAGCTGAAGGGACCTTTTACTTCTGCAAACAAGGAAGAAATATAATAGGAATATCCTGTTAAGATGCTCATTAAAGAAGCAGCGATATTTCTTGCTTCATCTGAGTCGTAAGGTTTTATCATGAGCATAAAAAGTGCCCCTAAGTTGGTTAATCCAAGACCAGTTGTCCTGAAATGATAAGATTTTCTGGCAATATCTTTTGTAGGGAATTGTCCCCAGTGAATCGTTGCTTCAAGTACAATCTGGACAATTTTTATAGTATGAAGATAACCTTGTAGATCAAAGGTGTCATTTTCATAATCATAAAATTTTACAATGTTAATACTTGCAAGATTACATGCTGTGTCATCTAAGAACATATATTCCGAACAAGGGTTGCTGGCATTAATCCGGTTGTGTTTTGCATTATATTGTCCATCTTCTCCGGCAGGGCAGGTATGCCAGGCATTGATGGTATCGTCAAATTGTATTCCCGGATCTCCGCATCTCCAGGCAGAATAAGCAATCTCATCCCAAAGTCTGGAAACAGGTACTTTTTTATTGATGGAAGAATCTATTCTTCCTTTTAATTCGATGCTTGCATCGGGATCGTTTATTGCATTCATAAATTCATCTGTAACCCGGATGGAATTGTTTGCATTTTGACCTGAAACCGTTTCATAGGCTTCTCCGTCAAAATGAGTAGAGTAACCCATTTTTCCAAGGGCAACTACTTTATCTTCTTCTTTAGCTTTCCAGGTAATAAAATCTTCTATTTCAGGATGATCGATATCCAGGATATTCATTTTTGCGGCTCTCCTGGTTGTTCCTCCAGATTTGATAGCGCCGGCATTTCGGTCAAATACCTTTAAAAAGCTCATAAGACCTGAAGATTTTCCACCACCGGATAGAGGTTCTCCTTTGGCCCTAATGGCAGACCAGTTGCTGCCGACCCCTGAACCGTATTTAAATAAGCGGGTTTCAGTAACCAGTTGATCAGTCAGAGATTTTTCGCCTAACAAGGAATCCTGAACACTGACAATAAAGCATGCAGAACCTTGAGTTCTGGTATAAGCATCTTTAGAAAGAACGACATCTTGTTTTTCTTCATCGTAATAATAGTGCCCTTGAGGAGGGCCATCAATGCCATATGCCATTTTTAAGCCAGTATTAAACCATTGGGGACTATTAGGTGCCCACATTTGATTTAACATGGTGTAAGCGAGTTCATCATAAACAATTTGCTTTTTTGATTCGTCAAATAAACCTTCGTCTAAGGCTGAGGCTACCCAAAAGGAAACCATTCTGTCAACGACTTGTTTTAGGGAATATTCATATCCGCGGTCGTTGGGAACGCCTTTTTTTCTAAAATACTTGCTGGCAATAATATCGCAGGCAGCCTGGGAATAATGAACAGGAAATTCTAGATTTTCCATGTCTACGATGACTTTTCCACTTTTGTGATCGGTAATTTTTACGTCGACAGTTTTCCAATCAAAAAGGTCGTATACGGTTTTTGTAGAATTTTCAAGTTCTTTTGTGTAATAACGAAAAAGTAGATCGTTTAATAACATAAACCATCCCCCCCTATTTTTATAATACACTATATATTGTATCATTACGAATAAATAATTCAATATATTGTTTAAAAATAATAAAAAAGATTTTGATATTAAATTTTTTAGGGAACTTAATAAAGAAGGATTTTGACGAAAAATGCACATAAAAAAAAATATAATACAAAAACTATTAATAAATTATTATGACTAAAAAAGGAGCTTTGGTATGATTAAGGTAGGAGTAGTTGAAAATCAGGACGAAACGACAACCATTGATATCCTGGCTCAGCTTTGTAAATCTTCAGGTAAGAAGGTAAGCATATTAAAAGAGTATAATGATGTATACAGAAAGAATTATTCTTTTTTAAGTTATATAAATGAGTTAATTAAAAATAATATGGATATGGTGATTATCCATTTATCACAAGAAGGGTTAAAAAATAAATGGTTTAAAGATATAAATTTTGATATTATAATTTATTCTGTATCCAGTACTGAGAAAGAGAATGCAGATTTTCCTCTGGATGATAATAAATTCTTTTTGACTTTAAGCCAAGATGCAGTTGGAATTATCAATGCAGATGATAAAGAATTAATGCATTTTTTTAAAAGAAAAATCAACAGACTGGTTACTTATGGTTTTAATCCTGCTGCCTGTATTACGGCTTCCAGTATCCAGGAAGAAGAGATTAACAACAGAATTCAATGCTGTGTGAAAAAAAAGCTTAAAACTTTTAGCGGCAGGGTTTTAGAACCTCAGGAATTTTCCATCAGATTGCCTCTTAACGAAAATCATGAATTGTACAGTGCACTGGCTGCTATTACAGCTGCTATGCTTAATGATATAAAAATACCAGATAAAAATCATTCTTAAATTACTTCTAAAATTTATGTCTTACGAATAAAGATGTTAATGATAGAAAAATCACTTAAAGAACTTTCAGATAATAAGGGAGAGGTGAAATAAGTGACAGACCATAATATTAAAAACAATCAAGTTACTGTTGTTGGGAAAGTAATTGAAGAAATCCAATTTAGTCACAAAGTTTACGGAGAGGGCTTTTATACTTTTAAAGTGGAGGTTCCAAGATTAAGTAATGTGTCAGACATCTTGCCTGTAACCATTTCAGAGAGGTTATTGGCTGGGAAAACGCAGTTATTAAACGCCATTGTTGAGATACAAGGTCAATTCCGCTCTTATAATCAGTATGAACAAGGTAAAAACCGCTTGATTCTTACAATATTTGCTTTGGATTTATTTATTAAAGAGAATGAAGAAGAGCTAAAAAGCATTAATCAGATATATCTTGACGGTTATATTTGTAAAGCACCTGTATATAGAACAACGCCATTTGGCAGAGAAATAACCGATATCTTAATTGCTGTTAACCGCTCTTACCATAAATCTGATTATATTCCTTGTATTGCCTGGGGCAGAAATGCAAAATATGCCCAACATTTAAAAGTAGGGGATCATCTTAAAATTTGGGGAAGGGTACAAAGCAGGGATTATCAGAAGAAACTTGAAAATGGTGAAGTGACAACTAAAACGGCTTATGAAGTCTCAATATCGAAGATGGAGATTGATGACGATAACAACAAGGAATGAGACCGGAGGCTGGATTGGAACGTTAGAAGCAGGAGATTTAAAGTAAGCATAGGACGAAGGTCAGAAAAAACCGGATTGGAGTAAAGAAGATTTTCTAAGGTTTGATATGAATGTAGTAAACAAATAAAAAATTTTATAAAAAAGAAGGAATTTCCCCTTTATTGTCGAAATTCTGAAAGAGAGGATTAATTCTAAGGGGGAGATTTGATGAAAATTAAAATTACTCAACATATGCAGCTGGCTGATTTTAATAATGGTTGGACTACTATTTCCAAGACTTTTAATTCAAATGTTATACCCCATAAAGGTGATATGTTAACGGATACCTTTTGGAAGGATCCTTATGAATATGAGGTAACGGAAGTCGTAATTAGTTATCAGTTTGATGAATGTTATGTCAGTGTTAAGCCACTGGTGATAAGAAGTAATAAAAGAGATGTTTTAATAAAATATATAGAAAAAGCAAAGCTGGCTGGTTGGGAATCCAGTTTGGAGATATAAATATGGAATGAAATGACAAAGGATGTAATATAATTATAGTAACAAGACAGAGAAGACACTAAGAAAAACATCTTGAAGAAAAAGATGTTTTTCTTTTTTTGCTTGAAAAAAATAAAACTAAATATATAATAATAATGTTAATGTGAAGGAAGAGGTGAAAAAATGGAAAAAGGGTTGATTCAAGTTTATTGCGGGGATGGAAAGGGAAAAACAACGGCCGCCATAGGACAGGGGATAAGAGCTGTCGGGCAAGGCTTGAAGGTCATTATGATTCAGTTTCTTAAGATACCTTCTTCAGGCGAAATAAATGTGTTAAAGAATTTGGAGCCGGACTTTAAAATTTTTCATTTTGAACGTCCCAGAAGATTTTTTTGGGAACTCAATGAAGAGGAAAAAAATGAATTAAAAAATGATATTTTAAATGGCATAAATTTTGCTAAAAAAGTTTTGGATACAAAGGAATGTGATATGTTAATATTGGATGAAATACTAGGGGTTATTGAAAATTCATTGTTTGAAGAGGATGAATTATGTAGGATATTGGATAATAAACCTGATGAAATAGAAATTATTCTGACAGGTCGAAAGGTAACTGAAAAAATTGAAGAAAGAGCCCATTATGTATCCTGGATTCAGGAAAAAAAGCATCCCTTTCAGTCAGGTATAAAAGCAAGAAAAGGAATAGAGTATTAAAAAAATGAGGTCCGTATGACGAACCCCATTTTTTTATTCGTTAATTAAGTTTTCCATATTAAAGAGTCCAGGATTTTTGCCTACTAAAAATTTAGCGGCTTTAATTGCTCCAGTAGCAAAGACTTCTCTGGACATGCATGAATGCTTAAGTTCAATAATTTCATCCCGACCTGCAAAGATAACGGAGTGCTCACCAACAATGGTACCCCCTCTGACAGCATGAATACCAATTTCTTTTTTATCCCGTTGTTTTCTTTCCTGATGGCGGTCGTATTTATACTCATAACGGTTATCCAGTGTTTCGTTAATGGCATTGGCTAAAGCAAGGGCAGTTCCACTGGGTGCATCTATTTTTTGATTATGATGTTTTTCAATGATTTCAATATCAAAATTAGCATTGGCTAAGACTTCACTTGCTCTTTTTACCAGATTCATTAAAAGGTTGACCCCAAGGGACATATTTGCAGAAAAAAATACAGGAATTTTTTCAGAGCTTTTTTTAAGGAGTTCCAGGTCATCGTCTGATAAGCCTGTTGTGCATATTACGACAGGTGTTTGCATCCTAACCGCATAATCGAGTAAGGGTTTTACTGCAGAAGCTGTCGAAAAATCAATGATAACATCTCCTTTTATATCGCAATCATCTATTTTGCTAAAAACAGGGTAAGGATTAGATTTTGTCACATCAGGGTCAATGCCTGCAACAATGGTACAATTTTCTTCTTCATTCACAATTTCTGAAATGACTTGCCCCATTCTTCCATTACAACCGTGCATAATGATTTTTATCATATTTTAGCTCCTTTCGTAAAAAGTGCAGGGAGAACCTCTGCACTTTAATTAATTGATTAAGCCGTAATTTTTCATTTCTTTTTTAAGTAGTTCAAGATGTTCTTCTTCTATGGTGCTAAGTGGCATTCTGCATCGGCCAACAGGATATCCCATAAGTTCAAGAGCAGCTTTTACAGGAATTGGGTTCACTTCACAAAACAGAGCTTTTACAAGAGGAATCATTTCTAATTGCATTTTTGTACTTTGGGCCACATTGCCGCTAAGATAATGGTCAACAAGATCATGGACTTGCTTTGGTGCAATATTTGCAACAACAGAGATAACACCGATTCCTCCTAAGGATAAAATGGGAACGATTTGGTCGTCATTTCCTGAATATAAACTGAGTCTTCCTTCACATAAATGCATCAATTCTGCAATTTGACTGATATTTCCACTAGCTTCTTTAATTCCAACAATATTATCAATTTTGGATAATTCAGCAGCTGTTTTTGGAGTAATATTTAAACCAGTCCTTGAAGGTACGTTATACAATATAATAGGTACATCAACATTTTTTGCAATATAACTATAGTGTTCAATTAGACCTTTTTGGGTTGTTTTATTGTAATAAGGGGTTACCAGAAGACAAGCGTCAGCGCCTAACTGATAAGCTCTTTTGGTTAAGTACAGGCCATGTTCAGTGTCATTACTTCCTGTTCCGGCAATGACCGGAATTCTTTTATTAACTTTTTCGACAGCTACTTTAATACATTCCAAATGGTCATCATCATTTAAAGTAGAAGATTCACCGGTGGTACCACAGATAATGATACTGTCCGTATTATTTTGAATCTGAAATTCAATCAAATCTTCCAGCAACTCATAATTGACTTCTCCGTTTTCTTTAAAAGGGGTGACAATCGCTACACCAGAACCCCTGAAGATTTCCATCTATACCACCCTTTCTTATTGCATATCTTTAATCAGGATTTCAGCAATTTGAACTGCATTTGATGCGGCACCTTTTCTGATATTGTCAGCTACAACCCAAAGGTTTACACCATTTTCAACGCTTTCGTCTCTTCTGATTCTACCCACAAAGACTTCATCATGACCAGTTGCGTTAGCAGCTAAAGGATAAACGTTGTTTTCCGGGTCATCCTGAACAATAACACCAGGTGCTTTTCTGAGGACTTCTTTTAATTCTTCCAAATCAAAGGGCTTTTCGAATTCCACATTGATAGATTCACTATGGCTATTAAACACAGGTACTCTTACAGTCGTTGCAGTAATTTTTAAGTCTTGTCTGTGTAAAATTTTCCTGGTTTCTTCAATCATTTTAATTTCTTCTTTAGTGTAACCATTTTCTGTAAAGACATCTATATGAGGTAAACAGTTATTGAAGATAGGATGAGGGAATTTCTTTGGAGGATTACCTTTTATACCTTCCTCTAAATCTTGCCAGCCTCCCATGCCGGCTCCGGATACAGCCTGGTAAGTTGAGTAAATTATGCGTTTAATATTATAATATTCATCAAGAGGTTTTAATGCCACTACTGCTTGAATAGTGGAACAGTTTGGATTAGCAATAATTCCTTTATGAAGTTTAACATCTTCAGGATTAACTTCAGGAACGACTAAAGGTACATCTGGATTCATTCTCCATGCAGAGCTGTTATCTACTACAACACAGCCTTTACTAGCTGCAATAGGAGCAAATTTTAAGCTTGTAGATCCGCCAGCGGAGAATAATGCGATGTCTATTCCTCTGTCAAAAGAGTTTTCTGTTAATTCTTCAACAACATATTCTTTACCTTTAAAAGTTATTGTTTTCCCAGCAGAGCGGGATGAAGCAAATAAATATAAATTTTCAATGGGGAGATCTTTTTCTTCAAGAACCTTTATAAGAGTTCTTCCAACCATTCCAGTAGCACCTACAATTGCTAAGTTAATTTTTTTCATGATTACGCCTCCTTAAATTTATTTTAAATTTAAATGATTAACATTTTTAACAAAAAAAGTTGGCATAAGCCAACCTATTAATGCATTCATAAAGCATTAAGAAGATAGCTCTCCATCGAAATTAATTACGATGACAGTCGTACAGCTCTTAACTGCACAACCAGAGCAGTAAACAGTAGGGTTTAAAGCTCTTCGGCATTTTCTCCTTTCTATATACTTCATCTGTACCCACTTACATCCGTATATATACTCTTAGAAAATGCGCCTCTATCTTGCGTACCAATATGAAATTTGTTTAATTGTATCATTCATATGTAAATCTGTCAATTGTTTTTGAAGCCTTTTTATAATCATATGTATATTTTATCTTGGGAATAACCATACTTTTAATAAATAAATCAAAAATTTCAGATTTGCCCAAGAAGGGTAGAATGATGATTGGAGTGTGTAAAGCAAGATGAAAAAGAAGAATAAAAATAAGCCAATGACAGAAGACGAAAAACTTAAATATGAGATTGCTTCAGAATTAGGTTTACTGGAAAAGGTCGAAAAAGAAGGTTGGAAATCTTTAACAGCTAAGGAAACAGGCAGAATTGGTGGATTGATGACAAAACGTAAGAAAGAAATTACGAAACAACAAACTCAGAATTAATTCTGGGTTTGTTGCTTTTTTATATATTTATTCTTATAATTAATTAAAAATTAAAATGACGAAAAAAGGAAAAAGAAGGTGGAAGAATGGAGCCCTATAAAAGTTTTGCTTTAGTATATGATTTATTTATGCAAGAGGTTCCATATGAAGAGTGGGTTAAATATATTGAAAAAATATGGGAAAGATTTAACTGTTCTCCTGAACTGATGGCTGAATTAGGTTGTGGCACCGGAAATCTGACTACTTTGTTTGCAAAAAAAGGCATTGATATGATTGGAATAGATAATTCACCGGATATGTTGACTATTGCTAAAGAAAAGGCCCTTTCTGAGCATCTGGATATTTTATATCTGCTGCAGGATATGAGGGAATTTGAATTATATGGTACTGTAGATTGTATAATCAGCCTGTGTGACAGCTTAAACTATATTTTAGATGAGGAAGATTTATTACAAACTTTTAAATGGGTTAATAATTATCTTAATCCTGGCGGGCTCTTTATTTTTGATATGAATACAGAGTATAAATATAAATATATTTTGGGGGATAATATTTTTGCAGACAGTTATGATGAAGCGGCTTTTATCTGGAATAATTTTTATGATGAAGATAAAGCCTTAAATGAATATCATCTTACATTGTTTATACGCCAGGAAGATACAAACCTTTATGAAAGATATGAGGAAATCCATTATGAAAAAATGTACTCTGTCAGTCAGTTGATTGGCTTGATAGAAAAAGCAGGACTGGAGTTTTTGGCAGTCTATGATGCCTATAGTTTTGATCCACCCAAAGAAAACAGTGAAAGATTGTTTTTTGTAGCCAGGGAAAAAGGGAAAACAGACAGGAGGTAAAATGATGAATGATTATATTATTCGTGCAACCGATAAAAAGAAACAAGTTCGTGCTTTTGCAGCTATAACAACCAATTTGGTAGAAGAAGGACGAAGGATTCATAATACTTCCCCTGTGGTTTCAGCAGCATTGGGCAGACTTCTGACTGCAGCAGGAATGATGGGGTATATGTTAAAAGGAGAAAAAGATATTATTACCCTGCAAATCAGGGGGGATGGTCCAATAAAAGGGCTTGTTGTAACCTCAGACAGTAAGGGAAATGTAAGGGGATATCCTTACAATTCATTGGTAGACTTACCTTTAAATTCAATAGGAAAATTGGATGTAAAGACGGCTATTGGAAATGGTTATCTGACTGTTATTAAAGATTTAGGACTTAAAGAGCCTTATATTGGGCAAACTAAACTTGTATCAGGAGAAATTGCTGAAGATTTGACTTATTATTTTTATAATTCAGAGCAAATACCTTCAGCGGTTGCCCTTGGAGTCCTGGTAGACAGGGACTGGTCAATTAAAAAAGCAGGAGGTTTTATTATTCAACTGATGCCTGAAGCGGATGAGGAAACCATATCAACATTAGAAAGTAATCTTAAAAAGATACATTCTGTTACATCTTTATTGGATGAAGGTAAAACTCCGGAAGAGCTTTTGGAAATTCTGTTGGGAGAAATAGAAATCAATGACAAGCTGCCGGTTCAATATCACTGTAACTGCTCAAGGGAAAAAATTAAAAAAGCTTTAATCAGTATAGGCTTAAAAGATTTAAAGGAAATGTTGGAAGAAGATAAACAGGGGGAAGTCAAATGTCATTTTTGCAATACGGCTTATCTATTTAATGAAGAGGATTTAAAAGAAATTATTAAAGAATTGTCCTAAGGGTTTGTCCTTTTCAATCGAATATAGTAAAATAAAGAAAAGACATTAAAGTCTGTTATTCAAATATGACGGACAATGTAACCCGTGATTTTATCATGCATATAATAATAACGATAAGGTAGATTTTCTTAGCAATATATATCAGGTGGGTTATTAAATGAAAGTGAGTGACTGATATGGTAGTGCTTACTATAGGAGCAATTAAATACTGGGATAAAATTAAAGAACAAATCGACATTGAATTTGAAAAAATAGACCAGAAGGAATTGATTCCAGAGTGTCGTTTTCATAAAAAAGGCGATATTCATTTTTTAATCTTTGAGATTGACGAAAAGAATCTGTTAGATGATAATGGTTCATTTTATACAGAAGGTCTTAAGTATTATGTAAGCAGTGCAATTACAAATATAATATTAAATTATACCCGCTTTGATATAATTACTGAGATTTTAGAAAATAAATATCCTCGTTATATGTCTGAAAATAGGAAAATATTAGATACCATTAAAGAGTTTTTCACTGAAAACGACAATAATGACAGTCCCCATGTTTTTAATTATTCTTACAGAAAAGAAATTATGAATGCTTTGATAGACTTTTTTGAAGATAATAATGAATTTATTTATGAAGGCTTTGTTCAGTTCAGGATGAAAAAATACAGGGAAATTTTAGAAAGAGCTATTGATTTTATTGTAAAGGAGTATGAAACCCAAAAAGAATATAAAGAATTTTTAAGACTCCTTAAATATTTTGTGGATGTTCAGGAAATGAAAGAAGAATCGGTCCATATCGTAGGAATAAAAAATGGTCAGTTTAAATTATATGACAAGGACAAAAAAGACATTACCAACCGCTGTAAAGAAGAGTTTATACAAGACTTTAATCATAAAGACATTAATTATGATGACTTTTTAGTCAGTGCTTTGATTACCATTGCACCAAAACAAATTATTATTCATAATTATCAGGAATTAGAAAACAGACCGATTTTTGAAACCATTATTAATATCTTTCAAGGTAAAGTTACTATTTGTGATGAGTGTGATTTTTGTATTAATTCTATAGAAAAATAAATGAAATGACCTTTATTTATTATTTCTTGACAAGGAATTCATACATGTTATAATTTTATATAATAATTATATTTGAATGCGATGATGAGAAGAGTAGTCAGACATAAGTTTTCAGAGAGAAGGTACAAAAGCTGTGAGTATCTTCAGCTTAGTTTGATGAAGACCACCTCGGAGCGACCCTAATCAGGTACGGTGATGCCGTTATAATCATAATAAAGTGGTTTCCTTGAAACAATTAGGGTGGAACCGCGGGAGAAAGCTATCCTCTCGTCCCTTTGCATAAAAGAGACGAGTTTTTTTATGTAAGAAAGTAAATATAATATCGTTTAAGTTGCATAATAGCAAAATTTATTTCCTTAAGGTTAGAAGAAAGGAGAAGAAAAATGGTTAAGATAAAGTTAAAAGATGGTTCGGTGAAAGCGTATGAATCAGGTATAACAGTCCTGGAAGTTGCTAAAGATTTAAGTGAAGGTCTGGCAAGAGTGGCTTGTGCAGGAATGATTAATGATGAGCTTGTGGATTTAAGGACACCTATTCATGAAGACTGTGAACTGAAAATTTTAACCTTTGATGATGAAGGAGGTAAACATGCTTTTCATCATACCAGTTCTCACATTTTGGCTCAGGCAGTAAAAAGATTATTTCCACAGGCTAAATTAGCAATTGGTCCAGCTATTGAAGACGGCTTTTATTATGATATTGATACGGACAAGCCCTTTAGCCCGGAAGATTTAGAAAAAATTGAAGAAGAAATGAAAAAGATTGTTAAAGAAGATTTAGAAATAGAGAGATTTGAATTGCCAAGAGAAGAAGCTATTCAATTGATGCAGGAAAAAGGAGAAAATTATAAAGTTGAATTGATCAATGATCTTCCTGAAGATGCAGTTATCTCTTTCTATAAACAAGGAGAATTTATTGATTTGTGTGCGGGTCCTCACCTTATGTCTACCAAACCTGTTAAGGCTTTCAAATTATTGTCCTTAGCCGGTGCTTATTGGAGAGGCAATGAAAAGAATAAGATGCTCACAAGAATTTATGGGACTTCCTTTACCAAAAAGTCTGATTTGGAGGCTTATCTTCACAAGTTAGAAGAAGCCAAAAAAAGAGACCATAGAAAGCTTGGAAAGGAATTAGAACTTTTTGCTTTAATGGAAGAGGGTCCAGGTTTTCCATTTTTCCTGCCTAAGGGCATGGAGCTCAGAAATACTTTAATTGATTTTTGGAGACAAAAACATAGGGAAGCAGGTTATCAGGAAATTAGTACGCCTATTATTTTAAATCAGGAATTATGGCATCGTTCAGGTCATTGGGATCATTATAAAGACAATATGTATGTTACCAAAATTGATGATATGGATTATGCTGTAAAACCGATGAATTGTCCAGGCGGTATGCTGGTTTACAAGACCAAAATGCATTCCTACAGGGATTTACCAATCCGTTTGGCAGAATTAGGTCTGGTCCATCGCCATGAATTATCAGGTGCCCTTCATGGTCTTATGAGAGTTCGTAATTTTACTCAAGACGATGCGCACATTTTTATGCTGCCAGAGCAAATTAAAGAAGAAATAAAACGAATCATAGACTTGATTGATGATTTCTATAATATCTTTGGATTTAAATATCATGTTGAGCTTTCAACAAGACCTGAAGACAGTATGGGCAGTGATGAAGATTGGGACAGGGCAATCAATGCCTTAAAAGAAGTATTAGAAGAAAAAGGTTATGATTATGTTATCAATGAGGGTGATGGTGCTTTTTATGGACCCAAAATTGATTTTCATTTAGAGGATTGCTTAGGCAGAACCTGGCAGTGTGGAACCATTCAGCTTGACTTCCAGATGCCAGAACGTTTTGATTTAGTTTATATCGGTCAGGATGGAGAGAAACACCGCCCTGTTATGGTTCACAGAGTTGTTTTTGGAAGCATTGAAAGGTTTATTGGTATTTTAATTGAACATTATGCAGGTGCTTTCCCCACATGGCTTGCCCCTGTACAGGTAAAAGTATTACCTATTTCTGAAAAATATCATGATTATGCTCAAAAAGTGCAGTCCTTATTAGAAAAAGAAGGATTAAAAGTAGAAGGTGACTATAGAGCTGAAAAAATCGGCTATAAGATTCGTGAAGCAAGATTGCAGAGAGTACCTTATATGCTGATTATTGGTCAAAAAGAAGAAGAGGAAAACACAGTTGCTGTAAGAAGCCGCGAAAAAGGCGATGAAGGAAGTCAGGATTTGGACAGCTTTATTAGTAGGATTAAAGAAGAAATTGAAACGAAAAAATATACTGTACAAAGTCTTGACAATGATGAAAAATAATGATATATTAACTATTGTTGTGAATATTTGTCTTTTAAGCAGAAACGTCCGTTTCTCACCTTGCGCTTTATAAGTCGACAGGGTTTATGATTTCATTTAAAGAGTATTTTAAGTCTTTTATGGCTTATGATATAAGACTCTTTTTGTGAGTGTGTAAGCGGATAGGTTTCTATCCGCTTTTTTTAATACAAAATCTTATAAATATTTTTAGGAGGTGCTAGACTATTAGCGATTTATTAATTAACGAGCAAATTCGTGACAAAGAAGTGAGGCTTATTGATGTTGACGGAAAGCAACTAGGGATTGTTTCAATTCAGGAAGCACAAGCTGTAGCCAATGAAAGGAATCTCGATTTGGTAAAAATTGCCCCAAAGGCAAATCCACCTGTATGCCGCGTTATGGATTATGGTAAATACAAATTTGATATGGCAAAGAAAGAGAAGGAAGCCAAGAAAAAGCAGAAAGTAATCAATGTAAAAGAAGTTCGTTTGTCTCCCAATATTGATAAGCATGATTTGGAGACAAAAATTAAAAGTGCCATTAAATTTTTAAAAGGCGGAGATAAAGTTAAGGTTACGGTGAGATTTAAAGGCAGGGAAATGGCTCATTTAGAGAAAGGAAAAGAATTGTTGGATAACTTTGCAAAAGCCATAGAAGAATATGGACAGGTGGAAAAACAAGCAAAATTGGAAGGAAAGAATAATTTGGTAATAATCGTTACACCGCTTTCGATGTAACGTCTATTATATATTTTATATTTCGTATAAAGGAGGAAACATAAATGCCTAAATTAAAAACCCATAGAGGAGCAGCAAAACGTTTTAAGCTTACTGGAACAGGTAAGATTAAAAGAGCTAAGGCTTATAAAAGTCATATTTTAACCAAGAAAACAGCTAAAAGAAAAAGAAACCTCAGACAACCAGGTTTAGTTGATAAATCAAATGTTAAACAAATGAAAAAACTTTTACCTTATTTATAGCAATTAGAAAGAAAGAACAGGAGGGTTAAAGATGGCAAGAGTAAAAGGCGGACTGAGTGCCAAAAAAAGACATAAAAGAGTTCTAAAGTTAGCTAAAGGTTATTATGGTGCAAGATCCAAACAATATAGAACTGCTAAACAATCTGTAATGAGAGCTTTGAGTTCTGCTTATGCTGGCAGAAAACAAAGAAAAAGACAATTTCGTCAACTTTGGATTACCAGAATTAATGCTGCAGCCAGATTAAATGGTCTTTCTTACAGTAAATTTATGAATGGACTTAAGCTTGCAGGTGTTAATATCAACCGCAAAGTTTTAGCAGATATGGCAGTGACTGATGCTGACGGATTTGCACAATTAGTAGAAATTGCAAAAACAAATTTAAAATAATATAAAAAAATAAGCACAGGAATGTGCTTATTTTTTTATGAAAAAAAGGGGTGGGTCCAAAGGGCCAGAAAAATCGATAAGATAATTGAAACAAGCGCATAATAAAGCAGATGATAATTTTTATTAATCAAACTGTAAATAGTTAAGCCTACCGTAATTGCTAAAAAAACGACAGATATGGTATTGGCAAAAGGGAAAAGCAAATTAATAAATAAATACATAAAAAAGCCGATAAGAGACAGAAGAATGATAAGATTAATTTCTTTTTTATTTAATTCTTCTTTAAAATGAGGAGATAATTTACCCATAATCAGCTCCTTAAAAAAAGAAGTTAGAAGTTGAAGACTTGAAGTTAAAAATAATAACAATTCGTTGAAGTTAAGAAGTTAAAAGTAAGAAGCTTGAATAGTGCAAGATATTGTAATAAAAGCAAATGATTTAATTTTATAATATATATATGAAATAAATAAGCAAGTTATGAATAACAAAGTGCAATATGCATAAAAAATATTTTTTTAAACAAAATAATAATAGCATCTATTGTGTTTAATAAAGCTGATAATATAAGCTTTTTTTAGCTCAAAGAAAAAATATCTATTAATTACAAAAAATTCAAGCTCAAAAAATGTTGACACAAATATTTTTCTGTGATAAGATGTATTTCGCTGTCGCTCATTAGCGCAGCATTCAAAATTTGATCCTTGAAAACTGAACAGCACAACCAAACCCAATCAATCCGATTGAGTATTCTGGATAGCCAGTAACTGGCGAGGAAAGACTATTAAAATGAGAGTTTGATCCTGGCTCAGGATGAACGCTGG
>JAAYML010000078.1 GCA_012521395.1 Candidatus Epulonipiscium sp. | reverse complement strand
TTAAAGAATTTGCAAGAGATAATAATATTAGAAGAGTTGAATTAGATTATTGGAATAAGAATGAAAAGGCAGGTCAGTTTTTTAGAAGCCAAGGTTTTAAAACATTCAATGAAAGGATGTATCTGGAAGTATAGAATTTTGTCAGGGAGGAAATTATGAAGTTTAACGTTTATGAGTTACCCCTGGAATCAAAACTATATAAATTATATGATGTAATAGAAGTACCAGTCCAATTGAGAGTAGTTTATCCCCAGGGAAAAACACCAGCGATTTTCGCAAATGCAGAGGGTTTTGCTTTTTTAGAAAGCATTTTTAAAATTGCTTCTGTAAGCATGAAAGAAAACTGTTTAATCAGGATAAAGGACAATTCTAAAACAGTTGAAAGTTTTCATGCCTGGTATCCCGATTCGACGGAATTTCATTTAGATCTGGTTATTTTTAATCATCAATATACACAAATAAGCAGTAAAAAAATAAAGAGATTATTGATGATGCTGGATTATTGTAAAAAGAAAATAATGAATATCCGGGTTCCTGAAGTTCATTACAAGAATGATAACTGGTGGTCACTGGAGGGTGAACTTCATGTAAATAAAAGAAGTAATTTTTTGGTGATTTCATCAAATAGTAATGGTTATTTGTATATGGCTGACGAGGCGGACAGATTTTGTAATATAGAAGATAATGAAGAAGAGTATTCAGCTCATTCTCACTTATTTGCACTGTGTAAAGAGGAAGATCTTTTGGATTTCCACTATTATTATGAAAAAAGTTGAGAGTTCTTCATAGTGGGTTGTCAGGAAAAGGTAGATAGAAGAAGAGAAATAATATGGAGAAAGAAAAAACAGTCTTGAATAATAATAAAAACATTTTGCAGACCATTTTTCATATTATTATGGGATTCTTGATATCAGTCTTCAGTCAAATTTTAAGGATAGTCATCATTGACAGAACATATTTTTTAACTAGACTGAATGAGGGTTTATTTACTTTTTTGACTTTTATCCATTATTTTTACTTCTTTTTATTTATTTTCAGGAATGAGGTATGCTGGAATAAAATCTGCTGATGTAATATGATTATTTATAACAGGTATAACGACTAGCGTTATGTTTTCATTGATTACTTATTTATATAATAACGTTTGGAATGCAATTGTTATACATATTTTGTGGAATTTATTTTTTTCTGGATTTTTTTGGATATCGCCGCTGGAAAATGATGCTGCTTTAATCAATTATATTATTGACAGTAAGAATGTTTTAATTACGGGTAGCAGATTTGGAATCGGGTCTGGCCTGCCAGCAATAATGGTATACACTGTAGTTATTATTATGCTTTTATTCCTGGGGAGAAATCAAAAAGCTGACAGGAAGGATGTAAACCATATCGGATGAAGAAGGAGAGAAGGTTTTCATGAAGATTTTAGATTTTAATAAAGCGTTTCTTGAAGCTTGTGTTCATTTATATATTGAAACTTTTAATGCTGCCCCCTGGAATGACCATTGGGATTACGAAACTGCTTTAAGAAGATTTATAAAACACCAGGTTTTTTAGGAAAAGTCGTTCTTGATAATGGAGAAGGTAAAGGAGCAGTCATGCGAAATATTGAAGCCTGGTATGAAGGGGATTTTTATGATGTGAAGGAGTTCTTTTTACATAAAGTGTTAAGAAGAAAAGGAGTCGGTAGTCGGTTAATGTATCAGTTATGTCAAGAATTAAAGGATAGAGGAGTTAAAACTGTATGGTTAATCACTGCTAAAATAGTATGGCAGAGAATTTTTTTATATAAAAAACGGTTATTCAAGAGCAGAAAAAATGATTATGATGCTTAAAGAGATTGATTAGGGCTTATTGGTATTTTTCTAATAAGCCCTTTATGTTTATGATTTTAATTTTTCGGCGGGGCAATTGACGGATATATCCTTCATCTTCTAAGGCTGTAAGTTTTCTGCTGATACTTTCAGGGGTGGTTCCTAAGTAAGAGGCCAGATCTTTCTGACTCATCGGTAAAGTGAATTCCTTATCTTGATTTTGGGCAGATTCAATTAAAAAATCAACGAGTCTTTTTTCAACGGAAAGGGTAGCAAAACTGGTGCTTTGTTTTTCAATAGCATCCAGGCGTTCCGAAAGTATAGCAAGCATTTTAATTGATATGGATGGGTATTTTTCTAAAAACTTTTGCAAGTCAGGACGAGTAATCATGCAGATATTTGTATTTTCCATGGCTTCTGCAAAAGATTCATGAACGGATTGACGAAACAAAGCCAATTCTCCCGTAAAGTCTCCCGGATTTAAGATATGCAGCAGTTGTTCTTTGCCAGACTCTGATAAGCGGTAGATTTTAACTTTACCGCTTTTAACAATATAAAGAGAATCGGATTCGTCTCCTGGTCTATAGATGATTTCGCCTTTTTTGTATGAAAGGGATTTAATGGATTTTGAAATTTCTTCCATTTGATGTCTTTCTAAATGGTTGAATATAGGCACCAGAGTTATGCAGGATTGATTATTATGCCTTTTATCAGTATGACAGCAATGATGACCATTGTTCGAATGTTTATCTGCTTTTTGACTCATGATTTCACTCCTTTGTAATAAAAAGCAGCAAGGGGCTTTAGTAATAATATATATTTTTTTATGCCAGATAGCAATTTATAATTTATATTACGGAAGCAATAAACGAAAAAATCTGCTTTAAGTATAATACTTAAAGCAGATTGAAAGGGGGAATTATTCAGGCTTTTTAGCATTTATCTCCTTTGAAAATTGCTTCGATGAAGTCTTCAGGATCGGTGAGTACTTCACAGATGCAGTCAATGTCAACAAATTTGATTTTACCATCATATCTTGCAATAAGAGAATTTCTTTCTACAGCAAGAACTTCTACTTCTTCATATTTTCCGGATTTTAATACGATAATCACTTCTTCATCAATAAGTCCTTTTAATAATTCTCTGATATTAGCGGGAAGGGTAGCAGAATTGCGACCTTTGTCACAGCCTTTTCCTCTTCTGTCGAATTCAGCTTCGGATACTCTTCTCATTTTTTCACCTCCTTTTTGTCTCTTTTGATACTAATATATGAATCTATGAAGGGACATGTTACAAAAATTCGACAAAAAAATTTATTTTGTTACAGAGGATTACTTATTTATAATCCTTATTTTTCTTAAAATAGATAATATCATAATTTTTATAATTTCTTACTAATTATTAAAGGTTATTTAATTAAACTAAGATAAGAAGATAGGCTCATTTTTAACTACTTTTCACTGTGCTATTATAATGGTTAGAGAATTACTAGAAGGATGGGGGATAATATGACTTTGCAGCAATTAAAATACATCATTAAAATTGTCGAATGTGGTTCTATAACGGAGGCGGCTAAGCAACTTTTTATTACACAGCCAAGTCTCTCAAATGCCGTGAAGGAGTTGGAAAAGGAGTTTTCTATTGAGATTTTTACCCGTTCTCCAAGAGGTATTTCTTTAACTACCGATGGAGCAGAATTTTTGTCCTATGCTCGGCAAGTTATAGAACAAGTAGAACTTTTTGAACAAAGGTATAAGGATAGAAAACCCTCCCGTCAGACTTGTTCTATTTCGACACAGCATTATGCTTTTTCAGTAAATGCATTTGTTGACCTAGTAAAAGAGAGTAATGCTGAAGAATATAGTTTTACCCTTCGTGAAACCCGTACATATGATATTATCAACGATGTAAAAAACCATAGAAGCGAGATAGGCATTATTTATTTAAGCGATTTTAATGAACAGGTGATTATGAAAATCTTGAAGGAGAATCATTTGCTGTTTCATCCTTTATTTAACGCCGAACCACATGTATTTGTCAGTAAAAAAAAATCCATTATCTAAAAAACCCTTTGTAACCCTTGAGGATCTTGAGGATTATCCTTGCCTTTCTTTCGAACAGGGAGAGTATAATTCTTTTTATTTTTCCGAAGAAATTTTAAGTACCGTTTATCATAAAAAAAGTATTCGTGTCAGTGACAGGGCAACCTTATTTAATTTACTTATTGGTTTAAATGGGTATACGATTTGTACAGGGGTTTTATGCCCGGATTTAAACGGTAATGACATTGTTTCAGTTCCATTAATAACGGATGAAAAAATGATTATTGGTTATATTACAAATTCAAAGGCCCTTTTATCCAGTATGGCTAAGAAATATATTAAATATTTAAAAGATGTCATTAAAAGATATGGCTTTAAAATTATAGAAGAAGAAAAAGAGGCTATCTCAAAAGTTGAGTAGCCTCTTTTAAATTGCTTTGCTGATTGCTTCGGTTACTTTTTTGGCAACATCAGCATTATTCATTGTGTAGAGATGGATTCCATCCACGTCTTGTGAAATTAAATCAAGTATTTGCTCAATGGCGTATTCAATACCTGCTTTTCTTAATTCCTGGGGTTTGTTTTCATATTTATCCAGCATATTTGTGAATTTTTCAGGCAAGCTTGCTCCAGATAGTCTTACAATTTTTTCAATTTGATTCTTGTTAGTAACCGGCATGATCCCTGCTTGTATTGGAACATGTATACCTTCTTTTCTGGCTTGCTCAAGGAAATAATAAAAACAATTATTATCAAAAAAAAGTTGAGTGATCAAGTGATTTGCTCCGGCATCTACTTTATGCTTCAGGTTTTTAATATCTTCCTTTAAACTTTTGCTTTCTGTATGACCTTCCGGGTAGCAGGCACCTATGGTATTAAAATCTGCATTTTGCTTAATGAAAGAGATTAGGTCGCTCGCATATTTAAAATCTTCTTGAGGAGGGATATCAGGATTTACATCTCCCCGAAGGGCGAGAATATTTTCAATACCTTTGTTTTTGAATTCCTCAAGCATTTCTGATACATTTTTTTTAGTCAGATAAATGCAGGGAAGATGCGCTACGCTTTCAACCTTATATTTATTTTTAATTGCTGAAGCAATTTCGATTGTTGCATCTTTATTACTGCTCCCCCCTGCTCCATATGTAACGCTGATAAAGTCAGGAGACAGACCTTTTAATTCTTCAAGGGTATTATATATGGTATCAATTGGAGATGTTTTTTTGGGAGGAAAGATTTCAAAAGAATAAACCCTTTTTTCTTTAAATAGCTTACTAATATTCATAAGCGTTCTCCTTTTTCAAATAATTTTAAAAGTTATCTTAAGTTAGTATAGCATATTTTTGTTATATAAGGTAACTAATATTTTTTATGAAGCAATATAGGCTAAAACTATGACTATAAAAGCTGCCCAAAGGGCAGCTTACTATGCTAGTAAAGGTTAGTAAAGTTTTTTTAAACAGGTACCCGGTAAGCAAAACTATGCCATATTCCAAAATTATCTTTGACGTTTAAAAATCTTTGTCCGCCCATCGCCGCATCTTCATAATAAGGATAGTTCTGCCCCGGGAAAAAGCGGCCAAGATAATTTCCTGAAAATACAACCGGAACAGCATCAAATAGTATTTGGTCAGGGGTTACTTCAATGACATGAGTGATTTTATTAGAATAAGCATAATTGGATTCATAAGCTTGCTGAACACGGCTTTCAGCTTTTAACCTGTTGATATCTCTTAGGATGGCTGCAACAATGATTGAACATCTTGTATTGGTTGGTATATAGATTCTTTGACCAATTCTAAGATAATTAGGATCTAAACCAGGATTGGATTTCAGGATGTTGTCTACGCTTACATTATAGATGGCAGCTATTTTAGAGAGTGTATCTCCTGCCTGAATAATATATTCGCTATGATTTTCCGGGCAAGCTGGGATGCATATGCTTTGACCAATTTGCAGATTATTTGGATTGATGCCGGGATTTGCCTGAATAATTCTTGAAAGTTCAACCCCTAGTCTCTGTGAAATCCCATACAGTGTGTCCCCTTCTTGTATGATATAGGGATAGTGATTTTCAGGGCACTGACGGTTAAAGAAATTCTCCATATTATCCCTCTTTTCAAAATGTATTTAATTTATATATATGAAAAGATTTTATTCTTGGTGCAGATAATAAGATTAGCAGTTTGAAGATGAAAATATTGAAAATAGGATGATTTAACCAGTTTAATTGGATTGACAAAAATAGTAATAATTGATATACTAAATTAGTAAATTAGTAATTTACTAATTTAGTAATTGATAAAAGACAGGAGGAATGGGATGAAAATTCCAACAACTTTAAAACATAAACCCGTTATTGTTTCGGAAAACTATGAAAATGTTGATGGCAGATATGCTTATAATAGTGACAGTAAAGGACTTTCCTTAGGCCTTGCGCAATGGAATGACAGGGGTAAGGTAGAAATTTCTGCAAAGGTTTGGAGGCATACAGGTGAAAAATGGTCAAGACAATCAGAGGAATTACCTCTTCACAGGGTCCTGGACCTGGCCATTCTTGTTTGTCGGGCACAATTATATTTCCAGGAAGCTTACCGGTTTGAAAATTTTTATGACAAAGACAAACCTGTTATTGATCGGATTGGCTTGCAAGGGGATGCCATGACCGTGTCTATCTGTACAGATAATGAAAAAATTGATGAAGATATAAAGCTATTTCATCAGGTTCTTAATGAAGATGGGGAACTTATCGGAGAGAGACTCAGGATTTTATCAAGACTCTTGAAAGAAATGGGGTATTAGAATGGATCAAAGAAAAAAAGAACTAAAAGAATGGTATAAAAATATGAAACCTGATATGGGGATCTTTATTATTAAGAATAATTTTAATAATAAATGTTATATTGAAGTTACGCAGGATTTAAAAGGCACAATCAATAGTACAAAATTTCAATTAAATTTTGGGAATCATCCCAATAGGGAATTACAAAAGGAATGGAAGGAAAAGGGTGAATCGAATTTTACAATTGAGATTCTTGAAATACTTGAATATAACAAAGATGAAACTAAAACAGACTATTCCGGGGAATTAAACATCCTGAAGCTGCTTTGGGAAGAAAGATTATCTCAAAAAGGAATGGTATTTTATAAAAAATCATTAAAATAAGAATGGGATTTTAAGTAAAAAAGTAAGGTCACTATAAGTTTTGGCCTTGCTTTTTTGTTTCACTCATAGAGCAGTACAGTTCATTTATTAAGAAACAATAAACCGTTGACAATCAACTAAATCTCATGCTATTATATTTAAGCAATTGACTAAGTAGTTTGTTATTTTTATAAAAGAATATGTATATGGCGGAGTAGCTCAGTTGGCTAGAGCATACGGTTCATACCCGTAGTGTCGGCGGTTCAAATCCGTCCTCCGCTATTCATTTTTTTTACGGGGTGTGGCTCAGTTTGGCAGAGCGCTTGGTTCGGGACTAAGAGGTCGCAGGTTCAAATCCTGTCACCCCGATTATTGCCTGTTGGTTATTCTTAACTGACAGGCATATTTTTTTTATTAAGCTCGTAGCCATATTAAAGATAGACTGATAGAAAAGGATCAGCGCGGATCTTTGGTACTTTTCGCTTGGAAAACAGTAAAATTTGTAGTATTATGGAAACAGTAAGGTAGAAAATCAGCTTTTTTTGATATTTAATAGCATAGAAGGGATATATTATGATGAAAAAAAAGAGCATTTTTTTATCAGGCTTTTTAGTTTTGTTTATTATAACTGTCTTACTTGTTTTTTCAAATAATAAAATAATAGAAAGCTTTTATTCTGCTCCTCATGATGAGGAGCTAACAGATATATCAGATAATATTTTAGAAGGAAGTGAATCCAAGGAAGAGGATTTTGATACAGAATATTTATCTTATATTGATACTTTTATTGAATCTGAAATAGATAAGGGGTTTCCAGGGGCCGTTTTGCTGGTTATGAAAGATGGAAAAGTTGTAAAACATACTGCTTATGGATACAAATTAAAATATGAGAATGGAATAGAATTAAGCAATCCCATAGCTATGACTGAGGATACTTTATTTGATTTGGCATCCAACACAAAGATTTATGCAACGACATTGGCCATCATAAAGTTAGTGGATGAAGGCAGAATCCATTTAACAGATCCAGTAGAAAAGTATTTGCCTCTTTTTAAAGATAAAGAAACAGATCCCATTAAGATGAAAAAATATGTTACTATAGAACATCTATTAAATCACAGCTCCGGATTGCCTGCCAATTTTAAATTCTATGATCCAAAATCGGCGAAAGATTTTTATTCTCTTGACAGGGAAAAAACAATTCAATATCTTATGGAAATTCCTCTTGAATATGAGCCCGGTACTAAAGATGTCTACAGCGATATTGGTTTTATGATTTTAGGGGTAATTATAGAAGAGGTTACAGGTCAAAGCCTGGATCAATATGTTGAAGAAAAGATTTATGCACCACTGGGACTTAAAAGGACAGTATTTTGCCCTTTAAAAAAAGGTTTTAAAAAAGAGGAGATTGCTGCTACGGAGCTTAATGGAAATACCAGAGATTTTAATATAGATTTCCCTAATATAAGAACTTATACTTTGCAAGGGGAAGTTCACGATGAGAAAGCCTATTACAGTATGGGGGAAGTTGCAGGTCATGCCGGGCTTTTTTCTACGGCAAAAGAGCTGGGAATACTGTCGCAAATGATTTTAAATGGAGGAAAGTTTGGAGATTATTATCTGGCTGATGAAGAAACAATTCGGACTTTTATGGAGCCTTCTGCTGTAACATCTTTTAGAACTTTAGGCTGGAACAGGGCTTCATGGGAGGGACAAGAAAATAAGTTTGGTGAATATGCAGGTCCTGATACCATTGGTCATACTGGCTGGACAGGTACTTTTACCCATATTGATCCTGAAAAAAATATCATTGTTATTTTACTGACCAATAAAAAACATAGTCCAGTGACTTATACGGATGGCGGAAAGATAGATGGTTTTAAAGGAGATTATTTTGAAACGGGAAAATATGGAAAGATTTTAACTATGGTCTATAATGCTTACTATAAAAAACATCCAGAGGAAAGACCGCCAGTTCGTTTAGGAATTGACAGAATCAATCAGTATCAGACACTTTTTCAAGGCAAAAAAATAGGCTTGATTACCAATCATACGGGAATGAACAGCCAGGGGGAGGTCAGCATTGATGTTTTATATGAAAAGTTTAATTTGATCGCATTATTTTCTCCAGAACATGGTATCAGAGGTAATCAGGAAGCAGGGACAAGTGTTGAGCACAGTATAGATGAAAAAACGGGTCTGCCCATTTATAGTTTGTATGGACAAACAAAACGACCGACAGAAGAAATGATGAAAGATATAGATATTTTGGCTTTTGATATGCAGGATGTCGGGGCAAGATTTTATACCTATATTTCCACCATGGCTTATGCTATGGAGGCTTGTGCCCAATATGATAAAACTTTTGTAGTTTTTGACAGGCCAAATCCGATTGGTGGCAAAGTTGAAGGTAATTGCTTAGATTCTTCTTATTGGTCTTTTATTGGTGTTTATTCCATTCCTCAGCGACACGGGATGACAGTAGGAGAATTAGCAAGACTATTTAATGAAGAATATGGAATAGGTTGTAAGCTTGTTGTTATTCCAATGACTCGCTACAGTAGGGATTTATATTATGAAGAATGTGGTTTGAATGTCTGGCAGCCACCTTCTCCCAATATGCCTGCAGTGGATACAGCTTTAGTTTATTCAGGGACCTGTATATTTGAAGGAACCAATATTTCTGAAGGAAGGGGAACGGATAAGCCTTTTGAAATCATCGGGGCACCCTGGATTAATGGAGAAGTTCTGGCGGATGAAATGGAAAGATTAAATTTGCCTGGTGTTCAATTTAGGGCTATTACCTTTGTTCCTGCGGAAAATAAATATAAGGGACAGTCCTGCGAAGGAGTAGAGCTTATTATAACAGACAGAAAGCAATATAACTCAGTGCTGACAGGTTTGTATTTATTGAATACAATACAAAAATTATATCCTGAAAAAATAGAGTATAGAAATGAGCATTTTGATGCTTTAACAGGCGAACCGCTACTTCGTTCGGGAAATTATTCTGTTGAAGAAATAGAATGGCAATGGATAGAAGAAGCCAGGGATTTTGCAGAGATGTCAAAAAAATATTATTTATATCAATAGCCTATCAGAGTTTATCTGATAGGCTATTTAATATGAAAAGAATTTTAAATAAAAAAATTAATTATTGATGCGTATCTGTGTAAGTAATTGATCTTAATGCGAGTTCGTAATCTTGCATTTTAGGGCTAAAGACAATATAAAGATACAGAACGAGTAAAATGATGTGAATAAGCCCGAAAAGAAGTAAATAAATGATATGGCTGCTGTGTATAGAATCGAATTTAAAAATGCTTATCACTAAACTTAACAAACTTCTTAAAGAGCTGATGGAAAGAAGAAGGGCAAATACTCTTAAACCATTCATGATTCCTATTGAAAATAAGGAAATAACACACAAATTTAAAAAAGACTTTAAAAATGTCCTTGCTTCGAATCCATAAAAAATGATCTCTGTAACGATTAATAGAGCATAGAGGATAATAGAACTTACAAGTATTATTTTTAGTTGTTTTTTAGTTTTAGCTAAGTCAGGATTGTTCTTACATATATAATTAAATAAATTTAATTTTTTTATTGCATTATTATTTTGCTTCAATGGCTGACCTCCTGGTTGTAAGTTATGTTTTTCTTCATTATATGACACAAAATTACAAAATTCAACACAAAAAATATTCTAAAAATATTGTTGAGCTTGACATTGTAGTAAAGTTTATAATTGAGTTACAGTTAACTGTAGTAATTTGTTTAGGAGGTAGCAGATGTATACCATAGGAGAATTCTCCATTATTGCCAAAGTGACAACCAAGATGTTAAGACATTATGACAAAATAAGTTTACTTAAGCTTCATTAATCCCGAAAATGGTTACAGATACTATACTAAGAATCAAGTTCACACGATTTTATTGATTAATAAGTTGAAAAAATATCATTTCTCTTTACAGGAAATTAAGGATATTCTTAATAATTACAATTCTGAACAATTAATAAAACTTTTGGACCAAAAGATTAAGGAGATTTCTAAGCAAATTTATGAAAATCAGGTTTTGATTGCACAGTTGACAGAAGAAATTGATAAATTAAAGAATGGAGGAGATATGATGATGCCAAAACGTGATTTTGAAGTGAATATTAGTGAGCAAAAATTAATTCATGTTGTTTCATTAAGGAAGACGATTAACATGGATGACATAGGAACAGTTGTAGATAAGGTGTTTGAAATCATTCACACAAATGGATTAGAGGCAACAGGAGAGATTATGACAAGATATTTTGATAAAGATTTTGATCATGATAACGCAGATATTGAAGTGTGCGTTCCAGTCAATACAAGCCTGGAAAAGGTTACAAAAAAATTTGGCGCTTTTACTTGTGCCCATACAACTTTCACAGTTACTTATTCAGAATTAGGAGAAGCTTATGCTTATTTAATGGATTGGATTAAGGAAAAGGGTTATGAAATAATAGAAGCACCTTTTGAAAAATATATAAAAGGGCCAGAATCGAGTGCTTCTCCTAAGGAATATATTACTGAAGTTTATTTTCCAATAAAAAAATAAGATAATAAAAGATAAGCCTGTTACTTATTAAAGTAACAGGCTTATTTTTTAAATTACCTTTGAATGGTTGATATATTTTGAAAACAATAGTAATATTTTTAGTGGAAGTACAGATTAGATAAAATATTGGAGGAAGCAACATGTCTGTTGAAAAAGTGAGAGATTATTTCAGACAATGGAATATGGAAGACAGAATTAAAGAATTTGATGTTTCCAGTGCAACTGTGGAATTGGCTTCTTTAGCAATAGGATGTGATCCTAAACAAATAGCCAAGACTTTGGCTTTTAAGGTAAAAGAAAAACCTATTTTAATCGTGGCTTCCGGAGATGCCAGAGTAGATAATAAAAAATATAAGGCACAGTTTTCCGTAAGGCCCAAAATGCTTAGTCCTCAGGAATTAATTGAGATGGTAGGATACGCTGCAGGCAGTGTATGTCCTTTTGCCGTAAAAGATGGTGTTACAGTTTATTTAGACGAGTCTTTAAAGCGTTTTGAAAAAGTATTTCCTGCCAGTGGCAGTAGTAATAGTATTATTGAGCTAACCATTGAAGAACTTGAAAAATGTTCCAAATACGTGGCTTGGATTGATGTATGTAATGGTTGGGAGTAATTTTCATTGAGCATAGGCAATAAGAAATAGAAGAAGGAGGGCGTTTATGGGAAACAAAATGATATCCGATGAAACTAAACAGATTATCCTCAAACTTCAGCAAAACGAAGTGACTGAACAAGCGATTTATTATAATTTATCAAAAAGG
>JAAYML010000077.1 GCA_012521395.1 Candidatus Epulonipiscium sp. | reverse complement strand
TCTGCCAACCATAAATAAATTTTCTACAGGCAGAGGCCACATTTTTTCTTTAATTTCGTGAGGATATAAAGTGTGTACGGCATCTGGTTTTTTAAAATCAGAGGCCATTTTAGCAAGCAGTTTGTTATGAGAAATCCCAATGTTGACTGTAAATCCTAATTCATTTTTAATGCGGTCTTTGATTTGACAGGCAGCTGATAAAGGATCCCCAAAATGGCTTTCCATATTGCTGTAATCAAGAAAACATTCATCAATGCTATAACGTTGAACAATAGGGGAGTATTCTTTGAGTAATTTCATTAAACTGTCGCTACACTGCAGATATAAGTCAAATCTTGGAGCGACAATAGTAAGGTCAGGACATTTTTGTAAAGCAGAATATATAGATTCTCCTGTTTTTATGTTATATTTTTTAGCAGGAATCGATTTAGCCAGTACAATGCCCCGCCTTGTTTCAGGATTACCTCCTACTATGGAAGGAATGGTGCGCAGGTCCAGTGTATCGCCGTGCTGTAAGCGATAACATGCTTCCCAGCTTAAAAAAGCGGAGTTTACATCAATATGCATAATAATAGGCATTTTAGACATAAAATTACCTCCTGTCACCATGACTAATATCATTATACCCGAACATACGTTCTGTGTAAACACACTTTTTTATAAAATTTATTTAAGATAAGGACTTTCCTTAATAAAAAATACGGACTGTGCCCTAACGGTTATTTAAGTGTTAGATATAGTTCAATAAAAAAGAACTGTACACAATTTTGTGTACAGTTCTTTATTCATCCCAATCTTTTAAAACACCTTCATAATTAATGAGTTTAGTTAACTCTGAAAAGGTCAGGTCATATAAAAGATCGTAGCCTTTTTCACTTAAATGTAAGCCATCATCACCTAATAGTTCTTCATAATTTCCATAATTGATTGCATGCTCAAAGAAATCTATCAAAGGACAGTGATATTCTTTTGCAAGGCTTTTTACAATATAACCGTATTGTTTTAAACGGTTATTGCTTCTAACGGGTGCCCATAAATCTTCCCGGACTGGAGGGGGGGTTATAAGGACAGGAATAGGAATACATTTGTTTAGTCCTGTACGATTATTATGATGTTTAATTTTACTGATGATTTTTCTTAAATTGTCTTCAAATTCTTCTAAAGATCTGAATTGCTTATCATTCATAGCAGAATCATTGGAGCCAAATAAAATTAATACGATATTAGGATTGCATGACAAGACCTTTTTTTCGACTTTCTTAAGTCCTTCTCTTGTCGTATCCCCGCTGGTTGCAGCATTACAAATATTCCAGCTTATATTGGGAAAATACAAAGGCATAAACTTTTCTAGTCTTTCTATAAATCTTACATTCCTAGGAACACCATATCCATAAGTCAAACTGTCACCAAAACCAACAATGGTTGTTTTAATCATTTTCCACCCTCCAAAAAAAGAGCATGACATTCACATAGATACATTATAATTCATTATCTGCAAATATACAACAAGCTTCAATCATTCGAACATGCTTAATAGTGAAAAGAAATTAGGGAAAGAGATATTGACACATTCACTGTTTTGTATCTTTGTTTCTTTGTTGGCTCTAAGGGCAGCAATGGCCAGGGACATAGCCACTCGGTGGTCGTTATAGCTTTCAACTGTAGTCCCCATAAGTTGACTGGTTCCCTGAATAATCATTCCGTCATCGGTTTCAGTAATTTGGGCTCCCATTTTTCGAAGCTCAGAGCTCATGGTTTTAATACGATTTGATTCTTTTACTTTAAGTTCTGCAGCATCTTTAATGATGGTAACTCCGTCAGCATAACAGGCTGTGGCAGCAATAACCGGGATTTCATCAATTAATTTAGGGATAATATCCCCTTTAATTTCGATACCTTTAAGTTTAGAAGAACGAACGAATATATCGGCTACAGCTTCACCCGATTGAATTCTCTCATTGATTAATTGGATATCACCGCCCATTTGTTTAAATACAGTAATAATGCCACTTCGGGTAGGATTTATGCCTACATTTTGAATTAATAATTCAGAATTGGGTAAAATTAAAGCAGCGGCAATAAAATAAGCAGCGGAAGAGATATCACCAGGTACTTCTACCTGTTGGCCAATTAATTTTTTAACTGGGGAAGAGATAATTTCATTTTTATTTTTAAGGATATTTCCACCAAAATAATTAATCATAATTTCAGTATGATCTCTTGAACTTTTTGGCTCAATGATGATAGTTTTTCCTTTAGAATAAAGAGAAGCCAGAAGGATTGCTGATTTTACCTGGGCACTGGCAACCGGAAGTTTATAGTGAATTCCATTTAAATTTTTACCCTTAATATGGAGAGGACAATAATTTCCACCCTCAATACCTTCTATTTCAGCACCCATTTTTCGAAGGGGATTGACCACTCTGAGCATGGGTCTCTTTTGAATGGATGCATCTCCGGTTATTGAAGATGAAAAATTCTGACCAGCAAGGATTCCGGTTAAAAGTCTTATCGTTGTTCCACTGTTTCCTACGTCTAATATCGTTGAAGGAGCAGACAGCCCCATAAGTCCTTTTCCATGGACAAAAACTTTATTTTCTGATATTTCGATTTTAATACCCAGCTTTCTAAAGCAATCCACAGTAGACAGGCAATCGTCACCCATTAAAAAACCAGAGATTTCTGTTATTCCTTCTGAAATAGCACCAAGCATTATGGCTCTGTGAGAAATAGACTTATCACCAGGAACGCTGAGGGTCCCTTTGATAGTTTCTATTGGTTTGATAATCATATTTTTACCCCTTTATTTTTCGTAAATATTATAATTCATATCTTTTAGGAGTTTAATACTTTTCTTTTGATCTTCTTCTTTATCAAAGATAATCTGGAGGGCACCATTTTCGTGTTCCCTGTTATTAATAATGCCAATGTTTTTAATATTGATATTGTGTTTGCTTAAAAGAACGGCAATATTAGCAATGATACCCGGTTGGTCAACAACGTCAACAATGATTTCATAGCTTTTAAGCAGAGGTCCCGGACTTCTGTCGGAAAAGCTTTTTCTATATTGCTTTGCACTATCAAAGAAGTTCCAGATGAATTCATCTTTTTGCTCTTCTATGGCAGAAGAAAATTCTTTTAAGATTTGAATAAAATAATCCAGAACAAAGCGTATGTTATTCTGATTTGTCATACATATATTATGCCAGATTTCTGGTGAAGAGGAAGCAATACGGGTAATATCCTTAAAGCCTCCTGCAGCCAGAAGGTACATGTATTTATCTTCATTGTCCAAATTTTTGACCATATTGACTAAGGAAGAAGCAATGATATGAGGTACATGACTAATGGCAGCCGTAATTAAATCGTGATATTCGGGGGAAATAACAAGAGGTATAGCCCCTATGGAGTAAATGAGTTTTTTTAATTTTTCTAATTGATTTTGAGAGGTAGAATCTTCTGGTGTAAGTATATAATAAGCGTTTTCGAACAGGTGTCCCCTGGAAGCCATGTAACCCGCCTTTTCAGAACCAGTCATTGGATGACCACCAATAAAACAAAAGTCTTTTTCACTCTTTAAATTTTTTAAATCCGTCATGATAGCCTGTTTCGTACTTCCTACATCTGTAAGGATGCAATTTTCATTAACGTATGGAAGTAATTGGTTGACATAATCGCTAATAAGGTTTACGGGAGTACATAAAAAGATAATGTCACAATCTGAAAACTTTTCATCAATTGTTGTTGTATAAGAATTGATAACACCATCATTAAAAGCTTGATGGAGAGCATTTTCATTTAAATCCATGGCAACGATATGACGGACAGAAGATTTTTCTTTAAGTGCTTTGGCTAAAGAGCCACCAATAAGACCAAGCCCCACAATACCTATTTTATTCATGATTGTTGAAACTTCTTCCCATCAATTCTATTAAAGGTTTTAAGTTTTTAGTCAACTTCATGAAAGCTTCAGGATTAAGAGATTGTGGCCCGTCGGATAAAGCTTTTGAAGGATCAGGATGGACCTCAATCATGAGACCGTCAGCACCTGCAGCGATAGAAGCCTTAGCAAGTGGCTCCACGAAATCTCTTATTCCTGTTGCATGGCTTGGGTCCACAATAATGGGAAGATGACTCTTTGCCTTAATAACGGGCACAGCACTAATATCTAAAGTATTTCTTGTAGAGGTTTCAAAAGTTCTTATTCCTCTTTCGCAAAGAACAACATTGGGGTTTCCTTCACTCATGATATATTCTGCCGCATTTAACCATTCGTCAATGGTAGCACACAAACCTCTTTTTAATAAAACAGGAATTTTTGTCTTGCCGACTTCTTTAAGCAGTTGGAAATTTTGCATGTTTCTTGCACCAATTTGCATCATGTCTACGTATTTTGCTGCTGTTTCGACAGCTTGTGTACTGGTTACTTCACAAACAATAGCAAGACCTGTTTCTTCTCTTGCTTCTGCCATATATTTAAGGCCTTCTTCTTCAAGACCCTGGAAAGAGTAAGGGGAAGTACGGGGTTTGTAAGCACCACCCCTGAGGATTTGTGCACCTGCTTTTTTTACGGCGTGAGCAGAAGCTAAAAGTTGTTCCCTGCTTTCTACAGCACAAGGTCCAGCCATGATGACGATTTCTTTACCGCCAATTTCGCAATTTCCGACTTTAATAATGGAAGGACCGGCAAAGAATTTTTTATTGGACAGTTTATAAGACTCAGTGACAGGAACTAATTTGTCTACGCCTTCTAAAAGTTCCAGATTAGATTTGCTTAATTTAGATTTATCTCCGATAACGCCTATGATGGTTACTTCAGAGCCCTGAGACAGATGTACCTTTAACCCGCAATATTCTATGGTTTTAATGACAGTTTGAATATTTTCTTCAGTAGCATCCGGACGCATTACTACAATCATAATAAAGCCTCCTTATATAATCATTCTAAGAATGTTCTTAACATTTTACAACGATAAATCATATATGTCAATTATTGAATAGATTTATCGGCTGAAAGAAACAAATTAGTATATTTTTTCGGATATTTTTTAGAGAGGGTGAGAATCTTGCTGTGTAAATAATCCAAATTGCTATAGTAAAAAATAAAATATTTGTGTAAAATTATTAATAATAGAGAAGGAAAAGAATATTTTATGTGGAATATATTAAATATGTGAAAATGAGTCCGAAAGGACTTTACAAAAATATAAACGGGAGGAAACTGTAATGAAAAACTATAGCATGAACCAAATACGCAACGTCGTACTTTTAGGTCACGGCGGATGCGGAAAGACTACCATTTCAGAGGCTATGTTATATGTTTCTGGTCAGGTTAAAAGACAGGGGAAAGTCGACGATGGTAATACCGTAAGCGATTATGATCCTGAAGAAGTAAAAAGAAAGGTATCTATTAATACTTCTATTATCCCTATAGAATGGAAAGATCATAAGATTAATATTTTAGATACGCCAGGATATTTTGATTTTGTAGGAGAAGTCAAACAGGCTGTAAGAGCTGCAGATTCAGCCATCATTGTTGTTTCAGCTAAATCAGGGGTTGAAGTGGGAACTGAAAAAGCTTGGGATTATGCAGAAGAAGCTGGTCTTCCAAAAATGATTTTTATTAATGGTATGGATGATGAACATGCCAATATGAATCAAATATTAGAAGACTTGAGAGAAAAGTTTGGAAAATCCATTGCGCCCTTCCAGGTTCCCTTTAAAGAAAATGGTCGCTTTGCTGGTTTTGTGAATGTTGTAAAAATGGAAGGAAGAAGATTTGTTAATGGAACCGTTGAACCTTGTGAAGTTCCTGCAGGAATGGATGATGAAATTGCTCCGGTAAGGAATATGATTTTAGAAGCTGTTGCTGAAACCAGTGAAGAACTTATGGAAAAATATTTTAATGAAGAAGAATTCACTCCTGAAGAGATAGACAAAGCCCTTCATTCAGGTGTATTAGATGGTAGTATTGTACCTGTTTTATGTGGTTCAGCCATCGATACTTTAGGCGTGCGTGTATTACTTAATTCTATCCTTAGTTATATGCCATCACCTGCTGAAGCAAAATCTTCAGTAGAAGGAAAGAATCCGAAAACAGGTGAAACAGAAACAAGAAAAGTAGATGAAAACGAGCCAACCTCTGTATTTGTATTTAAAACCATCGTGGATCCTTATATTGGACGTCTTTCTATTTTTAAAGTATGCTCTGGTGTTTTAAAAGCAGACAGTGTATTGCTCAATGGGAAAAAAGATGTTGAAGAAAAACTTAGTCACATTTATGTATTAAAAGGTAAAGAACAAATTGAAGTATCCCAATTATGTGCAGGAGATATCGGGGCAGTTGCAAAACTACAAGAAACTATGACAGGAGATACTTTATCCGACCTTAAAAAACCGATTGTTTATCCGGAAATAGAGTTTCCTGAATCCTTGTTAATGATGGCTGTGTTCCCCAAAGGCAAAGGTGACGAAGACAAAATGTCTGCAGGTCTTAATCGCCTTATGGAAGAAGATCCAACTTTCCGTGTCAGCTTAAATAAAGAAACCCTTGAGCAAATTATGTATGGTATAGGGGATCAGCATTTAGATGTTATTGTCAGTAAGTTAAAAGCAAAATATAAAGTAGAAGTAGAATTAAAGGCACCTACTATTCCTTACAGAGAAACTATTAAGGCTAAAGTTAAGGTTCAGGGAAAACATAAAAAACAAACAGGTGGACATGGTCAATACGGGGATGTATGGATGGAATTCGAACCTTCAGGAGACTTAAATGTACCTTATGTATTTGAAGAAAAAATATTTGGTGGAGCCGTTCCAAAACAATATTTCCCTGCAGTTGAAAAAGGTCTTCAGGAGTCCGTTAAAAACGGGGTTTTGGCAGGATATCCTGTTGTTGGATTAAAAGCAACTTTAGTTGATGGTTCTTACCATCCGGTAGACTCTTCTGAAATGGCATTTAAGATGGCTACCTCTATTGCATTTAAAGAAGGTCTTAAAAAAGCAAAGCCCGTTATTCTTGAGCCAATTGTCAGAGTAACGGTTACAGTACCCGATGAATACATGGGAGATGTTATTGGAGACTTGAATAAACGCCGTGGTAAAATTTTAGGTATGAATCCTAAAGGCAAATATCAAGTTGTTGATGCAGAAGTACCATTAGCTGAAATGTATAAGTATGCAACGGACCTTCGTTCTATGACGCAGGCAAGAGGAAGCTTTACAATGGAATTTGACAGATATGAAGAAGCACCCATGGATGTTCAGGAAAAAGTAATAGAAGCAAGAAAAAAAGAAGCTTAATACCTCCTTGCATTTATTAATTTGATATGATACAATTTCCTCAAAAATATCGATAAAAGCAGTGAAGAGGACTAGTAAATATTCTTTTGACTTTCAGAGAGCTGTTGGCTGGTGCAAAACAGTAGCAAAGAGTATTGAACTCCCCTCGGAGCTTCTTGCTGAAAGATATAGTAGGTGAGGACGCTTTCCCCGTTAAAGGAATGATATAATGGTTTATCCATTATATCAATGAGTGTATTCTCCATAGGAGAATAAAATAGAGTGGTACCGCGGAATAAGCCTTTCGTCTCTAACAGGACGAGGGGCTTTTATCATTTAATACAAAGATGCTGATAATCATTAATATAGTTATTATGAGTATAGGAGGAATGAAATTGAGCAGCATAAAATATGACCATAAGAAAATTGAAAAAAAATGGCGAGAGATTTGGGAGAAGAATCCTATTAACCAACCAGGGCCCAATAAAAAGAAATATTATTGTTTGGATATGTTCCCATATCCATCGGGTAACGGTCTTCATGTCGGACACTGGAGAGGTTATGTATTAAGTGACGTATGGAGTCGGTATAAGGTACTTCAAAATTATCATGTCCTTCATCCAATGGGTTGGGATGCTTTTGGGCTTCCTGCAGAAAACGATGCCATCAAAAAAGGTATTCATCCTAAAATTGGAACAGAAAGAAATGTTGCTAATTTTAAAAGACAACTACATGATATCAGTGCAATTTATGATTGGGACAGAGAAATTAATACAACAGATCCGAATTATTATAAATGGACCCAATGGATTTTTGTTAAAATGTTTGAAAAAGGATTGGCTTATGAAAAAGAAATGCCTATCAATTGGTGTCCCAGTTGTAAAACCGGATTAGCCAATGAAGAAGTTGTAGGTGGTCGTTGTGAACGCTGCAATTCTGTGGTTACAAAGAAAAATTTAAGACAATGGATGTTAAAAATTACGGCTTATGCGGAAAGATTACTTGAGGATTTAAAAGATTTGGACTGGCCTGAAAAAGTTAAAAAGATGCAGACAGACTGGATTGGAAAAAGTTACGGGGCAGAAATTGATTTTCAGGTGAAAGACAGCAACAAAAAAATAAAAGTCTTTACAACGAGACCAGATACCTTGTATGGAGCTACTTTTATGGTTTTGGCACCAGAACATGAAATGGTTGCTGAAATAACCACAGAAGAACAAAAAGAAAAGGTAGAAGAGTATGTACAGTTGGCTTTGACAAAGTCATCGGTTGACAGAATGGCAGATAAAGAAAAAACTGGAGTCTTTACAGGAGCTTATGCAATTAATCCTCTTAACGGAGCTCAAATTCCTATTTGGATTTCAGATTATGTATTAGCTGATTATGGAACAGGGGCTATTATGTGTGTTCCAGCCCATGATGAAAGAGACTTCCTCTTTGCTAAAAAGTTTGATCTTCCAATTATTCAGGTAATCAAAAAAGAAGGGGAAGAAGAACAGGAATTAACAGAAGCTTATACTGAAGAAGGTATTATGATTAATTCTGAAAACTTTAATGGTATTCCTTCCAGTGAAGCTAAAGAACGTATTGCAGATTACCTTGAAGAACAAGGTATTGGCAAAAAAACCGTAAATTATAAATTAAGAGACTGGGTATTTTCAAGGCAAAGATATTGGGGAGAACCCATTCCCATTGTTCATTGTGAAAAATGTGGTGCTGTTGCGGTACCAGAAGAAGAACTTCCTGTTACCTTGCCAGAAGTAGAGTCTTATGAGCCAACAGGTACAGGGGAATCTCCTTTAGCAGCCATTAAGGAATGGGTCAATACGACATGTCCTAAATGTGGTGGCCCCGCTAAAAGAGAAACTAATACAATGCCACAGTGGGCAGGTTCTTCATGGTATTTCCTTCGTTATGCTGATCCTCATAACGACAAAGAATTAATTAGTAAGGAAGCAATGAAAAAATGGTTGCCTGTTGATATGTATGTAGGAGGCATTGAGCATGCGGTACTGCACCTGCTTTATGCAAGATTTTATACAAAATTCTTATATGATATTGGCGTAGTAGATTTCCAGGAGCCCTTTATACGCTTGTTTAATCAGGGAATGATTACAAAAGACGGTGCAAAAATGAGTAAATCTAAGGGTAATGTTGTATCACCTGATGAATTGGTAGAAAAATACGGTGCGGATTCCCTCAGAATGTATGAATTATTTGTAGGTCCTCCTGAATTGGATTCTGAATGGGATGACAGAGGCATTGATGGTGTATATCGCTTTATTAATAAAGTATGGAAGCTGATTACAGAAAATAAAGATGCCAATGTAGAAGCAACACAGGAAATGGAAAGAGTTCGTCATAAGCTCATTTATGAAATTACAACAAGAATGAATGATTTCCACTTTAATACCGTTGTAAGCGGATTCATGGAATATACCAATAAATTAACCGAAATCGCAAAGGCTTCCAATGGTTTAGACAAAGAAACCATTGAAACGCTTATTATACTTTTAGCACCTTTTATTCCTCATGCGGCGGAAGAGCTTTGGGAACTTACAGGACATCATGAATCTGTATTTAAGCAACAATGGCCTTCTTATGATGAAGAAAAAATGAAAGAAGATACGATTGAAATTGTTATTCAAATTAACGGAAAGGTTAAAGATAAAATAGAAATTAGGATTGATGAAGCTAAAGAAAGCGTCCTGGAAAAAGCTAAAGAGGCAGTTAAGAATAAGATGGATGGTAAAAGCATTGTTAAGGAAATCTATGTGCCAGGTAAAATTGTGAATTTAGTTGTAAAGTAAAAATATAAATTTGTGGATCAGGTGATTCATGGAAAAGTATGCTTGTGAAAGTCTTTTTCTGGTCAGGCGTCTGATTTTCATTCAGACGCCTGATTCAGGATAAGATGTTGCAGGCATACTTTTTTTATGAATACATATTTTAAATAAACATTGCTCACAATAATAAAGAATTTATCTTAAGGAGGCAATGTTGATGAAAGTAAGAGATATTATGACTCAAAATGTTATTTCTGTAGATGAAGAAGAATCTGTTTTAAGAGCTTCTCAAGTCATGAGAGATGCCAATGTTGGGTCAGTACCTGTTGTCAGGGGAGATAAGCTGGTAGGAATTATTACTGATAGAGATATTGTAGTTCGTAATGTTGCCGATGGTGAAGATGTGGATAATGTTACATGCAAAAATATTATGACCACAGATTTAGTAACTTGTTCTCCAGACATGGATGTTGATGAAGTAGCAGCTTTAATGTCAAAACATCAAGTGAGAAGAATCCCGGTTGTTGAAAATGGAAAAGTTGTAGGGATGGTTTCTTTAGGTGATTTGGCAACACAAAGAACTACTCAGGATGAAGCAGAAGAAGCATTAAAAAATATATCCAGTCCAAGTATGCCTGAATATCAATAAAAGGTATGGGTTCCCCATACCTTTTAATGCTTTAACCTGACATAAGGAGTGAATGGATCGCTATGAAAAATAATAAAATAATTATTTGTGTTCTTATTCTTTTTTCCTTAGTGACTACACCTCTTTTATATTATATCAGTGACAATCCCGGACTCATTCAAGGTAAGTTGATTCATAACAGTATGCTAAATAAACCTGGAGGAAAGTCAAAGGTTATCTATGATTTAAATGTGCCTTTAGATAACCATTTAATTAGTCGAATGAAAATTTATGAAGCAAAAACTAAAGAGATAGAAGAACAAGAAATTAAACACTATGTTAAGGTGCTTAAATTAAACTTTAGTGATATAAAAGAAGATGTTTCAGCTTATAGGATACAAAATGATCATTATCAACTGATTGTGGATAAAAATACGGGTCTTATACAATATAAAAATTTGGAAATCAATATTGAAGATAACAATAAAAAAATCAACCCGGAAGAAGCCATTGAAATTTTTAAGGCTTTTGCCGAAAAGTTAAATCTTCCGCTTAATTACCGCAAATGCCTGGTAGAAGATATTCCAGATAAAAAACTTTATCAGCTTCGTTTTATAAATTCAATCGAAGGGATTTTAAATTATGGTTATTGTACCAAGGCTGAACTAAGCCATAAGGGAGAAATTTTGAATTTTAATTATTATCAACTGGTCTATAAGCCACGTCAAATTGTATCCATTAAAACAAAAAAAGAAGCTTATGAGGATTTATTAAAAATTCCTTTTGAAGAAGAAGCGCATATTGATATACAAAAAATTGAATTGGTATATTTTACGCAGGATATAGAAAAAAAGAATAGGGAAAAATTTGAAGATGAGTTTATATTAATACCATGCTATAGGTTTTTTGGAGAAATTAGCAAAAATAAGTCTTTTGAATATTTTATTCCCGCCCTGAAGGAATAGAGCATTTTTATTTACTGTATTGACAGTTATCCCTTTCATCAATCATAATATAAGAGGATATCATTGTAATTATTATAGGAGGAGAATTGTAGTGTCAAAGAAAGAAACAGAATTTGATCGCTATGAAAGAATGAAAAAAATCCAAAGGGAAATGGAAATCCAAAAAAGAAAAGAGATGGATGATTTTAGGGCGGGTAAAAACAAAAAGAAGAAAAAGATGGGTTTTTCAGAGAATAATACTAGAAGGAAAGATTGGACTAAATATTATGAGGCTGGTATGGATGATTATGATGAAGTATATTAAATTTTATTAAGTTAAAATAGATTATTATAAAAAAGCTATAGATTCTATAGCTTTTTTATGTGTTTAAAATTTTCATCATCTGAATGATGGCTTCAAATTTTTTTCTTTGCTCTGAGGGAAGACTTTCTTTCATTGCTTCTAAAATGGCTTCATTTTGTTCTCTGGTCAGTTTTTTGCCATTTTGTTTTCTTTGAGCCGCTAATTTTATTAAAGCTTCTAAGATTTCCTGATCAGATTTTCCCTTAAGACTATTCATGACATCTGTTGCTTCTTTTATCATATCGGGGTCTAAATCTTTTAAAATATCTCTTTTCATATTATAACCTCCAATTTATTATTTAT
>JAAYML010000006.1 GCA_012521395.1 Candidatus Epulonipiscium sp. | reverse complement strand
CTTTTTCATTCTTTCCTTATCTTTTTCTGTGGATTCTTAATTCTGGAAAGATTTAAATGTTGGTGCTTTTGAAGTTGTAATAATTTGAATGATTTCATCTTCCATATCTAAAATAATTTCCGTACCAGAAAAAACTGTCCGCCCGCTTTCACCCAATTCTATGTATAATCCTCTGAATACTAATGACTGCTGTAACTTTTAAAATCTATCTCCTCCGTTGATCCTTCCGCTTGCAACTGCCAATTGATTCGTTAAATCAGAATTTGCCTCATTCTTATTGGAACATGAACGAATTAAAAACATCTTGTTTTGCATTTACTTTGACAAATACACATAACACAATTTTTATAACATGATATCAGAGTAATATGAATATCATTATACACATACATAAAAATAAATAATGTTATTCTTAAAATCGATATAAAAAACACCAGAATATTTTGCTGGTTTAACATACTTATTAAATTCCTCGCTATAATACCATTCAAAGTCCTCCTCATCTAAATTTAAAATTTCTGTCTCTAAGTCCGGCTTCTTGCCTTCTTCAACTAAAGTCCAGTCGTATTCTTCCTTAAATTTATTAATATCATCTTCACTTATTTTCGCAAAGCCCTGAATCCAATATGGGTTGGGTCCAGGCACTCTGAATGAAGCTTCGCCGCCAAAAAAATCCGCTTTCCAGTAACATTCCAAAACTTCCCCTAAATTAGGGAATGTTTTGCTTATGGGTTCTATATCTGTTCTAAACTCCGCATCTGCATCATTAACTTGTTCTTGCATATTTTTTGTCTCTGATTTTTCATCTCCTGTAAAAGCACAGCTACAAATTACTAATACAAAAACACTCATTAAAATAATGAACATCATTCCTTTTTTTATCACAACCATTACCTCCTACTCTTCCCGACGGGCTTCTTTTATTTCCATTTCTGTTACTTCAAATGTTGACATATCAATGGTTATCTCATAATTTTCAAAATTCCCTTCCTCATTATCTATCTCGCGATAAACAGATACAACAGCAAAATTTGAATTAATTTTTGCACTAAAATAGAGTCCCGCACTTCCCAAAATATTCTCTTTTCCAATTGCTTTTAAAGCAGCATCATAAACTTTACCAATTTTATCTGATATAGCTTCTGGATCTAATTCATCTTTTGGTGAAAACAAATTATTATCATCATGATATGCCGATACCATATCTATGCAATTTGTCTTTACATTAAGATAAACTAAGATAAAACCAGATGGTTGTTTTTCATTCATATATTCAAACTCAAAAGTATATCTTATGATTTCATTTCTGTCTTCTATATCATCTATCTCATCTATTGTGCCTATTGCAGATGATATTATCTCCACTTCAGTCAATACCACATCTTCTCTCCATTCACGTGCACGCTTTAAGGCATATGGATATCCCTCTTCGACTGAGTTAACAGGCTTTTCTAATTTTATTTTACTCATGTCCTGAAAATTCAGAGGATGCCTGATTAATCTGGAACCGAGATCCAAAAGCCAAAAAATAATTATCCCTGTTATGATTAAAATAATTGCTGTTATTCCTGTTATTTTTATAAATTTTTTATTTTTTTCATTCATACAAGTAATCTCCCTTCATTTCTATTATACATAGATTTCAGCTCATTTTTACACAGGATTCTTCTTTAAGACTTTTTATGAACATTTTACCATTACCACAAAATGATTTCTACAACAAATACAAAAACTAACCCGTAAATCGTATGGATGCTTTTACATTATTTAAAAAATATCATGCAATACTTTTCAGATACATTCAAAATAAAGGTTTTCGTTGTTTATAAAATAAAGGAAAATAAAATCTGTCTTTTGAAACCAAATGATAATCTACTACGTCAAAAAAATGATATAATATATTTAATTTTTAATCAAATTGATTGGTGGCGAAAAAAATGAAAAAAATAACTCGGTTCACTATAATTGTTTTGACTCTAATATCCTTCCTTGCAGGATGTACTAAAAGAACCACTTTTGAAAAAGAAAATATTAACTCGGATATTATAAATCATTATGCACAATTCTCCTTTGAAATCTTCTCAAAACTTAATGAAGAAGACAGTGATAGAAGCATTTATTTATAGTTTTTCATTTTTCTTAATGAAAATCCAAAAAAGACAGATGAAATATAAGAAATATTCCATATAAAAAAGTAAGGTAAATGTCATTTACCTTACTTTTGTCTGTTTTTT
>JAAYML010000076.1 GCA_012521395.1 Candidatus Epulonipiscium sp. | reverse complement strand
TCATCATCATCATCATCCAATAAATCAGATTCAGACTGATTGTCCCCTCCAAAATTAAAACTGTTCTGCTGCTGGAGCAGTAAATCATAATCAATATCAACTGGTTCTACATCGTCTAAACTAAACTTTTCGCCAGGAGCAATTAAACCCTCTCTCTGTAAAGTTTCTTGTATCATTTCTTCTAAAGTCATTTTCGTTTCGTCATCTTCTAACAGAGGCTCATCCATAGTGTCTGTCTCTTCTTCAAAATGTAATTCACTTTGAACTTCCTGGTCTAAAGTAATGGCTTCTTCTTCTAAACTAATTTCATTTTGATTCAGATCGATGTTTTCATCTTCCAATACAGTAGAATCAAAAGTCAAATTGCTGTCCTGCTCTTCTAAAGAAGAAAAATCCTCACTTAATTCATTTTCATTTTGTTCAAATTCATCTGTTATTGGAGAGTTAAAGCTTAAATGATTAGTTAACTCTTCATCTTCATCAATAATGACATCATTTAAAATGATTTGTGTTTCCCTATCCTCAAAAGACAGCTCATTGTCTAAATTATCCATTTCAGGTTCTTTAGCATCTATGCTGTCTTTTTCATCGGACCCATGAAAAAAGATACCTGCTCTACTTCCTGATATTCATCCTCAAATTCATCTTCGGAGTTTAACAAATTATGTACTGCTTCATCTTTTACAATGATGGTATTTTTTCCATATATAATTACATATTTACTAGGAATGATTTTGCTTGCTCCACCATCGCTCGGAATTAACTCTAAGCCGGTAATGTCAAACCTTTCTTCGTGAATATAAAAATCGCCTGTCCTTCCAAGATAATTTCCTTTATCCGTGAGAATATTTGTGTCCTTAATTTGAATATTTTTTTGAAATAACTTTATGGCGTCAGCTACGCTTCTATTATCCAGCATTACATCTTCATTTTCTACCATAACTGCATTATTACCTGCACGAAGGACATCTTTTGTGGAAATAACAAACGAATTCATCATTTCATGGTCGGTTTCAATCACTAAATAATCAACTCTACCTTTTTCGGCATTAACTAAGTAACTGCTCACGTTACCGACTTTCTCAGCAGTAGCTAAGCTGACGACAGTTAATCCGATAAGCGTACTTGATTTTTTCATAGTTTTACTCCTTTACCGATTAATTATCTCTATAATTCTATTTTAGCTATATTACAACAATATTCAATAGTTTTTTACAAATATTTTATGAATATTCTGCCGCGAGGAGTAATTTTCTCTAAAAAAAAAGTAAACATGTTTACTTACAATTCATAATCACATCGATCAGTTTACCATTTTTCTTAGCATTTGTTATTGTTTCTGCACTAATTAACTCTCCAGCTTTAGCTATTACTTTGCCACTATCGGTAACAATATCTTTGGTGATTGTTTTACCAGTTAAGAATTCTATTTGTTTTTGTTCAAATACACCATCTAATTGTTTATTCCTCTCTAAATCAATAGGATTACCTGCTTCTTGCATCTTTTTCATAATGCGGGACATAAAGCCATCTTCTTCATCTTCTTTATCTTTATCTTTTCCAAAGCTATAAAATACTTCATTGGGCAAATCATCCGAAACATAATTAAAATCCAAGTCGTTATTATTAAAATCGAATTCGAGTTGCGAATCTTCATCTTCAAAATCTAAAATATTTTCATCAAGATTAATGGTCTCGATTTGATCTTCATCCATCATATCCTCATCCATATCAATATAGAAAAATTCTTTTTCTGATAATTTTTCTGTCTCTTCTTCGTTATATGGTTCGGACATAATATTTGCCGCAACAATCTCTTCTTCAATTTCTGCTTGTTCTTCTGTCTGTTCAGCAGCCTCTTCTGATTCTGTTTCTTTTGCTGATCCTTCTTCAACGAATTCTTCTGTATTCCCTTCTTTAATGTCTTCCTCAACTTCATCCTCTACCGTCTCTATTAAACCTGCTACAGATTCTGCTGCTACTACAGCCTCTTCTACTGCCAGTTCGGCTTCTTCTACTGCAATATCAACATCCGTTTTTTCCTCGAGGACTTCTTCCTCAACTTTTATCTCTGCTTCTGCTGCAGCAATGGCTTCTGCTATTGCTGTTTTAACAGACTCTATATCCGCTTGCTTTACCTCTTCTAAACTTTCTTCTTTTTCTTCTAAACTTTCATCTTTTATTAAATTATCATCAAAAGAATCTTCATCCTCAAAAGACATTGTCATCATGTCCGGCTCTTTTTCAATAAATTCTTCCTGCCCTTCATCGACATCTAGTGAATATTCAAGAACACCAGCAGATTCTACAATGCCTTCTTCATCGGATCTATGAAAAAACTTGACTTTTCATCTGAAAATAATTCATCTTCTGAATCTAATATTCTGTCTTCAATATCTTCTTCAACCACAATTAAATTTTTACCAAAAGTAATTACGTCTTTTCTAAGAATTAATTTTACTTCATCTGAATTTCCTTCTTCAATAAATTCCAATGCAGCAATATTAAAATCTTCATCTACGAAAAAGTCTCCGCTCTTTCCAATTAAATTACCATTTTTGGTTAATATGCTGGTATTTTTTATTTGAACATTCTTTTGGAGTAAATCGATCGCATCCGGTACACTACTAATATCAATCATTACACCTTCATTATCAATCGTTGTAGCATACTCTCCCACACCAATAATATCTCTTGTTGAAATTACTAATGAATTAATGGCTTTATCCCCTGTTTCTACTAAAATGTAGTCAACAGTACCATCCGCCCCATTAACAATTAAATTGTTGACTTTCCCCACATTTTCAGCTGTTGATATGCTAATAATTGGTAAACCTAGGATAGCTTTCGTTTTTTTCATAATATTACCCCTTTACTAAATATTTGTCCATAATCATATTCTAACTATATTTTACTTACTATTCAATAGTTTTTTTAAAAAAAAAGTCCGAAGTATCGGACATTTTTTTCTTTTATTATTTGTTTTCTTACATAATCTTTTCTAATCTTTCATTATCTTCTATTATCTCATATCTTTATAGTCATCAGGCATAGGCATAATCGCCCAACAAATAAGATAAAGGATTATTCCTGGAATTATACTTGACATCAAAGTGAGTAAAGCCCAAAAAATTCGCACTAAAGTTGCATCAATATCAAAAAACTCAGCTATACCGCCACATACCCCCGCAAATTTTTTATCTCTATTGGACAAACATAACTTTTTCTTCATGGAATCCCTCCTTTTTAATAAACTGCTCCATAAGTTACTGTAGAATTTATATACTTATATACGTGCTTTTTTAACGAAAGTTTGCTGTTAATAATTATTTTTATTCCTCAATTAAAAGCCACTGCTCAAATAGATCCCATATCTCTTTCTTACCTTGTTTTGTGACCGATGAAAAAGGAATTAAGATATCGCTACTGTCCATACCCAGCTCTTTGCGAATTATCGATAAATGTTTTTGGTACTGACTTCTTTTTATCTTATCCGCTTTGGTTGCTACAACTAATATGTTACTTTGATAATAGCGAAGCCATTCGTACATCAATTTGTCATTTTCTCCCGGTTTGTGCCGAATATCTATTAATAAAACCACTTGTTTTAATTGTTTTCGATTCACTAAATAGCTTTCAATAAATTTACCCCAACGCTCTCTTTCTTGTGCAGAAACCTTTGCATAGCCATAACCTGGTAAGTCAACAAAATATAACTTTCCTTCCACATTATAAAAATTAATCGTTTGGGTTTTACCTGGCTGGGCACTCGTTCTTGCTAAGGATTTACGATTCACTAATGCATTAATCAAGGAGGACTTCCCTACATTAGACTTGCCAGCGAAAGCAATCTCATTTAAATTCGTGTCCGGAAATTGACTCGCATTTCCACAGACATGCTCTAATTTTACATTATTGACTTCCATACTTCCTCCTTTATATAATAAAATTTTTTTATTAACTTGGATGTATCATTTCATTACTATCTTGTGAATTAAAGATTTCTTTGGAAATAGTAAATTCATTATTATCGGCTCTTTCTTTTTTTTCAATAGGATTAATCAGCGCATGCATTAAGACTTCATTCATCGTTTTTACGGGCACAATCTCCAGATTATTTTTAACCGAATCAGGAATCTCCTGCAAATCCACCTCATTCTCTGCAGGAATCAGAACTTTTTTTATCCCTGCTGCTTTAGCAGCAAGAATTTTTTCTTTTAAACCTCCAACAGGTAAAACTCTTCCTCTAAGGGTGATTTCCCCAGTCATTGCAACATAATTATTCACAGGCATATTTGTGAGTGCAGAAATCATAGCTGTTGCCATTGTAATTCCTGCTGATGGACCATCTTTGGGGACAGCCCCTTCCGGAACATGAATATGAATGTCATTCGTTTTATAAAAATCAGCATCAATCCCAAAATCTTCAGCCTTTGAACGGATATAACTAATTGCCGCTTTTGCTGACTCTTTCATAACTTCTCCTAATTGACCCGTTAACTCGAATTTTCCTGTCCCTTTCATTGTATTGACTTCAATAGAAAGCGTATCTCCTCCTGCAGGTGTCCATGCAAGTCCTCTTGCTATGCCCACTTCTGCTTCTTCAATAATTTTATTTAGTCTGTACTTCTTCTTCCCAAGATACTTTTCCAAATTGGATTCGGTAATGCGGACCATTTTTTTATTTTCTTTAATGATTTCTTTAGCTACTTTTCTGCATAGTTGTCCTATCATTCTTTCTAACTGTCTGACACCAGCTTCTTTCGTATAATAAATGATAATACTTTCAATGGCTTTTTTATCGATACGAATTTGGGATTTTTTAAGCCCGTTCTTTTTCAACTGCTTATCCATTAAATGATTGTTCGCAATATGGAATTTTTCCTCTGTTGTGTAACCAGATATGCGGATAACTTCCATCCTGTCCAGTAAGGGCTTAGGAATTGTATCAAGAGTATTGGCCGTTGTTAAAAATAAAACTTTTGATAAATCAAAAGGCATATCTATATAATGATCTACAAAAGCAGAATTTTGCTCTGAATCCAAAACCTCTAATAATGCAGATGCAGGATCTCCCCTAAAATCACTGCTCATCTTATCAATTTCATCCAAAAGCATTAAAGGATTTTTGCTTTTTGCATTTTTCATAGCCTGAATAATCTTGCCCGGGAGTGCACCAACATAAGTTCTGCGATGCCCTCTTATTTCAGCCTCATCCCTTACGCCTCCGAGTGAAATTCTAACATATTTTCTGTTAAGAGCTTTTGCAATAGAATGCGCAATAGAAGTTTTTCCTACGCCCGGTGGTCCAACCAGACATATAATGGGGCTGTCTGCCTCAGGCGAAAGCGCTCTTATAGATAAATACTCCAGAATTCTTTCTTTAACCTGTTCTAAACCATAGTGGTCTTTTTCTAATATCTTTTCAGCTTTATCAATGCTGATACTTTCTCTCGTTTCCTGAGTCCAGGGAAGGTCCAACAGCCACTGAATATAATTTCTTACAACTGCACTTTCTGCTGAACTTGAAGGCATTTTTATCATTTTATCAAGCTCTTTTTCAATTCTTTCTCTTACCTCTTGTGGCGGACTAAGCCTTTCCAGTTTTGCTCTATATTCATCAACCTCGGCTTGAATTCCGTCCTTATCTCCCAACTCATTTTGAATTATTTTTAACTGTTCTCTCAAATAATATTCTCTTTGAGATTTATCAATTTTCTTTTTAACTTTTTCTAAAATTTCTTTTTGTACTTCCATGATTTCAATTTCAGATTTAAGTATCTCTATTGCCATCATTAACCGATTTTCTTCATCAAATTCACTTAAAACCTGTTGTTTAATCTCTAATTTTAAATGGATATTGGATATAATTGCATCTGCCATTTCCCCCGGCTTCTCCATCGAAATAATACTGTTAAGTGTATCCGGAGAAATTCTGTTATTTATTCTGGCATAATCTTCAAGCGTTTCCGCAGCTAATCTTAAAAGTGCTTTTACATTTAAATTGTCACTATCAGTATTCATTTTTCTTGTTTTATTATCTTTTTCTACATACACCAGAAAAAAAGGATCCTTTTGCTTAAAACTTATAATTCTTCCCCTTTCATGTCCTTCCACCAAGACACGAATCGCATTATTCGGCAGCTTTAATATCTGCTTAATATGGGAGATAGTTCCGACTGTATATAAATCTTCTATATCTGGTTCTTCTATTTCAACCTCTTTTTGAGCAACAAGAAAAATAGGCTCTCCTTTTACCATAGATTCTTCTAAAGCTTTAATAGATTTTTGACGAACCACATCAAAATGCAATATCATTTTTGGAAAAACTGTAAGACCTCTTAATGCAACCAAAGGTATTTGTATTATATTATCCGTTTTTCTCGTCATATTTTCACCCCACATCTAGTGTCTATAGTAATTATGCTTATTTTATCGACACTTGTCAAATCAGATTTTATTATGTATTTTATTTCCATTTCCTAATTCCAACTTTCTTTTTTCTTTCTTCTTTTTTAATCTTCAACGTCTAATTTCCAGCTACTTTTTTCACAAAAAAAGGAGCCGTCTTCTTCTCTACGCCTCCTTTAAACAATATTGCTTTGTAAATTTTCATTTATTTTTTCCATATAAATATACTGGAGATTTGGACTTACCTCTTTAACCTGAAATTCTTTATATCCTAATTTTTTGTATAAATTAATATTTCTAATGCTTTTGTGACCAGTAAAAATTTCATATCTTCTACAAGTTCTAAAGATAGATTCTATTTCCCTGATAAGTCTGGTTCCAATCCCTTGTCTTTGAAATTTTGGATGTACTACAAGTCTTCCTATATAACAAGTGTCGCCCTCTTGATAAGCCCTTACTGAACCAATGATAACCCCATTAATAATTGCCTTTAAAAATAAATATGTGGAAAACTCTTGCTCAATTTCATCTAAAGTTTCAACTAGCGGGAGCATATTGAAATCGCCATATAGCTCTGCTTCACTAATATAGGCTTGTTTTTGAAGTAAAAGAATCTCTACCAAATCTTTTAACTGCGCCTGCTCGATAACCAGAAGTATTACCCCCCTGTCTGTCTATAGTAATATTAAAAACCAATGAAAGTATTTCTCCATTGGTTTACATTAGTTTTATATGTTAAAAATTATATCATATTTAAAATTATATTCTCAATATATAATTACAAATTTCCATCAATATCTTTTCTTTTTACAATGATGCTCTTTTTAAGGAATTGTACAATCAAATTCCTTGTGCCGTTAAAACCTCGGCTGATTTTGTTTTTACAATAATATCATCATTTTGCTTTTCAAATACCTGTTTCACCAGTTCTTCTATATTCTTTACGGCTATCACTTCTATGGCATAATTTTTATATGTTTCCTGCCAATTATCTAAAGGAATAAATACTTTTTCAATTCCAGCTTCTCTTGCAGCATTTATTTTTGCATGAACACCCCCAACAGGATGAATATTACCACGGATAGAAAGCTCGCCTGTCATTGCTATCTTAGCCGATACTGGTTTTTTAAGTATCGCTGAATAGACAGCAATAAATATTGCGACTCCCGCTGAAGGCCCATCTACAGGCATCCCACCTGGAAAATTAATATGAATATCATAACCCTTATATGGAATATCAAAAACATTTTTCATTACTGTTAAAACATTTTCAACAGAAGCAAAAGCTGTACTTCTTCTTTTCATCTTACCATTATTTTTATTAAATTCTTCTTCTTCGATGATTCCTGTTACTTTTAAGCTGCCCTTAGATTTTTCTTCTGCCTTTTGAGCAGTTACTTCTATTTCCAGCAAAGCGCCCATCCTGATCCCATAGACAGCCAGCCCGTTAACTGAACCAATTCTTTTTTCTGAAAAAATCTTTTTATCTAATCGTTTGTTATACTGTCCGAATTCTATAACCCATTCAATATCCTTAATTGTAATATCTGATCTGTTTTCCATTATGGCCACGCAGCCAGCAGTTTGTAAAATATTCACTGCGTCCCGGCCATTATTCGCATAAGTAGAAATTAATTCTGCAACCCCTTCATCCAGGGAAAAAGCCCCTTTTTTTGCCGCATTTTTTACAATTTGCTTCACATCTTCCTGGGTTAAGGGCTGAAAAAATATTTCCGTACATCTGGAACGGATAGCTGGGGGAATCTCTTCTGGGCTTCTGGTTGTCGCCCCTATCAGTCTGAAGTCTGCAGGGAGCCCGTTTTGAAAAATATCATGAATATGACTGGGGATATTAGGATCCTCAGAAGAATAATAAGCGCTTTCTAAATAAACTTTTCTGTCTTCTAAAACTTTTAAAAGTTTATTCATTTGAATTGGATGTAATTCTCCAATTTCATCAATGAACAATACGCCTCCATGGGCTTTCGTCACAGCACCAGGCTTTGGTTGAGGTATCCCTGCTGCTCCATAAGCTCCAGCTCCCTGGTAAATTGGATCATGAACAGAACCAATTAATGGATCCGCAATTCCCCTTTCATCAAATCTAAGGGTGGTAGCATCCATTTCAATAAAAGGAGCATCTTCTTTAAAAGGAGAAAAAGGAATCTTTTTGGCTTCATTTAATGCCGCCCTGGCAGCAGCTGTTTTTCCTATGCCTGGAGGACCATAAATAATAACATGTTGGGGATTAGGTCCACATAAAGCTGCTTTTAAAGCCCTCAATCCGTCATCCTGACCTATTATTTCTTTAAAAGAATTTGGCCGTGTTTTTTCAGACAAGGGTTCTGTCAAATGAATTAACCTTAAGTTTTTCAATTTTTCCAGTTCTTTTTTTGATTCTTTCCCAATGGATATTTTCGTTGTTTGTTGGTTTTTTAAAAGAACTAAAAAATAGATTCCAATAATTACTGAAAATACAAATTGTATGATAATCAATACACTACTCACTTAACGGCCTCCTATCGTGCATAAATACTATAGCTTTAGTATGCTCAATAGCAGGCTTTTTATTACAAAGATAAAAGAAAAAAGATGCAGTTTATGCATCTTTTTCTTAAGCAGTTTCACCTCTGTTTGCTCTTTTCTTCCTTTTCTTCTTTATGGGCTGTTTATTTTCATTAATAATTAATTGTGGCATTTCTTTTTTCTCAATGGTGGCCTTTGTAATAATACACTTTTCTACATTTTTAGTAGATGGTATTTCATACATAACATCCGTCATTAATTCTTCTAATATAGCCCTGAGACCTCTTGCACCAGTTTCCCTCTGAATTGCTTTTTTAGCAATTAACCTGATTGCTTCCTCTTCAAATTCCAAAATAACGTCATCCATTTCAAAAAGCTTTTTATATTGCTTTATCAGTGCATTCCTAGGTTCAGTCAATATGCGAACTAAAGCATCTTCATCCAGGTCATCCAGGGAAACGATCACTGGAACACGACCTATAAATTCCGGAATTAAACCATATTTAAGCAAATCCTGGGGTAATAAATGAGTTAAAACTTCCCCAATATTTTTCTCTTTTTTACTTTTTACCTCTGCACCAAAACCTAAGCCGCTTTTTCCAATACGCTTTTCTATAATTTTTTCTATGCCGTCAAAAGCGCCTCCACAGATAAACAGAATATTGGTCGTGTCAATTTGTATAAATTCCTGATGAGGATGTTTTCTGCCACCTTGCGGCGGAACAGAAGCCACAGTGCCTTCGAGAATTTTAAGAAGGGCCTGTTGAACCCCTTCACCACTTACATCCCTGGTAATGGAAGGGTTATCTGATTTTCTTGCTATTTTATCTATCTCATCGATATAGATAATCCCATGTTCTGCTCTTTCAATATCATAATCTGCAGCTTGAATCAGCTTTAGAAGAATATTTTCTACGTCTTCACCTACATATCCTGCTTCAGTTAAAGAAGTAGCATCTGCTATAGCAAAAGGTACATTCATCATTTTGGCTAAAGTTTGTGCTAAAAGGGTTTTACCAGAACCAGTGGGCCCGAGCATTAAAATATTACTTTTTTGTAATTCCACATCATCATCGTAGCCATTTTCTGAATAAATCCTTTTGTAATGATTATAAACAGCTACAGCTAAAGCTCTTTTAGCCCTTTCCTGACCTACAACATACTCATCTAAATGTTCCTTAATTTCTTTGGGAGTAGGAATATCAGACAACTCATTGCTTTCAGGGAGTTCATTAAATTCTTCCTCAATGATTTCAAAACAAAGTTCGATACACTCATCACATATATATACGCCTGGTCCGGCAATCAATCTTCTTACCTGTTCCTGGGTCTTTCCGCAAAAAGAACACTTAAGCTGCTTCTTCTCGTCATATCTGCCAGCCATACACTCACCTCTTATTTCTTTTCAATTTCCTTCCTTGAACTAATGATTTCATCTATCAATCCATAAGCTTTTGCTTCTTCAGCAGTCATGAAATAATCTCTTTCAACATCTCTTTCTATCTTTTCCAGAGGTTGGCCGGTATTTTCACTTAAAAGCTTATTTAAGCGTTTTTTAATTCTTAAAATATGTTCCGCATGAATTTGAATGTCCGTAGCCTGACCGCTTGCTCCACCAAGAGGCTGATGAATCATTACTTCTGCATTAGGTACTGCAAATCTTTTTCCTTTCGCACCGCCACTTAGTAAGAAAGCTCCCATGCTTGCAGCCATTCCAATACAAATGGTTGAAACATCTGCTTTAATATATTGCATCGTATCATAAATGGCCATACCAGCAGTCACAGAACCACCAGGACTATTGATATATAAGTAAATATCTTTATCAGGATCTTCTGCTTCCAGAAACAAAAGCTGTGCAACAACTAAATTAGCAGTCACATTATTTATTTCTTCCCCAAGAAATATTATTCTATCCTTCAAAAGTCTGGAATATATGTCATAAGACCGTTCACCCCTGTTGGTTTGCTCAACAACAATAGGTACCAAACTCATAACCATTCCTCCTTTTATTTATATATTACTTTTCTACTGCACTTTCAACAACCAGATCAACTGCTTTACGGATTTTTATGTCCTCCTTTAATGCCTTGCTTCCTGATTCACCCATACTTTCTTTAATCTTATCCAATTCCATGTTATATTGTTCTGCCAGCTTCTTGTATTCTTCTTCTAATTCTTCATCACTCACTTCAATGTTTTCTTCTTTTGCAATTTGCTCTAATACTAAGCCTGCTTTTACCTGGAATTCTGCTTCCGGACGGAATTTATCCCTCAATGCATCTATCGTTTGATTCGTAAATTGAAGATATTGCTCAAATGGAAGTCCCTGATATGCCATCCTCATTTCAAAATCCTGAAGCATTTGATCAATCTTATTTTCTATCATAACTCCAGGAACATCCATTTCTGCATTTGCTATAATCTTTTCAAGTAGATCTTTTTCTTTTTCTCTTCTTGCTCTGCTTTCCTTTTGTTCTAAGAGTTTTTCCTTAATATCCTGTTTGTATTCATCTAATGTATCAAATTCTGAAACATCTTTAGCAAACTCATCATCAAGAGCAGGAAGTTCTTTTTCTTTTATGCCTTTAATTTCTACTTTAAATACAGCGGCTTTACCCGCTAAAGACTTTTGAGCATAATCTTCCGGGAAAGTCACATTGACATCTAATTGTTCCCCTGGATTTTTTCCAATTAATTGTTCTTCAAAATTATCTATAAAAGTTCTGGAACCAATTTTAAGAGTATAATCAGTCGCTTTTCCGCCTTCAAAAGCTTCTCCGTCAACAAAACCTTCAAAATCAATAACAACTTCATCCCCGTCTTTTACTGCTCTGTCCGTTACAGTAAAGAGGCGGGAGTTCTTTTCCTGAACTTTCTTTAATTCTTCATTGATTTCTTCATCTGTTACTTCCACATTTATTTTAGGAAGTTCAATTTCTTTATACTGTCCCAATTTTACTTCTGGTTTAACCGTTACTACAGCAGTAAATACTAAATTTTCACCCTTGCCAATTTTTTCAACATCAAATTCCGGTCTTGATACAACATCTAAATCATGTTCTTCTACTGCCTTTTCATATTCCCCAGGAATTATATAATTGACAGCGTCTTCATAAAAAATTTCCGGACCATACATTTTTTCTACTAAATGTCTTGGAGCCTTGCCTTTACGAAAGCCAGGAACTGAAATGTACTTTTTATTCTTATTGAAAGCATAATTCATACCCTCTTCAAATCTTTCAGCCGCAACTTCAATGGTTAATTTTACCTGATTATTATCTAATCGTTCTAATTGTGAATTCATTTCATTTGTCCTCCTTAAACACAATATTAT
>JAAYML010000075.1 GCA_012521395.1 Candidatus Epulonipiscium sp. | reverse complement strand
GGTTTTTCAGATCTATAAAAAACCTTTTTGAAAAATTTCCCTGTATTTCGATTAATCTTAATGATATTGAGCAAGTGCGCCGCTATCGTGAGTGGTTTGCAGTAAAGTCCAAAACGGGCACTTATTCCATATGTGTATCAAAACAGAAGGAGTTGGATCAGTTATTTACTCCATATAAGGATCCGGAAGAACAATAGTTATTTTTTTAATAATATACTGTTTGATGACAAGAATTTATATTTCACTTTAACTTTTTGGCTTGTTTTGATGATTTATTTATATATCTTACTATAAGGGAGAGGAAATCTATATGTCGTTGATTGTAGAAGTGCCCATTAATCCCAAAGGAAAAACTGCTCGTTTTTATGATGACCGTGTAGAGTTTAACGAAAAAGTCATTCTGTATAAGGATATTGAAGGTTTGACAGCAGGTACTTTAGGAACAACAGTTCATACATATATTGGTATTCCTGTAGGACGCAGTTTTGATGGAGGTGTTCGTTTTAGAACGAAAGATGGCAAAAATCATAATATCGTTATGAATTCCTTTGCAATGTTTGGAATACCCATTATAAGAAATCCTAAAAAATATGAAAAACTCTTTTACCCATTGTATGAGGCCGTTTATTCTATTGTGGCAAAAAATATGGCAAAGCCATATATTGATAAAATAAGGGCTGGTGCTACAGTGGAAGTTTCCGGATTTTTAATTAACAGTGCAGAGGCAAAGCCGGTAAAGTCAAGAAAGCCTATTGTAATTACCAAAGCAAATTACCGGGATTATCAGGTTAGAGATCTTGGAGATGTCATTGTCTTTGATAGGTCAGGTGATGTTTTGTGGCAATTTACCAAGCCCAATGCACTATTAATTCCATATATCTTTGATGAAATTTTTGCTTAATAAAAACTTGAAAAAATATAATAAGATTGATAAGAGCCGTCAAGCTGAATGCTTTTGACGGCTTTTATTTTTGGCATCTTGTGTTGTCAAAAGTGCAACTTATGCAAAATGTGAGAAAGACAGGCTTTTTTTATGATACGCTGGGGCTAAAGAAAGGAGGCACTGGCAAATGATTGAAGTGAACAATGTTCATAAAAAATTTAACCAAAAAGTTGTTTTAAAAGGAATCCATCTTAAGATATCAAAAGGTGAAATTTTTGGCCTTCTTGGTCCTTCTGGGGCAGGAAAGACCACATTAATAAAAATACTGACAGGTCAACTTGAATTTGAAGAGGGCAGTGTAAAAATTTTAAATAAGTCAGTAAAAGAATTGACAGGAGAAGACAGAAAAAAACTTGGCATTATGATGGAGCAATTTGGTCTTTATGATCGGTTTTCATGTATGGATAATTTAAAGATATTTGCAGAGATTTATAGAATTCCTTATAATAAAGTAAAAGAGAGTTTATCCATGGTTGGGCTGGAGGCTGCAGCTAAGATCCCAGCCTGTAAGCTGTCAAAAGGAATGCGCAGCAGATTACAGCTGGCAAGGGTTTTTATGCATACCCCTCAAATTATATTTTTAGATGAACCAACCAGTGGATTAGATCCAGCAACAAGCAGGGCAATTCATCAGATGATTATTGCTAAAAAAGAAGAAGGCTGTACCATTTTTTTGACGACACATGATATGGAAGAAGCCACAAAGCTTTGTGATCATGTCGCCCTTCTTAATGAAGGAAAAATTGTCGAGTATGGATCACCACAGGAGATTTGCACAAAATATAATCATCAAAAAAGGATAAGGCTTCGTTTATATGATGGAAGAAATCTGGATTTCGCTCATGCTAAGGATTCTGCCAGTGAAATCTATTCATTACTCCTTAAAGAGCAGGTTGAAACCATTCATTCTTCGGAACCCAATTTAGAAACAGTGTTTTTAGAATTAACAGGGCGCTGCTTACAGGATAATGAATAGGAGGGATTAGCATGAGAAATATCTGTATTATTTTTAAAAAACAACTTAAGGATACTTTAAAAAACAAGACGATTTTAATTCAATTTATTTTATTTCCCCTGATGACTGTGGTGATGGAAAATTCAATTCAACTTGAAGGCATGGCAGAACATTTTTTTGCAAAGCTTTTTTCCATTATGTATATTGGTATGGCTCCTTTAGCAGCTGTATCTTCTATCATATCGGAAGAAAAAGAAAAAAATACCCTGCGGGTTTTGATTATGGCCAATGTGAAGCCCTGGCAGTATTTGATGGGAATCGGGCTGTATGTATGGAGTATTTGTATGCTGGGAGCAGGCGTTATAGGATTGGCCACAGCTTTTAATCATGAGCAGTTTATCTTTTTTATGTCTGTGATGGGTCTTGGATTTATGATTTCGATTTTAGCAGGGGCAGCGGTAGGCATATTGGCCCATAATCAAATGATGGCAACTTCTGTTGTTATGCCAATGATGATGGTTTTATCTTTTTTGCCCATGATTTCTATGTTTAATGAAAAAGTAGAAAAGGTAGCGAAGATAACTTATACCGGGCAGTTAAGAGAAATCCTTTACAATATGTCATGGGATTTGATTTTAAATAATAGCATAGTCGTCATAGGAATCAATGCCATTTGTTTTTTGGCTTTATTTACCATTGCTTATAGAAAGAATGGATTGGAATGAAGATGAGGATAGAAATTGATATTAATGAAAAATATGAAGATTTATCAGTAGAAATCAAAAGTCCCAGGTTAACGCCGGATATCGAAAAAATGATATCCATGCTGCGTATTTTAGGTATGCAAATTTTAGGGAAGAAAGATAATGAGACTTTTGTGCTGGATGTAGCTGAAATTTTGTATATCGAAGCTGTAGAAAGAGATACCTTTTTATATACTGAAAACGAAGTGTATGAATCAGATTTTAAACTATATGAATTAGAGCAGCAGTTAACGGAACGGGACTTTTTCAGAGTAAGTAAGTCTACTCTGATTAATTTAAAGAAAGTAAAGAGCTTAAAGGCGGACTTGAACCGGAGAATCCGGGTGACGATGGTAAACGGGGAACAGATTATTGCATCCCGTATGTATGCAGATGAATTAAGAAAGAGGTTAGGAATAAAATGAAGGAAGATAATAAGACCATTATAGATTATATTGGACAGATTTTTGCCAATTTTGGAGTAATGATATTAATTCTTATGGCACTTAGTTTTATCGTTGGTGACCAGGCAAAACCATATTCCAGATTATTTGCTATGGCAGACCAGGGTCTGTCTTTTGAAACTTTATCACAGTTGCTTTTATTGGCGGTCATTATTTCTTTAGGAGAAATACTATTTCTTACAGTAAAGTGGATAAAAAATCTTTCTGTAGCCGTAAGGATTATTTGTTTTTTGTTAATGATATTTATAACAGTTGTAATATTTTCAATCGTTTTTTCATGGTTTTCTGTTAAAGATATCAGAGCATGGATTGGATTTTTGCTTTCCTTTTCAATATGTACTGCAATTAGTACGGCAATCGCAGCATTAAATGAAAAGATGGAAAATAAAAAAATGGAGGAAGCCCTGAAACGTTTCCATAAAAAACGATGAAATATTTTTTAAACGCTGGAATGAACTTATCAAAGAGTTGTTTGTATCTTTACTTTATTATAAAAGAAAGGTGATATTACTTCTGCTAGGATTGCTTATGGGATAGTAGATTTTATCCGTTTTTGTATATTTAATCTTCCATTTCCATTATAAATAAACAGCAGATTAAATATTTTAACAAGTACCTGACAGGATACTTTCAGACAGACCGTCAAAAAAGGCTGTCTGTGGGGAAGTATTTTTTTATGCAAAAGAAAAATAATAAAAAGTTATAAAACTTTAAGGTGTAACTTTGTTAAAAAGATTAGAATGAATAATAAACGTGCATTTTGATTGATTAACACAGAATAATTGTGGCAATAAGTCGAAAATTGTGATATAATTAATTTACCATGATGTAAAGGTATAATACTATTATTTATGCATTGTTGAAGGATAAATAATAGGTATTGACCTCAGTTACCTGTGAAAGGAGAGAGAACTATGCAGGGAAATTCATTGACTAAACATGTTAGTAACGTAAACAAGTATTTGAACTGGTTCTTTTTTACATTTGGCTTTATCATGCTGCTTGCCGGAATTATAACAAAAACAATTGCTGAAAGTATTATTCCACTTTCAGTAACATTGCTTTCAGCTTTTGTTGTCTTTTTTTTAAGATATAAGAAAAAGGAAACTGCGGCAAGCATTGTGTTAGTTGCTTCAGCTGTGATACAAGTTCTTCCTTTAATGTTAATGCCAGATGTTAGTGTTTTTGTATTAGCGATACTGCCAATCAGTGTAGCGGCTTTATATTTAAATAAATGGATTTTTGCCAGTGTAGGTATTCTGATTAATATCGTTACAATTGCTTTACAACTTTTAAATCCAGCTTCTGATATGGTAAATAATTTGTTTGCAGATATCATTCAAATCCTTATAACAATTATCTTATTTTTATTAGTAAGAGCTGGTGCAAAGCTGATAAGAGATGCAAATGAAAATGGAGTTCAATTAAAGATATTATTAGATCAGTTGCAAAAAACGATGGATACAGTCAAAACAAATACTTCTGTTTTAAACGCGGATATTTCCAGGGGTAAAGAGAATATTGAAATTGTTCGCCAAATAAGCAATTCCATCGCTGCAGCGACTCAGGATATTTCTACAGGTATTGTTAGTCAGAGTGAAAGTGTTTCTCAGATTAACCAAACGGTAAAGAAAGCAGATGAGAAAATATCGGAGTTAATAGATTTTTCAAATCAACTGGAAAGCGTTACTACCAATACCAGTCATGTTGTGACAGAAGGAGTTCATAATATTAATACCTTGGACAGGCAAATGGAGATTATTAATCAGGCCGTTATAAAATCTGTAGAGACCGTTCAGGAATTATCCAGAAATATGGATGAAATATATGATTTCTTATCCGGAATTACCCATATTGCAGAACAGACCAATTTGCTTGCCTTAAATGCAGCGATTGAAGCGGCCAGGGCTGGAGAATCAGGTAAAGGTTTTGCGGTTGTTGCAGGAGAAGTTAAACAATTGGCAGAGCAAAGTTCATCAATCGTAGAACAGATTAATCAAATCATACATCAAATAAAGAATAAAACGAAAAATGTTTTCGATGAAGTAAGTAAAGGTCAGGAAGCGACTCAGGATGGAGAAAAAATTGTAAAAAGTGTTAATCAAAGTTTTGAAATGATACAAGATTCTTTTAAAAATATAAATCAATATATTTTTGACGAAGTTAGCAGAATTGAAAATATTGCAGACTTATTTTCTCATATTGATCAAGAAATAGATCGCATCGCAAATATTTCTGAGGGACATGCTGCTGCAGTAGAGGAGCTGCTGGCGACAATACAAGAGCACACTTCCAATATTGAAATGATGGATCGTTTAATGCAAAACATTAAAGATTCCAGTAATAATTTGCAAACGGTTATTCAATAATAACATGATTGATGGTTTTTAATGATTAAAAAACTAGAATCCGTAATAAATTAGACAGTCCCTTTACAGATAGAAAATTAAAAGACAGAGTTCTAAAGAAACTCTGTCTTTTAATTTATCCAAAATGCAGATCAAAGGAATTTTTATTTTTTATCAAGGAAAATATTTGCTTAAAAATACATCTTTTTTAAATTCATATGTCGTAAACAGAAAAAATTTGTTAAAATAATTAATTATAATAATATCAAATAATCTTGATAAAAATAAAGTACTTTTTTATTTGGTATTTTGGAAAAAGTTCGTACTATACTTAAAGCATGTAGGGAGTTTTGGCTATGAAAGAAAGGCTTGGTCTTAAATCCAACATATTAATCGGTTCCTTATTATTTGGATTGTTTTTTGGGGCAGGAAATCTAATTTTTCCTGTTTATATGGGTCAATTGGCTGGCCAAAAGACATTAGAGGCGACAGTCGGTTTTTTAATAACTGGAGTGGGACTTCCACTATTAGGTGTTATTGCTTCTGCCCTTTCGAAAAGTGACAGTTTATTTGATATGGCGAAGCCAGTCAGCAAAGCCTATTCGGTATTTTTTACGTGTATGCTGTACTTGACGATAGGGCCTTTATTTGCGATTCCTCGTACGGCCAGTGTAGCTTTTGAGGTGGGATTAAATCCTTAAACTTAAGTTTGAATAAAAGAGGCTAAAGTTGGCAGACTAGATAATGTTATTATGTTTTCTTAAAAGATTGGCGATATATGAAATACAGCACAAATATTAAAAGCAACATAATTTGTCTGATAATTGTATTTTTGCTGTAAAAAAGCTTGTAAATGTGTTACGATTATAATTAATCTGAAAATTATTTAAAAAGGGGATGATGGCTTTATGAGTGAAATGATTAATAACCGTGAGTACAGGCAAAAAGTATTAAAGGAACTCATTACTGAACTGCATAATGGCAAAAGTGTTGATGAAATTAAACCTAGGTTTGAAGAACTCATTCAAGGCATTTCAGCTGCTGAAATTGCTGAAATGGAAAAAGCTTTAATTATGGAAGGTATGCCTGTGGAAGAGATTCAAAGACTTTGTGATGTTCATGCAGCAGTTTTTAAAGGCTCCATTGAAGAAATCCACAGACCTCAGAAACCCGAAGAAGTGCCAGGGCATCCCGTTCATACGTTTAAACTTGAAAATGAAGCCATCAGAAAACTTGTAAACACTGAAATTAAGCCGCAATTAGAGCGCTATAAAAATGGTGAAACGGATAGTCTTAAGGCGCTTAAAGAGGGCTTTGAAAAGCTTTGGGAGATTGACAAACATTATTTGCGAAAAGAAAATTTATTGTTCCCCTATCTTGAAAAATATGGAATCACCGCACCACCTAAAGTCATGTGGGGCGTGGATGATGAAATCCGAGAAGGTATTAAAGAGATAAGAAGCAGCCTTTCAAATCATACCATTGATTTGGGAAAAGCAGAGGAAACCATTAATAAAGTCATGGAAATGATTTTTAAAGAAGAAAATATTCTTTTCCCCATGGCTTTAGATAGTCTGACGGAAGACGAATGGCTTGAAATTGTCAATGCCAGCAAAGAATTTGGATATTGCTTGATAAACCCAAAAGGAGAATGGAAGCCTGCACGGGTAGATATTGCAAAGAAAGAGCAAGCAGAAGGCAATCAGCCTGTGGGAGATAAAGGTTATATCGAGTTTGACGCAGGATGTATGACAGCAGAAGAAATCAATGCCTTATTGAATACTTTGCCCATTGATATTACTTTTGTGGACAAGGATGGTGCTGTTAAATATTTTACTCAGGGAAAAGAAAGGATATTTGCCCGCCCCAAGACCATTCTTGGAAGGCAGGTGCAAAACTGTCATCCCCCAGCAAGTATGCATATTGTAGAAAAAATTGTGGAAGATTTAAAAGCAGGACGAAAGGATCATGAGGATTTCTGGATTAAGATGGGCGATAAATATGTTTTTATCAGATATTTTGCTGTAAGAAACAAAGAAGGTGAATTCTTAGGTATTATCGAAGTCACACAAGATATTGCACCGATACAAAAAATTACAGGTGAAAAACGCCTTCTTTCGGAAGAATAATTGCATAGAGGATATGACAGGCTTTCCGCTACTGGAGTATATCCGGAGCTGGAAAGCTTTTTTATTTTAAATGATTATCCTAAGCGCAGGAACTATCCTGAAGATTTATTATTTAAGGTTAATTTAAGATAGATCAAAGTTAGATTAAAGTTTAATGTTTTATACTATAGCTGAGGTGATGAAAATGTTAATTAAGTTGCAGGGCATAAAAAAGGCCTTTGGAGAAAAAAAGATTTTTAATCATCTGAATCTGGAGATTAAAAGAGGGGAAATCTTTGCCTTAATAGGACCAAATGGGGTTGGTAAAACAACCCTTATGCGGATGATACTTAACTGGGATAGGGATTTTGAAGGGGAATATTTAAAAGAAGAGGGCATAAAGATTGGCTACTCACCTGAAACACCTGTCTTTCCTGAAATTTTAAGTGGACGTCAGGTTTTAGAATACTACATGGAGGTAAGAGGCTTTGATAAATCTTTCTACAGAAAGGAAAGTGTCAGGTTAATGGAGAAGGTTGGTTTATCCTTAAAAGATACCCGTGTAAAAAATTATTCCAAGGGCATGAAGCAAAGACTTGCCGTGGCGCAGGCTTTGATAGGGGATCCGGATTTGCTGTTACTGGATGAACCTTCTGCAGGGCAAGATTTTTTAGGACAGCAGCAAATGCAGGATTTAATTGCAGAATTAAAAAAGGACAAAAAGGGTATTTTGCTGAATTCACATTTACTTTATGATGTCGAAAAGGTTGCGGACAGGGGCATTATCATCATGAATGAAAAGATTTGCAGGGAATTTACAAGAGATGATTTTAAAAAAATAAGTCTGGCAGATATGTTTTTAGAACTGGCAAAGGAGGTTCGTTATGAAGGCAGTTATTAAACTACATTTAAAAGAAAATATTAAGAAAAATTCTTTCATTATTTTTGCTGTTTTAGGAAGCATTGTAACTTTAGTTGTCTTATCTCAGATGCAGTTTACTGTTAATGGGGTTCAGGCAACTTCAGACTATGCAATTTACGGAATACAGTGGAGAATTCTTTCGCTTATGGCGTCTCTGGCTGGCGTTGCCTTATCAATGAATGTTATATCTAATCATAAGGAAGGCAGTAAAAGGGAGCTTTTAAAACTCCACGGTTTACCTGTTTACAAACAATATCTAAGCTTAATATCCGGCAATCTAATCGTTACATCAATTATGGCTTTAATCCTTTGTACGGGTCTGTTTATTCAAATTCTGATAAAAGGCGGGAATATGACGGTTTCGGGTATTTTGGCAGGAGTATTTTTCTATTTATTAACCATCACATGCGCAACACTTTTTGTATCCTTGTTCACTTTAATATTTCCGCCAGTTGTGGATGCCTTGCTTGAGATATTAGCCATTGCGCTGGGCAGCCTGAGAGGGACTTTGCAGTTGATTGTTGGCAATATGGGTGGTTTATTTGGCACAGTGACAAGCTTTTTTCTGAAACTTATCCCTCCTTTAGATGCTTTTGGTCAATTGACAAGAGACTTTTTTATGGACAGTTTTTCGGATTACCGGACCCTTTTTAGCTGTTTGTTTTACCTTTGGGCATTGACGGGCATCAGTTACTTTTTGACCAGGGTGGTGACAAGAAATGAAGATTAAACTGATTTATTTATTCATAGGGCTGCTTTTG
>JAAYML010000074.1 GCA_012521395.1 Candidatus Epulonipiscium sp. | reverse complement strand
ATTCAAAGAAAGATTACAATCTGAATTACAAGGTGCAAACATCGTATTTGAATAATCAATTATTAGGAACAAAGCTAGTCTTTAAGAATATCTATGCCTTATTAGCCTGAGGGCTAATAAGGCATAGTTTTTTTGTGCAGGAATAATTTTAAATTATTATTATATACGATTAGCAAAATATGAATTTTATATTTTTGCATATTTGTTACCAACAAGTTTGTTATATAAAATAATCATTTAAGAAATTTCAATTTATTAATATGATATTTGTCTGACTGGTGCTTGCAAAATTTAAAAAAATTCTAAGGGATTTATAAAAGATTGTACATTGTATAGTGAACAATTTTTCAAAGAAATAAATAGGTTAAATATATATAATAAGAAGTAACTTATATGGTCGCAATTTATACAAATCAAACATAATTTGTTAAGCATTTGTTAAAATTTCCTATATTATTGTTAAAAATTTATATAATTTTTATAAAATACCTTGAATTGGATTAATGAGAAAAGTAAAATAATCACAAAAGTAAAACAGAATTGAAAAAATTAAATTTAAATTATTATTAATTTTTAATATGGTTGTAGGATACATAGAAATGAATTTAATTTCAAATTTTGAGCAAGTAACTTTATCGACTGATATAAAAGGCATTATGCCTTTTATATAAATTATTAAAGGGGAGGAGTATTTATATGAGTCTTTTAAAAAAGACTATGACTTTACTGCTTTGCTTGAGTATGGTACTGGCAACGGTGACTGGTTGTAGCAAGGAGAGAATTTCTACGGGTAATGAATCAGCGACAGAACAGACTACAACCACTGAAAAAGAAAATGATGAGAATAAGGACAGTGAAAAAAAGAGTCTTACAGGAGAAATCACCTACTGGCACTTCAACCCAGATGAAGGCCCAGCAATAGCGAGAGCCTTTGAAAAAGCTAACCCTGGAGTAAAAATAAAAGATGAAATCACAGCAGACACAAATGGGAACTATCAGACTAAGGTACAAGCAGCTTCCAGGTCTGGCAGTCTGCCTGATGTATATGCAGCAGAAAGTGCCTTTGTAAAACGTTTTGTTAATATGCCTGGTGGATATATGCCATTAAACGACTTTGAAGAAATTGATGAAGTTACCAGCCAGCTTGTCCCCTTTGTTTTAGGAATCGGTACAAATGAGCAAGGTCAATTGGTAGCTTTATCTCACCAGGCCACAGCTGGTGGTGTTGGTTATAAAAGACCAATCGCAAAACAATACTTAGGAACAGACGATCCTACACAAATTGAAGAAATGCTAAAACCAGAAAAAATGATTGAAACAGGACGAAAATTAAAAGAAGTCAGTGGTGGAAAAGCAATTTTGTGGGCAGGAATAGAGGAATTAGTTCCTATTTACCTTGGTGCTCGTGAACATGCATGGGTTGAAGACGGTAAATTTGTGATTGACGAAAAAGTGTATGAACTAGTTGATATAGCAGCACAATTAAGGAAAGAAGGGCTCGAAGGCGGGCTGACACGATGGGAAGAAGCATGGGCAAATTCCATTCAAGATGATACACACATGTGTTATGCAGTACCCACATGGGGAATCAACTGGATTATCGACTGTCGTGAATCAGCAGACGTAATGGTAATGACAACAGACGATCATCCAGAACCAGGAACAGGTGGAAGATGGGCAATCTGCACACCAATGCCATATAATGAAGGTGGTACATGGTTTGGAATCTCTCAAAACACAAAGAACCCAGAACTTGCATGGGAATTCATTAAATTCATAGCAAGTCCGGAATATCAAGAAAGTTTAGCCCAAGCTGGGGATTTTGTAAGTAATAAAAACATTATTGAAAAATACAAAGCAGATGACAGTTTTATTAACAAAGTAATAAATCAGAACATTTATCAAGTATATAGCAAAGTATCTGATCAAATTAATGGTAACGTTATTACGCAATATGATGATACTATCAGAATGGCATTACTTGACTGCCTGAATTCATATCTTGCTGGAGAAATCAGTGAAGAAGAAATGTGGAAACAATTCAAAGAAAGATTGCAATCTGAATTACAAGGAGAAAATATTGTATTTGAATGATTATCATCAGTAAAACCATGCTATCTTTTTAACAATAAAAATTATGCCTTATTAGCAAATGCTAATAAGGCATAATTTTTTATAAAATATTGAACTTTATTATAAAAATTTGTTAATATTATGATGATATTTGTGTATTTGGATTGAATCAGATGGTGTATAATATAAATATATGT
>JAAYML010000073.1 GCA_012521395.1 Candidatus Epulonipiscium sp. | reverse complement strand
TAGCAAAAATTGCTGAATATGCTTCCAGATTGGCAGAGAATCAAGAAAAGATGACCACTAGATTTAATAGCATTGTTGAAATATTGTGCGAGGCAAGCATTTGGTCTAAGATGAGTAATAAAAAAGAAATTACTGCAGAGGATATAGAAAAGGCCATTACTGAAAAAGAAAAACGCTCTAATTTATATGAAGAAAAAATGGAAGAATTAATAAAAGATAATGTTATAATGATTGACTGTGAAGGTGAAAAAGTAGGTCAGATCAATGGTCTGGCGATACTGGATACAGGAGATTACCGTTTTGCAAAACCTTCAAGAATTACTGCAACCACTTATATGGGACAGTCGGGAATTATAAACATTGAAAAAGAATCTGAAATGAGCGGAAATATTCATGATAAAGGTGTTCAAGTTTTAACGGGTTATTTAGGTCAAACCTATGCACAAGAATTTCCCCTTTCTCTTTCCTGCAGGATTTGTTTTGAACAAAGCTACAGTGGTGTAGACGGGGATAGTGCATCCAGTACTGAGTTATATGCAATTTTATCGAGCCTTAGTGGAGTACCTATAAAGCAAGGTATTGCAGTAACAGGCTCTATTAATCAAAATGGAGAAATACAGCCTATTGGTGGCGTTTCTCATAAAATAGAAGGTTTTTATAAAATATGCAAATTAAAAGGCTTAACAGGAGAGCAAGGCGTTATTATTCCATATCAAAATGTCAAGGATTTAGTCTTAAAAGATGAAGTCATTGAAGCTGTAAAGGAAGGTAAATTCCATATATATCCCATATCCCATGTAGATGAAGGTATTGAAATACTAACAGGAGTCCCTGCCGGACAAAAGGATGAAAATAACCGTTATGATGAAAACACTATTCATGGCAAGGTTTATGCTAAATTAAAAGCTTTTTATGAAAAAACTTTAGAGCAAAACCACAGCAAAGAAAATAATTAATTATGGAAAAAGGAGTGCTGACCTTTAGGTAAGCATTCTTTTTTTGTAAGGTATTCTATAATCTGTAGTAATTCTATATAATGCAAATTAAAAATAAGATGATTGAAGTTTATAAATCAACGAAAGTAGGCTTAACAGTTCTTGTTTTGGAATAAATGTACAAAAAATAAACCAATCTTTTTTGCAATTTTAACAATAGACATTATGTAATAGATGAGTTAAAAACTAATTACAAAACAAAAAGATTATGTTATTAAACTAATGATGTTCAAAATATACATACAATAAATAAATGAATCAGTATTTTTGAACAATAATCAAGATAAGTAATAAATTACAAGTAGAACAAAATGAAGTTAAAACGATCCACTTTTTTTAAGAGAATACTTTAACGTTAACTTTAATGCTTAATTTCCAAAAAACCGAGCTTTGATATTGTAAAATAATACATCTTTTAGAACATGAAACATTGAACTGGAAATATTATGAAATAACAACAGCACTTTAACGTTTACTGTGATGATTAATTTACAAATAATAATCTATATATTATTTTGGATTAATAGTAAATTATTATGTGATTGTGTTTATAACCTTGTTCCTTGTTTCATATTATTTTACAAAAAGACTTTAACGTTAACTTTAATATTTATCATACAATTATAAGGGTTTTATTTATATCTTATTAGGCAAAAAGTTGAGGAGCTACAACAAATTTTATTTATAAATCAAGGAGGCAAAAATCATGGGAGACAAAAAAATCAGGCTGGCACTGGTTGGAGTTGGTAACTGTGCGAGTTCGCTGGTAGAAGGTATTTACTTCTACAAAAATGCTGAAATTGCAAAAGAAGTCGGAGGTTTAATGCACTATGAAATTGGTGGATATGAACCTCAGGATATTCAAGTTGTAGTGGGCTTTGACATTGATTCTAAAAAGGTTGGGAAAGACGTTAGCGAAGCAATTTTTGCCCCACCAAACTGTGCTTATAAAATTGCTGATGTTCCTTATCTGAATGCTCCAGTATTGAAAGGACCTGTTCTTGACGGAGCGCCAGATCATCTGCGCCATTATTATGGCAAAGATTACTTTACGGTTGATGACAGTCAGGAACCTGTTGACGTAGCGCAGGCATTAAAAGATTATAAGGTAGATGTAATCCTTATTAATCTGCCAACTGGTTCATATAATGCTGCAAGATATTACGTAGAATGCGCTAAAAAAGCTGGCTGTGGGATTGTAAATGGTATTCCTGAATTATTAGCTTCTGATGAAAAAATCGCAAAAGGTTGTGAAGAAGCTGGTGTACCTATTTTAGGTGATGACTGGAAGAGCCAGATTGGTGCTACGATTGTTCACAGGGCATTAGCAAAATTGTTTGAAGACAGAGGAATAAAAATTAAAAAATCTTATCAGTTGAATTACGCAGGAAATACAGACTTTATTAATTTAGTAATGCGCGGTGAAACAAAACATGTAACAAAACATGATGCAGTTGCTTCTATTCTTAAGAATGACGTTCCGATTTCACCAGGATTTGCATTTGTTGATAATCAGGGGGATATGAAGACGGCTTCCATTCTGATTGAAGGAACAAAGTTTGGTGGAGCGCCAGTAAAATTAGAATTGCGCCTAGAAGTAGAAGATGCACCCAACTCAGCAGGTATTAGCATTGATGCTGTTCGTTGCTGTAAACTTGCTTTAGACAGGGGACTTGCAGGTGCAATCATAGAACCATCATCCTATTTCTTTAAGCATCCTCCTGTACAATTTACAGATGACATATGCAGAGAAAAAGTAGATGCATTTATTAAAGGAGAATAAGATTAAAATTTACATTGGGCTTTATTCTGAAAAGTGAGAGGATCTGTTTTCACATGATCACTCCTTTCCTGACTCTTTCACCTCCCTCATTGAAATAGGTGAATGATTTCAAAAAGATCCTTCTCATTTTTCAGCTTATAAAAAATATATTGGGTGGGTCAATTATGAAAAATAAAGTAGATATTGTGGTAATAGGAACAATTATAAAAGAAACCATTGTATTTCCAGACAAACAAATTGGTCCTGTTCTAGGGAGTCCGGCGGCCTATTCAAGTTTAGTAATGGCTGCACAAGGTGTTAATGTTGGAATTGTGACCTATTATGGAAGTGATCTGGGAAAAGTATTTAATGAATTAGATGTTCTGGATAAAAGAGGTATTCTGCCTTATGAATACACGACAACAAATTTATTAATTTACAACGAGGATGGAACCAAGAGAGTAGAATACCAAAAAAGTACGCCTCAAATAAGGTTTGAAAATATTCATAAAGATTATTTAGAAGCAAATTACTTTAAAATTTGTCCTATGAATTATGAAGTAGATTTAGACTTAGTTATTAAACTTCATGCAATGGGTAAAATCATATTTATAGATTTGGGAGGCTTTGGGGGAGCTACCAGTGACATAAGGTATTCAATAGACACTTCTTATGGCAGAAAGGTCATTACAACCTTATGTAATAACAGTTCGATTATTAAAGCCAGTGAAGAGGATCTGAAATCAATCATTCCTGGCAAAACGGCAGAAGAAGCAGCTGAAATTTTAATTGACATGGGCGCTCCTAAAGTAGTCGTTACCCTTGGAAGTAAAGGTGCTTTGTATAAAATAGGTAAGGACAAACCTCAGTATTTAAAACCTTTTGTTGCTGTCAGTGAAAATCCGGATGGTTCTTTAGATTTTACTGGAGCAGGTGATTCTTTTGGAGCAGGTTTTATGGCCTCTTATATGCAGGATCAAGATATTAGAAAAGCAATCTTAAATGGAAACGCTACAGCATCTTTAGTTATTCAACGTTCAGGCGGCTGTACTTATGACAGAATGCCATCTAAAGAGCGGGTAAAAGAGAGATTGCAGCAACAAAATATTTAATTAACAGTGTATAAGAGGTAAAAATAATAACTTATTAAATTATTAAAAGGGGTGCATTGAATATGGCAAGACAAATTGGTGTAGGAATTATTGGTGCGGGGTCAATAGCTGACATAGGACATTGTCCTTCTATTGCTGCATTAGAAAATGCAAAATTAGCAGCTCTTTGTGATCCAAACAAAGAAATCCTGGATAAAATGACAAAGAAATGGGAACCTGAAAAGTCATATACAGACTATCAAGCTATGCTGGAAGACAAAAATGTTGAAGTTGTTATTGTGGGTTCTCCAAACAGATACCATGCTCAACAAGCTATCGACGCAATGAGAGCTAAAAAACATGTTATCGTAGAAAAGCCTTTTGCATGTACCCACGAAGAAGCATGGAAAATGGTAGATGTAAGTAAAGAAGAAGGCGTCTTCTTAATGGCAGGAACAAACCAACGTTTCTGGGAACAAAATGTTATTGCACGCAAACTGATTGATGAAGGTTTTATTGGAAAACCTCAGATGGGTCGTTCTTCACTTCACGAAGGTTGGAATCTCTACCATGAAAAGTTATCCTTTACAAGATTCCGTCAATATCCCAATGAGGCCGGAGCAGGTGCATTATTTGATTTAGGTGCACACAGAGCAGATTTATTAATGTTCCTTATGGGAAGTAAGCCTAAACGTGTTATTGGTATGATTAAAGCATTTGGTACAGATTATACGCCTCTGGACGACTCTTTCTGGATTATGATTGAGTTTGAAAATGGTGCAACTGGAGTTATTAGTGGCGACAGATTCTCACCTGCTGTATCCAATATTTCTGAAGTTTATGGTACAGAAGGAACAATTTTCACAGCTTCTGAAGCAACCAATCCTTTCCAGACAGCTCCATTAGCCGTATTTACTAGTAAGAATTTCAAGCAGTCTGAACTACCTGAGATCGTAAGAGAATACCGTTATCCTCAATTATTCTGGTCAGAAGATATTATGCAACCTGACGGATATGTTCCAAAACGCTGGGTACCTATTTATCCAAAACGTGGCTGGGCATACAAATCAATGTTAGAACATTTCCTGAACTGTGTAGAAAAAGATGTACCACCATCTCTTACTCCTGAAGAAAGTGCACTGGTTACAGATATACTGGTAGGTGCATATAAGTCTATGGAAACCAAGTCATGGGTTGAAGTTGGACGCGATATGGAAAATTATATTGTTCCACTTTATGATGCTCCAGAAATCGTGTAATATTTAAAAATTATTAATATAAAAAAATCAAATGGGGGTAAGTTTATGAAAAAATTATTGGCAATTCTCGTAACTATGGCAATGTTGGTGAGTTTAGCGGCTTGCGGAGGAAAAGACAGCAAGAAAACAGGAGATACTGGTGGCAGTACAAATGCAGGAACAGAAACACCAGCTAAACAAGAAGGAAAAACAGATAAAAAGATTAAAATAGGATATTCATTCCCTACCATCAACAACGAGTTCTGGGTAACTTCCCTGGGACATGTGCAGGCAGCATCTGCAGCTTTAGGATTTGAGCTCATTTATGATGACTGTAACAATGACCAGGCAGAACAGTTAAATGACGTAGAAAGTATGATATCAGCTGGTATTGACGGACTTGTTCTTGGACCACAAGATGCATCTGTTGTAGCTGGAATATTGGATGCATGTAAGAAAAATGACATAAAAGTTGTTATTATTGACCGTTGGCCAGGCGATAATTTAGTAGCTGGAGAAGATTACATCGCTTTTATCGGACCAAACGATGAAGAAGCAGGTTATCAAATTGCTATGTCATTAATCAATGCAGGTGTTAAAAAGATGATTGGTATTGGTGGATATCAAAACACCTCCGTTGCTGAAGGTCGTAGAGCAGGTTTAATGAAAGCCTTAGAAGAACATCCGGAAGTTGAATTATTACAATATGAATGGGCTGGGGAAAACTGGGACGACGGAGACGAATACTTCCGTAATATGTACCAGGCTCATCCTGACTTAGAAGGTGTATGGTGTTATAACGACTCTTTAGCTTTAGCATCTGTTAATGTATGTAAAGAATTAGGCATCATTGATAAAGTTAAAGTTGGTGGTATGGACTTATTATCACCAGCGGTTGAATCCATGCAGGCAGGAGAACTCTGGTTCTCAACCGGAGGACACTACATGCAGGCAGCTTTTGCAGCAGTTATTGTTTTTGATGAAATTAATGGAAATAAATATACTGGTGATCCAGTGGTTAGCTTAAACTTATTAAACGTTTCTCAAGAAAACTTAGATAAATTCGTAGAAAAATATATTAAAAACGAACAACCTATTGATTGGAAAAATTTAAGTAAGACTTTCAATCCAGATGCAAAATTAATTTTTGAATTAACTCTTGACTAAGAATTTTAAGGATTATTAAAGCAATTTGAGTGGTCAATAATAATATTAATTGTTAATTGTTGTTGTGAAATCCCTTGTCGGGTAACCTTAGCTTTTGTTACCTGACAAGGGAGATTTAACAAAAAGATATAAATACGGGGAGGAATCATTTTGGGTGCTGCAGTGGTCTTTAAAGGAATTAAGAAATACTTCGAAGGTACGAAAGCATTAGATTGGGACCCTGAAGACGTCATGGAAGTATTCCCGGGAGAAATACATGGCTTAGTAGGAGAAAATGGAGCAGGAAAATCAACTTTATTCCAGGTTTTAATGGGAATATACAAGCGTACTGCCGGAGAGATTTATTTATTTGGGCAGCCAGTTGAGATAAACAATGTTCATGATGCTGAGCGGGCTGGGATATCCATCATAATGCAACAACCTAATTTTGCCTATAATATGACTGTAGCAGAAAACATATTTATGGGCAGGGATAAGGAATTTACCAATAAAGCAGGTTTAATAAACTGGAAAAAGCAAAATGAAGCAGCAGCAAAAATTTTGGCTGAATATAACTTTAGTCATATTAAGCCAACGGACATCCTTAGTGATTTAGGTTTTGAAGAAAGAAAACAAGTTGAAATTGTGAGAGCTCTTTCTGTTAAACCAAAAATATTGCTGGTTGATGAGACTTCAGCGGCTGTTTCTAAAAAATCAGTAGAAATTCTTTATAAGTTGTTACGTGAACAAAGAGACAAAGGTACTGCAGTAATATATATTTCACACTTTATTGATGAAGTTTATGAGCTGTGTGACAGGGTAAGCGTATTAAGAGATGGTAAGTTAGTGGCTAAAATGGTTGTAAAAGATACTACTCCTGAAATGATTATCAATAATATGGTTGGCAGGGATATTTCAGGAGAAAGCTATAGAAGTGATAACAATGATTCAATTGGGGATGTTATGTTAGAAGTAAAAAATTTTACTAAAGAAGGTGTTTTTGAAGATATCAATTTAACCATTAGATCTGGAGAAATTGTAGGTATTGCAGGTATTGGTGGTTGTGGTTCAGATGAATTTGGACGGGTTCTTTTCGGATATGAACAGCCAACAAGTGGCGAAATGATTTATAAAGGTAAGAATGGTCACATGAAATCACCTTTAGAAGCAATAAATAATGGGATAGCATATATTCCAAAAGACAGGGATTTGGAAGGGTTATTTTTAATATATGATTTGGTTATGAACATCTCCGCTGCTAATTTAAAGAAAATGCATAAGAGAGGAATTATTAATAATAAATTGGAAGCTCAAGTAGCAAAAGATTCCATTAAAAGACTTAAGATCAAGACGCCATCTGAACGGACGGCTGTATCAAATTTAAGCGGTGGTAACCGTCAAAAAGTATCTATAGCAAAATGGGTTGCCAATGAATCCAGTTTATTAATCGTTAATTCGCCTACGAGAGGAGTAGACGTAGGTGCTAAATATGAAATATATAAGATTTTAGAATCCCTGAAAAATGAAGGGAAAGCCATTTTACTAATTTCTGATGAATTACCGGAATTGTTGGGCATGTGTGACAGAATTTATAGTTTCCGCAAAGGAAGAAATTCCGGTGAATTCACCAGGGGTGTGAATTTTACGGAAGAAGCTGTTGTTGCAACCATGGTCTAAAACAATTTTAAGGGAAAGGAAATTGTTATATGGGAATGACGAATACAAAAAATAAAGCAGAGCTTATAATAGACAAATTAAAAAAGAATATCTCTTTAACAGCTTTTATCATTCTGTTTATCTTTTTCTCATTAACAACCGATGGGAAATTTTTGACATCAAACAATATACAAACGCTTTTGGGGGCGAGTATTGACCTTTTGATTTGTGCCTTAGGGGCTACATTTATCATCATGTTAGGTAGTATCGATTTGTCATCAGGTTCTATGATTAGCCTTTGTGGTGTTATTGCTGCCAAGATTTATGTGACAACAACAAGTACATTGGCTGCAGTTCTGGCTGCTATTGCAGTAAGTGTTCTATTTTATGGAATAATGGGTGTAGCTCATACAAGACTTCAGGTTCCAACCTTTATTGTAACCCTGGGTTTCTTATCTATTGCAAGAGCAGTCGTAACGATGATAAGCTCAGGTACTATAACAATGATACCCTTTGACAGTCCTTTTAAAAAATATTTTGGATTAAAACCTTGGATAATCATACTTGGACTGGTCATGTTTATCATTGTATGGCTCATCGAAAGATATACGTTATTTGGAAGATATACCCGATTAATTGGCGGTGATGAGAGGGTAGCAAAGTTAAGCGGTATAAACGTGAATAAACAAAAAGTTTTAGTGTTCTTATTTGCAGGCTTACTTACTGCTATTGGCGGTGTTGTTATGGCAGCAAGAATCGGTTCAGGATCTCCTGCTATCGGTCAGGGTTATGAGCTAAACGTTATATCCGCAGTTGTACTTGGTGGAACGTCTCAGCGTGGTGGTATCGGTGGTGTGAGAGGAACATTAATTGGTGCCCTTACCCTGGCAGTATTGTCCAATGGTTTAGTTCTTTTAGGAATGCCTTCAGAAGTTCAATTATTTATCAAAGGTATTGTTTTAATCCTTGCGGTTTATGTGACTCTTGAAAGAAATCCTAATGCCATAACGAAATAAAACAAATGCTTGAAAAGGAAGGAGGGGGAGAATGAACTTAAATACAAAAATTGACATTATAAAGAATTGTAAAGAACAAATTTTAAAAGAAGCAGAAGCTTTAAATAGAGTAGCAAAACAAGTGGATGAGGCATATATTGAAGCTTGTGAAGCAATTCTAAAATGTGAAGGAAGAGTTATAGTAACAGGATTGGGGAAAACCGGTCACATCGGTAAAAAGCTGGCAGCTACTTTAGCAAGTTTAGGTATTCCGTCATTTTTTGTACACAGTTGCGAGTCTCTGCATGGTGACATGGGGATGATTACTAAAGATGATGTTGTCATCATGATTTCGAATAGTGGGAAGTCCTCAGAAATCTTAAGCATGATTCCAGCTTTAAAGATTATTGGTCCAACAACTATTTCAATTACCAGAGATAAAAATTCTCCTTTAGCTAGAGCTACGGATATTAAGATTCTTTGTGATGCAGGAGAAGAAATTGATCATTTAGGTTTAGCACCAACAGCAAGCAGTACAGCAGCCCTTGCTATTGGAGATGCTATTGCGACAGTGGTATCCTGGATAAAAGGTTTTCAGCGGGAAGATTTTGCATTAAATCATCCAGGCGGTGCCTTAGGCCAGCAATTAATAAAAGAATACACTGAAAGAATTTCACAATAGATTTTGAAAGAAGAGCGGTGGGATTTTAGCCAACCACCGCTCATTTAAAAAAGATGAAACTGTAATATAAAAAGTTAGGACGGGAAATAACGTGAAAAAAATGAATAAAAAACTTTTGTATACATACTGTATTTTAATGATGTTATTTGTTATTTCTCTTTGCAATACAACTCAAGGCATAATATTATCGGATTATATTGTTTATTATGCCTTAGAATCTTCAAAACAGGGATTAGTGAGTGCTTTTCAAAGCACTGGTAATATTATCGGACTTATAATAATTATTTTATTATCAGGGAAATATAAGAAAAGTACTATGCTGGCAATTTCTGCGGCACTGATACCTGTTATTTTTTTTATCATAGGTAATAAACCTGCTTTATTTATTTTATTATTAAGCTATGCATTTTTTGGGATAGTTTTTGCTCTTTGGGATTCTTTGGGTTCGTCATTAATGGCTGACATTCATACAATAAATTCATCACGATATATGAACTTATTACATGGGTTTTTTGCTTTAGGCGGTATTATAGGACCTTTAATTTTTCAATCATTGGGAACGGAAGGCTTTAGTTGGGACCAGATGTTAAGGTTGGCAGGCATAATATCTTTAGTGGCAGTTTTTCTTTTTACATTAGGGCTAGTATCTGCAAAAAAACTTATTATTGAAAACAAAGACAACAGTTCAGATATATTGATTACAGATATTAAAACATTTTTTCGTGAAAAAAGAAATAGAATTATACTTATTTCTGCTTTTTTATACGGAGCCCATCAAATTGGAATAACCGTTTGGATGACCAGATATATTTCTGAATATCTGGGGACACCTCAGTGGGGACCGGCTGCACTATCGCTTTTTTGGGTGGGTATAGCTATATCAAGATTAGTTGCAAGCCGCTTGTCACTCGAACCAGCTAAATGGATTTTCTTTGGGCATTTGATTAGCGGAATTGTCATAGCTATAGGAGTTCTTTCGGAAAATGGTTTTATAATGTTTATATGCTGTGGTTTATCAGGTCTGGCAGAAGGGGCAATTTTACCGATGACTTTGGATATGGCCTGTAATTGGAGAAAAGGTAAATCTTCTTTAGGCAGTTCCATGATTCTTTTTGTACATTATGTCGGATTTATTGTTACACCACCTTTAATTGGTGCGTTAATCTTTACTTATGGCATAAAAGTTGGTATGATTATGCCAGCGATTCTTTCTATCGTAGCTACTTTATTTACATATTTTCTTACCAGGAAAGGAAGAGAAAGGAATGTATGATTTAACAGAAAATTACTTAAAATTACAAAATGGGAGTGATATCAGAGGCATTGCTTTAGAGGGCGTACCAGGGGAAAATGTCAATTTAACTCCAGAAATAGCAAGAAATATAACATCAGCTTTTATTACTTATTTATCTAAAAAAGAAAATAAGTCTGCAGAAAGCTTGGAAATTGCAGTTGGACATGATTCAAGGATTTCTGCTAGCCTGCTGAAAGCAGGTGTATTAGAAGGAATTCAGAATATGGGTTCAACAGCTTATGATTGTTCCCTTGCATCAACACCATCTATGTTTATGTCTACCGTACTAGAGGGTCTTGAATTTGATGGGGGAATTATGATTACAGCCAGTCATCTTCCTTACAATCGTAATGGTATGAAATTCTTTACAAAAGATGGCTGTCTGGAAAGCAAAGAAATCAGGGAAGTGTTGGAAATTGCGATAGAAATCGCAAAAAAAGAGCCCGGGAAAGCTGAACATATAAAAGAAGTGCAGAAATTAGATTTACTTTCTTATTATAGTGACTATCTCAAAAAAGTTATTAAAAAAGAGGTTGGAAGTGAAGATGAGGATAAGCCTTTAAAAGGACTTCATATTGTGGTAGATGCTTCCAATGGTTCAGGTGGATTTTTTGTTAAGAAAGTACTGGAACCTCTCGGAGCGGATACAACAGGCAGTGCTTGTCTGGAACCTGATGGTACTTTCCCTGTTCATGAACCTAATCCGGAAAACAGACAAGCTATGGAATATATTAAGAAAATAACATTAGAACATCATGCAGATTTAGGCATTATTTTTGATACCGATGTAGATAGAATGGGCGCCGTATTTTCCAATGGAAAAGAAATCAATAAAAATGCTATTGTAGCCCTTATGTCAGCTATTGTAGCGTCACAACATCCCAATACGACGATTGTAACGGATTCAGTGACTTCAGAACAACTTACAGACTTCCTGGAAAACAAATTAAACTTAAAACACCATCGTTTTAAAAGAGGTTATAAAAACGTAATTAATGAAGCAATTCGTTTAAATCAGGAAGGTATAGAAACCCATTTAGCCATAGAAACTTCCGGACATGGTGCATTAAAAGATAATTACTTCTTAGATGATGGTGCCTATATGGCGGTTAAAATTATTTGTGAATTAGTAAAATGTAAAAGACAAGGGAAGGCGCTTGAAGATTTATTAGAAGGTCTTAAAGAACCAGAAGATAGTATCGAAATCAGAATTCCTATAAAAGTTGATAATTTTAAAGAATATGGTCAAGAAGTTCTTGAGGAATTTAAGAAATTTGCTGGTGAAAATGATAAATTTAATTTGGTTAAAAACAATTATGAAGGTGTAAGAATTACATTTAACGATGATGAAGTTTCAGGTTGGATGCTGTTAAGAATGTCCTTACATGATCCTATCTTACCAATGAATATTGAGACCGATAATAAGGGTGGCGTAGCGATTGCTCTTAAAAGATTAGCTCCTTTCTTTGAAAAATTTGATGGACTAGATATTTCAGTACTCAGCAAATAAAAATGGTTTAATGCAGAAATAAACGATTGAAAAATAAATTATACAATAAATCATTCAATGTGTGATATATTATTAATGTAACTTATTAAATAACAACAAAGGAGAGCAAAAGCATGGCGTTAGTAACGACAAAAGAAATGTTTAAAAAAGCTTATAAAGGTGGCTATGCAATAGGTGCATTTAACGTAAACAATATGGAAATTATTCAGGGCATAACGGAAGCTGCTCAGGAAGAAAATTCGCCCGTGATTTTACAAGTTTCTGCAGGTGCCAGGAGATATGCAAAACACAATTATTTAATGAAATTAGTTGAAGCAGCTGTTATGGAAGTAGATATTCCTATTGCTTTGCATTTAGACCATGGAGAGGATTTTGAAATTTGTAAGTCTTGCATTGATGGCGGATTTACTTCTGTTATGATTGATGGTTCAAGACACAGCTTTGAAGAAAATATTAAGCTGACCAGAAAAGTAGTTGAATATGCTCACGCTCATGGGGTAGTGGTAGAAGGTGAGTTGGGAGTGCTTGCCGGCATAGAAGATGATGTCAATGTATCTGTAGAAAACTCATCTTATACAAATCCTGATGAGGTTGAGGAATTTGTTGAAAGAACTGGTGTGGATTCTCTGGCCATTGCAATTGGCACAAGTCATGGAGCCTATAAATTTAAACCAGGACAAAAGGTAGAGCTTCGCTTTGACATTTTAGAAGAAATACAAAAGCGTCTTCCGGATTTCCCAATCGTATTACATGGTGCTTCTTCGGTTAATCAGGAATATGTGGAAATGATTAAACAATATGGAGGCCAAATGGAGGATGCGATGGGTGTTCCTGAAGAAATGTTAAGAAAGGCTGCTAAATCTGCTGTATGCAAGATTAATATTGATTCAGATATCCGCCTTGCGATGACAGCAGCCATAAGAAAGTATATTATGGAACATCCTGAAGATTTTGACCCAAGGCAGTATTTAAAACCAGCAAGAGAAGCAGTTAAGGAATTAGTTAAACATAAGATCCGTAATGTATTAGGTTGTTCAAATGCTTGTAAATAAAAAACAACAGGTGAGGTTATGAAGAAAAAAGCAGTTATATTTGACATGGATGGCTTGATGATTGATAGCGAAAGGGTAACTTATGATGGATATGTAAAAATATGCAGGGAATTTGGTTATGAAATGACTTTAGACTTTTATAAAACGCTTTTGGGTCTTAGGATCAATGTTATAAGCCAGAAATTAAAAGAACATTTTGGGAAGTTTTTCCCTTCGGAAGAAATTATCAGGAGGGTTCACATATATATAGAAGAGTATTTTCAGGAAAAAGGCGTTCCTTTAAAAACGGGCTTGCAGGAAATCCTTCAATATTTAAAAAGCAGAGATTATAAGCTGATTGTTGCGACATCAACCGCTCGAATCAGAGCTGAGAAAATATTAAAAAATGCCGGTATTTCTCAATACTTTGACGGATATGTCTGTGGAGATGAGGTAGTTAATGGTAAACCAGATAAAGAAATTTTTATAAAGGCATGTGAGAAGGCTAAAGTTAAGCCAGAAGAAGCTTATGTTTTGGAAGACTCAGAAATGGGCATTTTAGCAGCCTCCAGAGCAAACATTTCATGTATATGTGTACCAGACATGAAATATCCCTCTGAAGAAATGGAAGCCAAGACATATAAAGTTGCCAATAACCTTTTAGAAGCTTTAGAAATCATTAAGGAAGATGAAAAAAGATTTGAGTGAGGGGTTGTGTGGACATGCTTAAACAATTTCATCATCTTTGTCTGGTATCTTCAGATTATGAAGCAACCATAAAATTTTATGTGGACACTTTAGGTTTTACGCTTTACCGTGAAAGTTTTTCAAATAACTGGAATGGTAGAAAATTAGAATTGTATTATAATGGTCAATATATGTTAGAAATTTTTGTTGTAGAAAAGGCAAAAAGAAGAGGACAAAATCCTGGAGAAGTATATGCAGGACTTAATCATTTTTCTTTTTTAGTGGATGATGTCGAAGCATTTGTCAGAAAACTTCACGATGATAATATTGAAACTTCGGAAGTTAAACTGGATAAAAACACAGGTAAAAAATATGCATTTTTTTACGATCCTGATGGGACAAAACTTGAAATATATGAATCATAAACGGATATTTTTAAATTTAATTTGCTGATAAATATCTTATAAGGGAGTTGTTTATTTTTTAGCAAGAATATATTATAAATTTTAGGAGGAATACAGTGATAAAATTAGCACCATCTATTTTATCTGCAGACTTTGCTAATTTGGGAAGAGACGTCAGAGCCCTTCATGATGCCGGTGTGGATTATATTCATATTGACATTATGGATGGTGGTTTTGTACCAGTGATTACCTTTGGTTCTCAACTGGTAAAAGCCATCCGGAAATATAGCGATAAAGTTTTTGATGTCCATTTAATGGTTAATAACCCAGATGCTCATATTAAAAATTTTGTAGAAGCAGGTGCAGATATTATTTCAGTACATGCAGAAAGTTGTGTCCATTTGCATAGGACAATTCAGTGTATTAAAAATTATGGCTTAAAGGCTGGAGTGGTTTTAAATCCTTCTACTCCCCTTTCAAGTATAGAATATATCCTTGAAGATGTAGATATGGTATTAATTATGTCTGTGAATCCCGGGTACGGGGGGCAGAAATTTATTGACAGTGCTATTCGAAAAATATCTGCCCTCAGGGAAATGATTAATAGCAGGGGGCTTAATACTGACATAGAAGTAGATGGCGGGATTACATTTGAAAATGTTCAGGAAGTTATCCGGGCAGGTGCAAATGTAATTGTAGCAGGTTCGTCAGTATTTAAAGGTGATATCCATAAAAACATCAAAGAATTTAATAGATTATTTAAGGAGGTAAACTAATGGATAAACTAGAGCTTCAGAAAAAAGCAAATAAGATTCGCCAAAACATTATTCGATCTATTCATAGTGCCAAAGCCGGGCACCCAGGCGGTTCTTTATCATCGGCGGATATTTTAACTTATCTTTATTTTGTGGAATTAAAAAATATTGATCCAAAAGATCCTAAAAAGTCAGACAGAGACCGCTTTGTTCTTTCCAAGGGTCATGCAGCTCCTGCATATTATGCGACATTAGCTGAAAAAGGATATTTTGATGAAAAAGATTTAACAAGCCTTCGTCAAATAGGTTCTCATCTTCAAGGCCATCCGGATATGAAAGGAACTCCTGGTGTAGACATGAGCAGCGGTTCTTTAGGACAAGGTGTTTCAGCAGCGGTTGGTATGGCCATTTCGGCAAAAATAAGTAATGAAAATTATCGTGTATATGCCCTTCTTGGAGATGGTGAAATTCAGGAAGGACAAGTTTGGGAAGCAGCTATGCTGGCTGGCCATAGGAAATTAGACAATCTTGTTGTTATAGTGGATAACAATAATTTACAAATTGATGGAACAGTCGAAGAAGTATGTTCTCCATATCCAATAGATAAAAAATTTGAGGCATTTAACTTCCATGTTATTCATGCAGATGCTCATGATTTTGATTCTTTAGAAGCTGCATTTAATGAAGCTAAACAAGTAAAAGGTAAGCCAACAGCAATTATTGCAAAATCTGTTAAAGGAAAAGGCGTATCCTTTATGGAAAATAAAGTGTCCTGGCATGGCGTAGCCCCCAATGACGAAGAATTTGAAAAAGCTATGGAAGAATTAAAGAAAGCAGGTGAAGCATTATGTCAGAAGTAAAAAAGATTGCAACCAGAGAAAGTTATGCAAGTGCTTTAGTGGAATTAGGGAAAAAATATGATAATGTTGTTGTACTGGACGCTGATTTAGCGGGTGCAACAAAAACAGTAAAATTTCAGAAAGAGTTTCCTGAAAGATTTATAGATTGTGGTATTGCTGAATCAAATATGATGGGGGTTGCAGCGGGAATAGCATCAACAGGGAAAGTTCCCTTTGCAAGCACCTTTGCAATGTTTGCAGCAGGACGTGCTTTTGAACAAGTGAGGAACTCCATCGGATATACAAAGTTAAACGTTAAAATTGGAGCAACTCATGCAGGGATATCTGTAGGAGAAGACGGGGCAAGTCATCAATGTAATGAAGATATTGCTTTAATGAGAACCATTCCTGGAATGGTCATCATCAACCCTTCTGATGATATCGAAGCAAAAGCAGCTGTATTTGCAGCTTATGAACATTATGGACCTGTATACATGCGCTTTGGAAGATTAGCGGTTCCTGTTATTAACGATAACCCTGATTATAAATTTGAGTTAGGAAAAGGGATTACCCTTCGTGAAGGAAATGACCTGACCATTATTGCAACAGGACTTTGTGTAAGTGCAGCTTTAGAAGCAGCCGACCAATTAAAAGCTGAAGGAATTAATGCAAGAGTGATTAACATTCATACTATTAAACCTATCGATGAAGATATTATTATTAAAGCAGCAAAAGAAACAGGAAAGATTGTTATTGTAGAAGAACATTCAATTATTGGTGGCTTAGGAAGTGCTGTCTCAGAAGTTTTAAGTGAAAACTATCCTACTTTGGTTAAGAGGATAGGTATACGGGATGTTTTCGGCGAGTCTGGTCCTGCTGTACAATTGCTTAAAAAATATGGTTTAGATGCAGAAGGTATTTATAAACAAGTAAAAGAATTTTTACAATAATATCGGTTTTGTTGAATAAGTAGTTTTATTAGATTAATTAACAGGATTGTAAATAATTAATATTAATTATTTACAATCCTTTCATTCTAAGATTCAATAAGGCTTAATAATTACATACATTACGGTATTATAAATTTGTGTAATAATGGGTCCGAATTTGACTTACTATTTAGAATATAAATCATTTTATTTCAATAAATTATTATTCATAATGCATTAATTATTTAAAAATTTATTTTTGAGCTTGATTTATTATTTGGGAGGAACCACTGTGGGTATAAATGTAGATATTGTAGTGTTAGGAAATATTATAAATGAAATGATTATTTTCCCAAACAAGATAATAGGTCCAGTGTTAGGTAGTCCTTGTGCTTATTCCAGTATTATTATGGCAAGGTTAGGAAGAAAAGTAGGGATTGTAAGCTATATCGGTGATGATCTTGATAAAGATATGGTAGAACAATTCCAGATTGTTGATACAGAAGGTTTCATTCCTTATAAGTTTACAACACATAATAATTTAATTTTTCATGCAGATGGGAAAAAAAGTGTTGAGTATGCAAAAGTAGCTCCTGTAATTGAGTTTGAAGATATTCCAGAAAACTATCTAAAGGCAGAAACATTTTTTATTTGTCCTATGAATTGTGAAGTAAGTATTGAGATAGCTAAAAAATTACATGAAATGGGTAAGAGAGTAATTGTGGATTTAGGCGGTTTTGGCGGGACAACTTCTTATAATCATTTTAGTATAGATACAAGAAGAGGAAAAGCTTTAATTGAATATTTATGTATGTATTCAACTATTATAAAAGCCAGTGAGGAAGATTTGAAATATATTGGCCCGGATATACCACTAGGGACAATGAGTCAATACTTTATTGATAAGGGAACTCAGTCGGTTGTTATTACAATGGGTGAAAAAGGAGCTTTGATACAAAGCAAAGGACAAGCACCAAAGCATATAGATGTTTTTCCACCAGAATGTCCTGAGGAAGAATATAATCTCGTTGGTGCAGGGGATGCTTTAGCTGCAGGTATGATTGCCAGTTTGGATGACATGGATAGTCTGGAAGAAGCAGTTATTTTTGGAACGGCAGTGGCATCTTTGGTTATTGAGAAAAAAGGTGGCTGTGTTGTTAAGAGGATGCCTACTAGTTTTGAAGTTGCAAAAAGACTTAGTAAAAGATCCAGCGTTATGCATGGTTAAATGATATTTTTTATTATTTATGGTCAGTGATTAGAAATATAAAATTTTTAGCAAAGGGTAAAAAGTAGAGAATGACATTTTCATCAGTCAGCCTTAAAATAATTCAAATAGGGTGAGTGAAAGTGAAGAAAATGATAAGGTTAAAAGACATAGCAGATGCACTCAATGTAAGTATTACAACCGTATCGAAAGCTTTAAACGGGCATCCGGATATTTCTGAAAGCAGAAGAAAAGAAATACTGGAGTATGCAGAAAAATTAAATTATGTTCCTAATCAAGTGGCAAGAAGTTTCCGTCAGCAAAGAACAAAAATTGTTGGAATCATTTTAAGTGATAATTCTAATCCATACAATGCAAGGATTATTAGAGGCATTGAAGAAACATTTTCTTCTAAAGGCTATTATACTATTATCATGAATAATCATGAAGACCCTGAAAAAGAATTAAAATTAGTCAGTGAATTATGTGGATTAAATGTTGCTGGTGTATTATTAACACCTGCAGCAGGGAATAAAAAAAGCAGGGAATTATTAAGACAGTTTAATATACCTTATGTATTGGTTAACCGTTACATTAATGAAAAAGAAGATACATATGTAGTGGTTGACGATTGGAAAGCAGCTTATATTGGAACGAAACATCTATGTTCATTTTGTTATGATAAAATATTTTTTCTAAATTTCTTATCAAGTGTATCGTCATCAAAAAACCGTCTTAAAGGTTATAAAGCAGCGCTAGAAGAATACAAGATAGAAATGGATGAGAGCTGGGTAATACCAGATTGTAAAAATCAACAAGATGGTTATAAAGCAATGTTAAAGATATTAGAAAAAAATAAACCTCCTTTTTCTGTATTGTGTTACAGTGATTATATTGCCATTGGAGCAATTTGCGCTTTACAGGAAAGACTAATCAGAATACCGGAAGATGTTGCAGTAATGGGAACAGATGACATTGATATTTTATCCTTTGTTAAGCCAAGACTGACAACGGTTGGTGTTCCAAAATTAAGACTTGGTATAAGATGTGCAGAATTATTGATTGATTTAATTAGAAAAAAAGAAACTGAAGAAAAAAGAATTGTCATGAAGCCTGAGTTAATTATCAGAGAAACTTCTTAATAAGACAAATTATAAAGAAAACCCTGTAATATTGACCAATATAGTAAATAAAAGTAATCAATTTACAAAAAGCTCAAATCAAATCAAATATTACCTCTATACATGGGAAAAATAGAAAGGTATAATATACTTAATGTAATTTGACAATTTGTGATTTTTCTCATCATGAAATGATAATGGAGGCTTAATATGAGAAAATATAAAGCAGTACCAATCGAAAAAGAAGTTATAGACGAGGTTTATTGTAATATATGTGGGAAAAAAATCGAAAAAGTTTCTCCCAATCAGTTTGAAGACTATTTGCATATAGAAAAGCTTTGGGGTTATCATTCTAAAAATGATGGTAAAAAAGATGAAATAGATGTATGTCAGGCTTGTTATGAGAAATGGATAAATAGCTTTAAAATTTCTGTTTAGCCATTACATCAGTACCATATTGTATTAGGAGTGCCCATAATGAATATGATTAGGGTTGAAGAGATTTTAAAAAAGGCGGGTTTAAAATTAACTACCCAAAGAAGAGCCATCATAGAAGTATTTATGGATTATAATGACCATGTTTTGACTGCTGAGCAAATTTACGAAAAAACGAAAGAAAAGCACCCGACAATGAATTTTTCTACAGTTTATAGAAATTTAGAAATATTAGAAAGAATTAATATTATTCATAAAATTACTATGCAAAATCAAGCCTCAAAATATCAATTGCTTCATTATGGTAAACATCACCATCATTTTATTTGTAAAGATTGTGGAAAATCGGAGATTATTGATTTTTGCCCTCTAAGAACTCTTAATACAGAATTGGTGAACAAAAATTTTGTTTTAACGGATCATTGTTTTGAGTTATATGGATATTGTAATGATTGTATGGCAAATAAAAGTGAAGCTTAAGCTTCACTTTTTTATATGAAAAAAGTTAGATTTTAAGAGAGATTCAATTCATATAAAGGAACTTAAAAGACTATGGATATGGGAAAATAGTAATATTATTTATTGTAAAAAAGACAAGAGTATGGTAGAATTATACGAAATTTAAATATTTTTTTACATAATATCTGCTGACAGAACCATGAGCTTTTTATAAAAAATATAAACTAAGTTTTTGGCGAGGAGAGATAAGGAAGATGAGCAAAAAAACCGTTAAAAAAGTGATTTTACCTGAAAATGAAATTCCAAAGCAATGGTATAATGTGCTGGCAGATATGCCTAATAAGCCAGAACCCTATTTTAGTTCCGTGACAAATAAGATGGCAACACCTGATGAACTTGAAGTAATTTTCCCTAAAGAATTGATTCAGCAAGAAATGTCTCAGGAAAGATGGATTGATATTCCGGATGAAGTTAGAGAAATGTATAAACAGTGGAGACCAAGTCCTCTCTATAGGGCTGTTGGCCTGGAAAAACTTTTGGATACACCAGCTAGAATATATTATAAATATGAAGGTGTCAATGCGACAGGAAGTCATAAATTAAATTCTGCTATTCCACAAGCTTATTACAATAAAATGGCTGGTATTAAAAAGCTTTCAACAGAAACCGGTGCCGGTCAATGGGGAAGTGCTTTAAGCCTTGCATGTAATTACTTTGGCTTAGAGTGCGAAGTATATATGGTTAAAGTCAGTTATGAACAAAAACCTTACAGGCGTTTATTTATGCAAACTTTTGGAGCCAATGTTATTGCAAGTCCAAGTAATTTAACGCAGTCAGGCAGGGCAATTTTAGAAAAAGATCCGGATTCTACGGGCAGCCTGGGAATAGCTATCAGTGAAGCGGTTGAAGTTGCAGCAACCAATCCGGATACCAATTATGCTTTAGGCAGTGTTTTAAATCATGTGTGCCTGCACCAGACTGTTATTGGTCTTGAGGCAAAAAAACAACTTGAACTTTTAGATGAATATCCCGATATTGTAATTGCTTGCTGCGGGGGAGGAAGTAATTTTGCAGGCCTTAGCTTCCCCTTTGTAAAAGATAAATTAAATGGAACGAATATCCGATTAATTGCTGTAGAACCTACAGCTTGTCCTTCACTGACAAAAGGAGTTTTTGCTTATGATTATGGTGATACAGCAAAGGTTGGACCAATTGCTAAAATGTATACTTTGGGTCATGATTTTGTTCCTGCAGGCATTCATGCCGGGGGTTTAAGATATCATGGGGCGTCCCCAATAGTAAGCCAGCTTTATCACGATGGAATTATTGAAGCTCAGGCGGTTCCTCAAAGGGATGTCTTTGATGCAGCAGTAAAATTTGCAAAGACAGAAGGTATTATACCAGCACCAGAGTCTGCGCATGCAATCAGAGCAGCAATTAATGAAGCTATAAAGTGTAAAGAAACAGGAGAGGCAAAAGTGATTTTATTTAATTTAAGTGGACATGGCTATTTCGATATGGCTGCTTATGACAATTATTTTAGCGGAAAACTGATCGATGTGGATTATCCAGAGGATTTAATAAAAGAAAATATAAGAAGTTTACCAGATATTAAATAATTCTTGTTTAAAAAAGACCCGTCCGTAAAGACGGGTCTTTTCATTTAAAGTTTATTTTTCTAATGTTGATAATGTTTTTTACTGCCAGGACGGTCAAAAGAATAACAACTGAAATAAGGACAATGGTTCCTCCGGAAGCCAATTCAAAATAATAGGAAATAATAATACCCAGAATAACCGAAATTTGTGCAAATACTATGGAGAGAATGGTAACGGATTTAAAACTTTTGGCAATTTGAAGGCTTGCCGCAACAGGCAGGATCATTAAAGAAGATATTAATAAGATTCCGACAATGCGCATAGAAAGCGTTATGGTAATAGCAACCAGAATGACAAAATAAACATTAATTGCTCTTGTGGGAATTCCGGCAAGAGCGGCTGCTTCTTCGTCAAAAGACATATAAAAAAGTTCTTTATAAAGAAGAAAAACGGAAATCATAACGACAATACCCAGCAACAAAATTAGCCATAAATCCTGAGAAAGAACCGTTGTAATATTTCCAAAGAGATAACCAAATAAATCAATATTGATTGATTTGGTCAGGCTGATTAAAATAACGGCAACTGCCATTCCGGCAGACATAATGATGGATATCGCCAGTTCTGCATATTTTTCATATCTTTTTCTGAGTTTTTCTATTCCGAGCGCTGCTGTTACAGAAAAAATCAATGTCACAATTAAAGGAGAAATCTTTAAAAGTATTCCAGCTACAACGCCAGAAAGGGCGACATGGGATAAAGCGTCTCCTATTAATGACATCCGCCTTAAGACAATAAATATCCCGATTAAAGGACATAATAAAGCAATAATAATGCCTGCAAGAAGAGCTCTTTGCATAAAGGCATATTGTAGTATCTCTGGCATATCAATGACTCCTTTTAGTGGATTTATAAAGAATAAGTTAAGAAAATCTTAGTGATGATGCAGGAGCAGATGCATTTTATCTCCGTATATTTTGGCAAGTGTTTCAGTAATTTTAGTATCAGAAGAACTATCGTGCACAATTAGCTTTTTATTTCCCATACATAATACTTTATTAGCTTTCTGAGTCATGACCCCTATGTCATGAGAAATCATTATGACAGTAATATTCATGGTTTTATTAAGTTTATAGATTAATTCATAAAAATTTTCCTGGGACTTCATATCTATGCCAACAGTAGGCTCGTCCAGAAAGAGGATTTTGGGAGAGCTGACCAGAGTTCTGGCAATAAAAACTCTTTGCTGCTGTCCGCCGGAAAGATTGCCAATTAGTTGCTTTCGGTAGTCTTCCATTCCAACAATTTTAAGCATCTCATAAACTTTTTCCATATGTTCTTTTTTAATTCTTTTAAAAAGCCCAATTTTGGGGTATAAGTTTGCAGCAACAATTTCTTCTACAGTTGCAGGAAAGCTGCTGTTAAATGAAGCAGCTTTTTGAGAGATGTAACCTATTTTTGCCCAATCGTCAAAATGACGGATGTCTTTTTCGAAAAGCTTAATGCTGCCTTTAATTGGCTTTAATAAGCCAAGTATGATTTTTATTAAGGTACTTTTTCCAGAACCATTAGGACCAACAATACCAGCAAAGTCTCCTTCATTGATTTCAAAGGAAATATCATCTAGTATCAGGTTTTTTTCATAAGCGAAAGTCAAGTGGCTGACTTCTAATATTTTATTCATACTTTTCCTCTTTCCTTTTCATTCAGTTAAAGCTTTTTTAAGAGATTCAAGATTTTCTCTCATGATGGAAAAATAGTCTTTTCCTTCGTCCAGGTCTTCTTGTGTTATATTCCCTAAAGGATTCAGGGTGAGCATTTTAACACCGGTTTCTTCAGCAATGACTTCAATTAATTTTGAATTGGATAAAGGTTCATAAAAAATATATTCCACATTATGTTCTTTGATAAAATCAGTTAAATTGGCCATTTCATTAGGGCTGGGTTCGGCCTGGGGAGACAGGCCTGAAACGGAAAGCTGTCTAAGATTATATCTGTCTGCCAGGTATCCAAAGGCTGCATGGGAAACAACGATTTCATTTTTTGAAAGTTGTGATAAAGCTATTTGGTATTCTTTATCTAATTTCAGGAATTCTTCTTTAAGTTTTAAGAAATTATCTTCATAAAAGTCTTTATTCTTGCTGTCTGCTTCAATTAAGGCATTTTTTATGTGTTCAGCTTGCTGCATTGCTCTTAAAGGATCCAGCCAAAGATGCGGGTCGTAGCTGTGCTTGCTTTCCTTATCATGATGATGGTCATCCTCTTCTCCCAGTTCCAGCCATTCAATATTATCAGAAGTGTTAACAACGATCAGGTCAGGATGATCCACTGCCTGAATGATTCTTTCAGCCCATGATTCCATGCCTAATCCATTATAAATAAAAAGGTCTGCCTCTTGAATTTTTGCCATGAGCTTTGCAGAAGGTTCCCAGTCATGGGGTTCTGCTCCTGCTGGTATAATGAGATGGACATTTACTTTTTCTTTTCCGATTTTTTTAGTAAAATCATATAAAGGATAAATACTTGCATATACAGTAAGAGTGTTTTTTTCAGCTTCTGAATTGCTTTTTTCGGGGAAACAGCCGTATAGAGTTAATGATATAATAGATAATAAGATAATAGATACCATTATTTTTTTCATGCTTTGGTCTCCTTTATATATTTCTAAATGCAAAAGATTTGCATTTAAGCTATTTTACTAATAACACACCCATTTAGAAATTGCAAGATGTAATTTATATTATGCCTTTATTAGAACCGGATTATTGATATAATATATTAAAAGCTTTTGTTTCCCATAAGGAGGTTACTATGTTAGATATTTGTCTTTTAGGCACCGGAGGTATGATGCCTTTACCCAATAGATGGTTAACTGCTTTACTGGTTAGATATCAGGGAAGAAAGATATTGATAGATTGTGGTGAAGGAACACAAATTACTTTAAAGACATTAGGCTGGGGTTTTAAAACCATTGATGTGATTTGTTTTACCCATTATCATGGAGACCATGTAACAGGCCTTCCCGGTCTTCTATTAACCATTGGGAATGCTGGCAGGACTGAGCCTCTTACCCTTATTGGCCCTCCTGGTTTAAAAAAAGTTGTTGAAGGTTTGTGTGTTATTACGCCAGAATTACCTTTTGAAATTAAGTTGATAGAAGTGAATGAAGAAGAGGCCAAAGAGATGAGAATTGAAATTGATAGAGGTCTTTTTATTAAGATGCTGCCGGTTTTTCACAGAATTACATGCTTTGCTTATGTATTGGAACTGGAGAGAAGACCCAAATTTATACCTGAAAAAGCCAGAACTTTAAATATTCCTGTTGAATATTGGAAACATCTTCAACAGGGAGAAACTGTTCGGATCAATGATAAAATTTATAGTCCTGAAATGGTATCAGGTAAAAAAAGAAAAGGGCTTAAGATTGCCTATTGCACAGACAGCAGGCCAGTTGAGAACCTGGTTGATTTTATTGCGGATGCAGATTTATTTATATGTGAAGGCATGTATGGGGATGACGCCGACAAAGAACAAGCAAAAAAGAAAAAGCATATGGTTTTTTCAGAGGCAGCTCAACTGGCAAGGCAGGCAGGTGTAAAAGAACTGTGGCTTACTCATTTTAGTCCGGCCTTAACAGAACCGCAAAATTTTATAAAAGTGGCTACAGATATTTTTCCCTATACAAAAGTTGGTGAAGATAGGATGACAAAAAATTTAAACTTTCTTGAAGAAAAATAATTTTAATTATGGTATAATAAGCTTAATTATTCATTTCAGACTTTGTATAGGCCAATTCGTATATAGATTGAAGAAATATCATTTAAAATGATAGACTGCATAGATAATTGGCGGTGATAAGGTTGGAAGATTATGAGGTAGTTCAAGCTTGTCTTCAGGGGAAAAAGGAAATGTTTGAAATATTGGTTTCCCGTTATAAGAACTTAGTATATTCTATTATATTGAGGATGACAAATGATGCTGAGGAAGCCAATGACTTAGCACAGGAAGTTTTTATAAAAGTGTATCGCAATCTTGATAAATATCAACCAGATTACAAATTTTCAACCTGGATTATGAAAATTACTACAAATTTGGTGATCGATGCACGCAGAAAAAGCAAGCCTAATACGATTTCTGTGGATGAAATGTTAATAGAACCTTCAACGGAAAAAGGACCTGAGCAAGGTTATTTGGAACAAGAAAAGATAAATGAAGTTATAGCTGCGTTAAATGCTTTACCTGATATGTATAAAGTTCCTATGATCTTATTTCATCAGCAAGGTTTATCCTATCAAGAAATTGCAGAAATTATTAATGAACCTTTATCAAAGGTAAAAAATCGTATATTCAGAGCAAGAAAAATGTTAAAAGAAAGTTTGTTGTCAAAGGAGGGCGGAGTTTATGAAATGTAGCAAAGCAGACCAGTTGATGATGAAGTACATGGACGGGATTCTTAGTATGGAAGAAGCTAAACAATTAAACCTTCATCTTACTGAATGTGATGCTTGTAAAGAAGAATTTTTTGCTTATCAAAAAATGATTGATGTACTTCAGGATGGTCAGTTTTACAAAGCCCCGGATGATTTTGAATCAACAGTAATGAATCGTATAAAAGATATAGAAGTAGAGTATGAAATTAAGAAAACGGTACCCATAGAAACCATTTCTGCGATAGTATGGGGATTTTTCTCTTTAATATTTGGAATAGGTGTGTTATTAGTATTGTACAGGCAGCCTGTTCTGGAATATCTTGTTCAAAATCCTTATTTGGGCGAATGGGCGAATTCTATGATACCTGCAATGGATATTCTTTCTGCTTATATTAATGATTTTAAAACAGAAATGACTAATATTTTAGGCACCAGTAAGTATATTTTTGAAGTTTTAAGATTGATACTCATTCCTATTGTAGCCGTTCTCGGAGTTGTTAAATACTATATTTATCGCAAGGAAAAGGTAGAAATATAATGAAATCCCGCTTTTTTATTTTTTTACTTTTATTTTTTTTAATCTTTTCGGTTGTACATGCTTCGGAGACGAATCAAGATGAATTAAAAAAGTTAAGAGGCTTATATTTTATGCGGCAACTCGAGCAAACAGAGAAAACAAAAGGAGATGTTGTCTTTTTGTTTTCTAATGTACATATTTCTTCAAAGCATTTTGGAAATTTATTTGTTTATAAAGGAAAAATTGCAATTGATGGCGAAATAAAAGGTAATGTTTATGCTTATGGTGCCGATATATATATTGGTGAAAAAGCAAAAATAAAAGGAGATATAAGAACAATATCATCAAAAGTATCATGCCATCAGAATGCAGAGGTATCTGGTACCCTTGGACCTCTTTTTAATACATTAAACCGTTTTAAGGAACAGTGGGATGAAGCTTTATTTTTTTATTATACAGATAATATTCCTGCATATATATTGGATTTAATAAAAATGGTTGTACAGATGGTGATAAGCTTATTATGCTTATCCCTTTTTAAAAGAAGTGTTATACTTCAAGGCAAAATTTTAACCTGTCAGACAAAAGATGTTTTTAATAGGGGCTTAATATTATATTTAATGTTTACAGCCCTTGTTTTGGTATTTACTTTATCGATCATTGCTTTTCCTTTAGTTCTTGTTTTAATAGCGGCTTGTTATTTGCTGACACAGTATGGGAAAGCAGCTTTAGCCCTTCTTATAGGGGAATGGCTTATCAATAAAATAGCAGTCAAAACCGATATTTATATAAAATTTTGGACAGGAATATTGGTCATTCAGTTAATGAATTTTGCTCCACTCATGGATTGGTGCGGGAATATTGTGCTATTACCCCTTATCAGCTTTGGGATGCTTGCTCAAATGATAATTAATCAATTAACGAATTCTTCTTATGTTGTCGTAAATACAGAATATGAAGGTGAATTAAATTTTTATTATCAAGCCCAATTGTATGAACAGATAACAAAGAATTTACGGGGGAAAAAGGAAGGATAATCATGAGAAAATTCATGGCAGGATTACTCATCGTTATTATGATAGCTGTATATTTTTATTATATGAATAGTAAAGATAGTAATACTGGGCAAGGAACAGTTGTTGAAAAAACCGAATTATCAAAGTTTGAAAAAATTAAAAAGCTTAATGAACAGCAAAGTGAATTATTTTCTCCTAATGAAGTGATTGAAAGAAATAATATTATTTTGTCATACTTGTATGGTGGAGAATTAGAAAATGAGGAAGAAATTGATGACTTAATTCTCTTTCAGAGAAATTTATTTGATCCTGATTTATTAGCAATCAATCCTTATGAAGAACAAGTAGAAAAAGTAAAAGCAACCCTTGAAGAATACAAAAAAACGGGTTATAGAATTATTGAAATTAAACGAGATGTGGTACAATATGAAAAGAATAATCCTAATATAGCAAAAATAAGAGTCATTCAGTATACAAATAGTAATAAGGATAACTATTTAGAGTATTATTTAAGAAAGCAAGAAGATGGCAGTTGGAGAATTTTAGCATGGGAAATTACGGATGAATTTTCAATTCTGAATGAATTTTAATGGATAAAAAAGTTTTGACTTATTTAGAAAGGACATTTATATGCACGATAATAAAGATATATTAATACTGGCTATAGAGACGTCCTGCGATGAAACAGCGGCTTCAGTTGTAAAGAATGGAAGAGTGGTATTATCCAATGTTGTTTCTTCGCAAATTGATCTTCATAAAAAATATGGCGGAGTTGTTCCTGAGATTGCTTCCAGAAAGCATATAGAAAAAATTAATCCAGTTATTTATGAAGCCCTTGCTCAATCCAATATGACCCTGGAAGATATGCATGCCATTGCTGTGACTTATGGCCCGGGCTTAGTAGGAGCTTTGCTTGTTGGAGTGGCTACTGCTAAAGCAATAGCTTTTGCTGCAAAGAAACCGTTAATCGGTGTTAATCATATAGAAGGTCATATTGCAGCCAATTATATAGAAAATCATGATTTCGAACCTCCTTTTATCTGTTTAATTGTATCAGGAGGTCATACGCATTTGGTTTACGTTAAAGATTATGGTTTATACGAAATAATAGGAAAAACAAGAGACGATGCTGCAGGGGAAGCTTATGATAAAGTTGCAAGAGCCCTTGGAATTGGTTATCCGGGGGGGCCTAAAATTGATGAATTAGCTTTAGAGGGGGATCCTTATGCCATTGAATTTCCCAGAGCATACTTAGAAGATGGTTCTTTTGATTTCAGCTTTAGTGGTTTGAAATCTGCAGTACTTAATTACTTAAATCGCAGCAAAATGATGGGAGAAGCAGTTAATATCAATAATGTTGCAGCTAGTTTTCAACAAGCGGTGATTGAGGTATTAGTGACAAAAACCATTGATTGTGCAAAACAAAAGAGAGTTAATAAAATTGCACTTGCTGGTGGAGTATCTGCAAACAGGGGGCTTAGACAATTAATGAAAAAAGAATGTGAAAAAGAAAAGATTTTTCTTCAATATCCATCCCCTAAATTGTGTACAGATAATGCTGCGATGATTGGGTCTGCAGCTTACTATGATTATATAAGAGGAATCAGGCATGGCTATGATTTAAATGCCATAGCTAATTTAAGACTGGATGATAAATCATAAATATTTATAATTTATTGTATATTACTGAATTATTTGGCAATAATTGAGAGGGGGTGAATATACAATATGAAGAAAATCTTAAGGATTCTTTTTTCGGCAATCACTGGCTGTCTGATTTATTTTTTATCTAATTTTCTTTATACTAATTATCTAAAATCTTTGGGCTTTCTTTGGAATGTGCCTAATAATTTGGATAATATAGTGATGATTATTATTATTTTATTGGTCATTATAGTTATTTATATAACAATATCTTCTTTTGTTATTAATTTATTATTTAAAAAGTTAAAATCTTTCGAAGAGTTCTTCACTAAAATGTCTTTGAAAGAAATTATGGTTAATATTCTAGGGATATGTGTAGGATTAGTTATATCGAATTTATTAGGAATCGCAATCCTTCAATACGGAATAGTAGGAACCTTAATTGTATTAGCACTCAATATAATTTTCGGTTATTTAGGATATCAAGTGGTTCAAAGGAAGAAAGATGAAGTTAAAATCTTTGGTACCAATGAGTATCATATTGCTAAGCCTAAGATTTTAGATACCAGTGTCATTATTGATGGAAGGATTTTAGATATTTTAAAAACGGGTTTAGTAGAAGGTAAAATAGTAATTCCAACTTTTGTTTTAGAAGAATTAAGGCACATTGCAGATTCCTCTGATGCTTTAAAAAGAAACAGGGGAAGGAGAGGCCTTGACATATTAAATGAAATTCAAAAACAGCTTAAGGTTCCGGTAGAAATTGTGGAGATAGACTATAAAGATATCGCTGAAGTAGACAGCAAGTTATTAAAAGTTGCTCAAGAGATGGATGCCATTATTGTAACGAATGATTATAATTTAAATAAAGTAGCTGATTTTCAAGGTGTCTTTGTCTTTAACATTAACGAACTTTCTAATGCAGTGAAACCTGTAGTTCTTCCTGGTGAAGACATGGAAGTAACTGTAATAAAAGATGGTAAAGAAGATGGTCAAGGCATAGGTTATTTAAATGACGGTACGATGATCGTCGTTGAAGGTGGCAAGGATTATATTGGCGAAACCATAAAAGTATTTGTCACCAGTGTATTGCAAACGGCAGCCGGTAGAATGATATTTACAAGAACGAATGGAGACAAAGCTTCGGAGTAATGACTCCGGAGCTTTCTTTTGAACAGGATAGTTGATTATATATTCAGCAGGACTTGAGGTGATATTTTGGATGAGAAATTAAAAAGACATTGTTCGGTTATCATTCCTGCAGCAGGACAGGGAAAAAGGATGGGCACGAACATAAAAAAACAATATCTGAAGATAGGGGATAAGCCGATTATCCTTCATACAATTGAAAAATTTATTAAGCTGCCATCCATTGATGAAGTCATTGTAGTTATAGCAAAAGAAGATATAGAATACTTTAATAATCAAATTTTAAAGCACTCTGACTTTAAGCATAAAATAAAAATAACAGCAGGCGGAAAAGAAAGGCAAGAATCAGTGTATAATGGCTTGATGACAATATCTGATAATACGGAGTTTGTTTTAATACACGATGCTGCCAGACCTTTTGTTTCAGAAAAAGATATTAATAAGCTTATAGAAGCTACTATAATTTATGGCGCCTGTGTTTTAGGTGTGAAAGTAAAAGATACCATTAAAATAGCAGATGAAGAAAACTATATTTGTAATACACCTGACAGGAATAAATTATGGGCAATCCAAACACCTCAGGGATTTAAAAAAGACATTATATTAGAAGCACATAAAAAAGCAAAAGAAGATAATTATATAGGAACAGATGATGGTGTATTAGCAGAAAGGTTAGGCTATCGTGTAAAAATTATTGAAGGAAGCTATGAAAATATTAAAATTACAACAGCAGAAGATTTACTTATTGGCGAAACTATCATTAAAAATTTATAATAAAAATTTGATAAAAATTTCATGTGAGAAATTAATATATTATATCTTGACATTGGATTTAAGATGTGTTATCTTATATAAGCACTCGATGTGAGTGCTGTATATGGTTTTTGTAAAGTGGAGAAGTGTCCGAGTGGTTTAAGGAGCTGGTCTTGAAAACCAGTGACTCCGAAAGGAGCCGTGGGTTCGAATCCTACCTTCTCCGCCATTTTATTGCCCTTTTATGGGCTAATCCCTGGAGAAGTACCCAAGTGGTTGAAGGGGCTCCCCTGGAAAGGGAGTAGGCCGTTAATAGCGGTGCGAGGGTTCAAATCCCTCCTTCTCCGCCAATTCATTCAATAAAAATTGCATAATTATCCATAAAAAATATATTGACATTACAAAAATTATTATGATAAAATAAACTTTACTGTCGATTTGTTTTTTCGATAGCAAGTTATTCAAAATAAACTTGATCCTTGAAAACTGAACAGCACAACCAAACCCAATCAATCCGATTGAGTATTCTGGATAGCCAGTAACTGGCGAGGAAAGACTATTAAAATGAGAGTTTGATCCTGGCTCAGGATGAACGCTG
>JAAYML010000072.1 GCA_012521395.1 Candidatus Epulonipiscium sp. | reverse complement strand
GGTTAACATGGTCAACAATAAAATTATCATAAAAGGTGCAAGAGAACATAATTTAAAAAATATAGATTTGGAAATACCAAGAGATCAATTTGTAGTCTTTACCGGCTTAAGTGGTTCTGGTAAATCTTCTTTAGCTTTCGACACCATTTATGCAGAAGGTCAGAGAAGATATGTGGAATCTCTCTCTTCATATGCCAGACAATTTTTAGGCCAAATGGAAAAGCCGGATGTTGATTTAATCGAAGGCCTTTCTCCTGCTATATCCATCGATCAAAAAACAACCAGCAGAAATCCAAGATCTACTGTTGGAACAGTCACTGAAATATATGATTATCTCAGGTTATTATTTGCCAGAATAGGTATTCCTCACTGCCCTCAATGTGGTAAGGAGATAAAAAAGCAAACCATTGACCAAATTGTCGATCATATCATGAAATTACCGGAAAGAACAAAAATACAGTTACTGGCTCCAATAGTACGGGGCAGGAAAGGTGAACACAGAAAGGTTCTGGAAAGCTTACGTAAAGCAGGATATGTCAGAGTCAGAATAGATGGGCTTATCTATGAATTATCTGAAGAGGTTAATCTTGAAAAAAACAAGAAACATTCCATTGAAGTTGTGGTAGACAGATTAGTTGTAAAAGATAATATTGAAAAGCGTTTAACAGATTCTATTGAAACGGTCATGGAACTTTCAAAAGGCTTGCTTTTGGTTGATGTGATTGATGGGGAAGAACTAACTTTTAGCCAGGATTTTGCCTGCCCTGATTGTGGTATCAGTATCGGAGAGATTGAACCAAGATTGTTCTCCTTTAATAATCCTTTTGGAGCTTGTCCGTCTTGTATGGGTTTGGGCAGCAAGCTTTTGATTGATCCGGAACTAATTATTCCTAATCCTAATTTAAGCATTTTAGAAGGAGCCATTACTGCTCCCGGCTGGAATTCAATCGATAAGACCGGCAGTTATGCCCGAAGTTTTTTTGAAGCTTTATCGAGGCATTATCACTTTGACTTAAATACACCTTTTAAAGATTTGGATGAAAAAATTAAAGATATTATTTTATATGGCTCCAGGGGAGAAAAAATAAAAGTAGAATATGAAAATGCAAGAGGCAAAGGTTCTTATGTCTATGTTTTTGAAGGAATTATTCCGAATATGTACAGAAAATATTCTGAGACAAGTTCAGAATTTATGAAGCAAGAATATGAAAGTTTTATGTCTAACCATCCTTGTCATGACTGTGGAGGGGCCAGGTTAAAGCCTGAAGCCCTGGCAATTAAGCTGGGAGGAAAAAATATTGCCCAGGTAGCTGATATGTCGGTTTTAGAAGTACGAAAATTTTTAGAGGACTTAGAATTAAGTGACATGCAAAAAGCAATAGGAAAACAGATATTAAAAGAAATTAATGCCAGAATAGGCTTTTTAATTGATGTCGGATTGGATTATTTAACCCTTTCCAGGGCAGCTGGAACTTTATCTGGGGGAGAAGCTCAAAGAATAAGGCTGGCGACTCAAATTGGTTCAGGATTGGTTGGTGTGATTTACATCCTGGACGAACCTAGTATTGGTCTTCATCAAAGGGACAACCATAAGCTCATAAAGGCTTTAACGAATCTCAGGGACTTGGGCAATACCCTGATTGTGGTTGAGCATGACGAAGATACTATGTATGCTGCTGATTATATCGTTGATATTGGTCCTCTGGCAGGTTCCAGGGGAGGGGAAGTAGTATGTACCGGAACTGTAGAAGATATTAAGAAATCTTTGAGGTCAGAAACAGGCGCTTATTTAAGCGGGCGTAAAAAAATTGAAATTCCTCAGGTAAGAAGAAAACCCAATGGGAAATGGCTGGAGATAAAAGGGGCAAAAGAAAATAACTTAAAAAACATCGATGTTAAGATTCCCCTGGGTGTTTTTTGTTGTGTAACAGGGGTATCAGGTTCAGGTAAGAGTTCTTTAATTAATGAAATTTTATATAAGCGTTTAGCCAGGGATTTAAACAGGGCTAAAACAAAACCCGGACGGCACGATAAGCTTTTAGGTCTGGAGCATTTAGATAAGGTGATTAATATTGATCAGTCTCCAATAGGCAGAACCCCAAGGTCAAACCCAGCAACTTACACGGGTGTTTTTGACATGATAAGAGAAGTCTTTGCCCAAACATCTGAAGCCAGAATGAGAGGCTATACTAAAGGGCGTTTTAGCTTTAATGTTAGGGGAGGACGTTGCGAGGCATGTAATGGGGACGGGATTATCCGGATTGAAATGCACTTTTTGCCGGATGTCTATATTCCTTGTGAAGTTTGTCAAGGGAAACGTTATAACCGGGAAACTTTAGAAGTTCGTTATAAGGGAAAATCCATTTCTGACATTCTCGAAATGACAGTAGAAGAGGCTTTGGACTTTTTTGAAAATCATGAAAGAATAAGAAGAAAACTTGAAACTTTAAATGCTGTGGGTTTATCTTATATAAAATTAGGACAACCTTCAACCACTCTTTCAGGTGGGGAAGCACAAAGAATAAAACTGGCAACGGAATTAAGCAGAAAAAGTACAGGAAAAACAGTGTATATTCTGGATGAGCCTACAACAGGGCTTCATTTTGCAGATGTTCACCGGTTAATAGAAATCCTCCAGCGATTAACAGAAGGAGGGAATACTGTTCTGGTCATAGAACACAATTTAGATGTTATAAAAACAGCAGATTATATTATTGATTTAGGTCCTGAAGGAGGGGACAGGGGAGGAGAAGTCATTGCTTTCGGTACACCAGAAGAAGTAGCAGAAGTGAGCCATTCTTATACAGGTCAGTTTTTGAAAAGAATCCTCAGAGGATAAATCCATATTTTACCACAAGAAAAAGAGAATGAAACCACCGCCTTTGCCAGAAACTAATCGAAAAGGCAAAGGTGGGGTGATGATAATGATTAATAGCATTATGGACACCAGGGTGCGGCAAGAAGATGGGTGTTATCAGATTAATCTTAAACTTCCTAAAGATGAATACGAAATGATTTATGAGGATAACTACAGCAATGAAATTGCAGCGGACATTTTAAAATACTATTTGGAAATGCGGGGAGACGAAGGAAGACCTAAAAATATTGTGATTAAACAAAGTGAAAATCCTAATATGCTGGAGATTCAGGCAGTACTTGAATATGTTCAAAATGAGCATACAGATTATAATCATCAGGTCAATTATTTTTAGTACTTCTCTTATGTGTCAGATGACTTTGTTTTTTAATGTTTAAAATTTACTGAAATCAAATGGTTTATTTAATACTATTAATATTCTATAAAATATATAATATATAAATTTTCAGCGTTTTACTTGAATTGAGGGCAGGAAAGATATACTGTTCGATTATTGAATTTTGTAGCAGAGGATTATAATGTTGTATAAGAATTAGATTTTTGCAATTTAGTCTTTGGCACTAAGGGAATTTTGCCTTTGGTAAAACGATGTTGTTAATTGGAGATATTTACGTGCTTGTTATTGCTATATTGGTGTTTATTGATGACAGAAAAAGAAATAAGGTAAAATGAATGGCATAAGTGTAAAAAAGCTCTGTGTTTGCACACAGAGCTTTTTTTATTAATTAAAGGATTGTCATATTTATTAATAATAT
>JAAYML010000071.1 GCA_012521395.1 Candidatus Epulonipiscium sp. | reverse complement strand
TGTACGTGATACCACTACTCCCACCTCGACCGCTATTAATAATCATTAATAATTAGTTATAACTAAATGTTTAGCACTGTTTTTAAACCTATTGCGTATATTGACACTATAGCTTTTGCCATACTCATCAACAATATAGTCCTTATACAATTCTCGTATTAGCTCTGTTTCGCCTATAACCATCAACGCTTTACATTTTAGTTTTTTAAATGCTTCTGCAAGTCTTCTATGCTCTGATTCATCAAATTCATTTTCGTCTGACTTAACGCAATTGCCATAATCGTGGAATGTCGCACTGTGATAGGGTGGATCAAGAAACATGAAATCGTCTGGTTTTGCCATTTTAAATATTTCTTCAAAATCCGTATTATAAATCTCCGTTTTAGTTAACAATTCATGGTGCTTGTCAGTAATAAGCTTGGTATTAAAATTTCTATACCTACCAAAAGGAACATTATATTCTCCCTGAGCGTTATATCTAATCATTCCGCTATAAGACGTTTTATTTATAAAAAAGTAAACTGTCCCCTCTAACCAATGGCCATTAGGATAATTAAATAAATGTCTCATTTCGTAATAAAGTTCTTCATTCTGATTTATTACATAATCACCACCTACTACAGCTTTCTGCTCTTCAAATTCTGTTTGATTCTTTTCATAGATTTCTTGTAGATAATCTAATTCTTTTCTTAACCTTGGATAATGATATTTTAATTGCCTATAAAAGGTTATTAACTTTGTATTAATGTCATTTATAATATTTTTTTCATGCTCTAAATAAAAGAATACTGCTCCTCCGCCCACAAATGGTTCAATATAAGTATCAAACTCTTTAGGAAAATACTTCTCAAAATATTTAATTTCGTGTAACTTTCCACCACGATACTTCAAAACCGGCTTCAAAGTTTACTCCTCCTTATGTAAAAACCGGGTTTTCCCAGTATAAAACTTTATTAAAAATTTGTCGTGTCCATTTTTTAATAATATAATATCATACTTTGCTAATTAATTGTTTGATTTTTAGATTTTTTAATTCGAAATTTACGCTTATATTCTGATTTTTAACTGCACTGATCAGGCGAAAGCTTCCATTTACTCTTTCTCTTTCACAATCGCCTCAATAGCTTCATCAAGATCTCTAAAAAATCTGTTCGCATGATATCTAATCCAGTAGCTATTCTTTAGCGTTTGCACACTCACGCCCATTATTTTTGATATTTCTTTATAACTATAACCTTGCCTATAAAGACATTTTGCCTTCTCCCAATCAACTGTTTCTTTTCTCAAAAAACATCACCTACCCCGATCATGCCGAAACTGACTACTATGTATCACCAGAGCCGCCCGCAGCCGGGGTGCGCTGCAGAAAAATTGTGCAAAACTAAAAACGCCTCATAAGAGGCGTTTCAGCCTGTCGACAAAGTCAAAGTCGGCAGGTTTTTTATATGTAAATATCGAATATTACTAGTAGAAAATTAATGTTTTGAGGTGAAACTGTGCTGACAAAGAAAGACCGGACAACAGTAAAACAAATGGAGCTCATATCAATCGATGAACTAGTTCCAAAAGATCACCTACTTAGAGCAATTCAAGACTGCATTGACTTTAGCTTTATCTACGACGAAGTAAAAGACC
>JAAYML010000070.1 GCA_012521395.1 Candidatus Epulonipiscium sp. | reverse complement strand
CTTTATTATTATACTTTACCGGCATATTATCTACTATTTATATCGGCATTCAACCAAACATTCTTAATATAATTCACTATATTTAATAAAATTTATGTGAAACTATAACAGATGGCTGTTGCTTGCTATCCACTCTTTTGTTTTTTCAATACCTTCCTCCAAAGAATATTTCGGACTCCAGCCTAAAAGTTCTTGGGCCTTATTATAATTGCACAGCAATTTCATTATTTCGCTTTGGGGATGAATATGAGGGACATGCTTTATCTTGCTTTGATCCTTTGCAATGAGCAAAGCCAGATCATTAATGCTGATATCTCTGCCTAAACCAGCATTGATAATCTCACCATTTACTTTACTGTTGTAGCCTGCTTCTACAACAAAATCTGCACAATCTTCTACATATAAAAAATCCCTGGTCTGTTCGCCACTGCCGTAAATAAGCAAGTCTTCCCCCTCTAAGGCTCTCTTAATAAAAATAGCAATAACACCGCCTTCTCCTCCTGTTTTTTGAAAAGGTCCATAAGTATTAAAGGGCCTTACAACTACTACAGGAAGCCCATATGCATACCAATAGGAAAGGACCATGTTTTCTCCGGCAATTTTACTGCCTGCATAAGGAGAGGCTGGTTTAGTCGGATGAAACTCTGTTATCCCTTTTTCATCCTTTGCCCTGTCATAGACCATGCAAGTACTCATAAATACCATTTTTGTATTGTACTTTTTACATTCTTCCAATACATTAAAAGTTCCTACTGTATCATTTTCAAAGGTTGTCCTGGGATCATCGATACTGTCCTGAACATTGATACTGGCCCCCAGATGGTAGCAAATATCAAAGTTATTTTGAAAGATTTTTTCCAACAGGGCTTTATCTTTTATGTCCCCCTTAATGAATTCTTTAAAGCAGGGATGTCCATAAAACGCCTCTATATTGACTTCTCTGCCATTGGATAAGTCATCTAAAACCCATACATAATGCTTATCCTCTAATAATCTTTTTACAACCCAGCGGCCAATAAAGCCTGCTCCTCCGGTTACTAAGATATTCAAAATATCACTCCTCAGTTATGACTTCCAATAAAAAGCTCTTGTTTATCGTTTTATATAAACTCCAATAATTTCTTTTACGCACTTTATTACATACATTATATCTTCCTTTGTCATTTTAGGAAATAGCGGCAAGCTGATAATTCTCTCGTATAATTTTTCTGCTTCAGGGCACAAACCTCTTTGATAGCCCAATTTCTGATAATAAGGATGATAGTAAACCGGGATATAATGAACATTGACCCCAATATTATGAATTCTTAATTCATCAAATATCACTCTTCTGTCTGGTCTTATTTTATCCAAATCAAGTTGCAAAACATAAAGATGCCAGCCTGAAAGGGTATCTGGCAGTTGTCTGGGTCTAATGACCCCTTCACAATCTTTAAAAGCATCATTATAGAGCTTTGCATATTCTCTTCTCTTTTCAAGAAAATAATCCAATTTATTAAGCTGACTGCAGCCAAGAGCTGCCTGAATATCCGTCATCCTGTAATTATAGCCTAAGATTTGTTGTTCATAATACCAGGTGCCTTCATCCTTTAACAACTTATCTGCATCTCTTGTGATGCCATGGCTTCGGAAAAGAAGAAGTTTCTCATAAAAATCTTTGTTATTGGTGGTCACTGCGCCGCCTTCTCCCGTAGTTACAGGTTTTACAGGATGAAAACTAAAAGTCGTCATATCTCCTATATTTCCTATCATTTTCCCTTTATAACTGGCCCCTAAGGCATGAGCCCCATCTTCTATAACCAGTAAATTGTATTCTTCTGCAATTTTCATAATTTCGTCCATATCACAGGGCTGCCCAGTATAGTGCACAGGTATAATGGCTTTGGTTTTATCTGTAATTTTTCTTTTAATTTCTTCAGGATTAATATTGTAAGTGTCCGGGCAAATATCTGCAAAAACAGGTTTTCCCCCGCAATATAAAACTGCATTAGCCGTTGCTGCAAAAGTCATGGGACTGGTAATTACCTCGTCTCCTTCCTTTATTCCTGCAGCAAAACAAGCAGCATGCAGGGCTGCCGTTCCGTTAGATAGAGCAACGGCATATTGGGCACCAGTCACTTCTTTAAGCTTTTCTTCAAATTGAGCAATCACTGGTCCCGTTGTCAGGTAATCACTTTTTAAAACTTCCACTACTGCAGCAATATCCTCATCATCTATCCACTGCCTTCCATAAGGCAAAAAATCCTCTCTCACTTTGTCACACACTCCTACTCGTTTTTATTAAAGCTATTAATTCTTTAGCCAAACGTTCTGCACCTAACGCATCTACCAACTGTCTTCCTTTTGAAGACATTTCTGCTCTTCTTTCATAAGTCAACTTAGCAATAGTCTCTGGAATATTTTCTATCTCTGTACTTTCAATAATACCTAATTCCTTTAATTTTTTTGCTGATCTTAGCTGGTTTTCAGCAAGTACAATCCCTATAGCAGGCGTCCCGCAAGCCGCCAGTTCATAAAGGGTAGACCCGGAGGAAGAAACAGCCAAATCACAGTTTAACATTAACTCGGACATTTTGGGATTATAATACTTTTTAAGTCTTGGACTGCAAATATCTTCCATGATTCCCTTGGGAAAAGCTGGTCCAATAACCACATGGAGCATCGTCTCTGGTATAGCGTCTAATAATTGAATGACAATTCTTTCCGATACTTTATTGATATCTGAGCCCCCTACAGTAATCAGAAGGTCCTTAATTTCTTCCCTTACAAAAAAAGGAGGCAAATTCCTGAATTCCTTTCTTAAAAGGGCATATTGACTTCCCAAAAAAGTTTTTAAATACCTGACTTTATCATAACCCAAATCTTCCGCATAAGGATTTTGATTAATAATAAAATCAACAGGATATTCTTCTACTTTATTATCATCAAAATAACCAACAAGGGCATTTTTCTTTTTAATGCCTTCAAAAAAAATCTTGTCCACTTTATAATCATCCACAATAATACAATCGTAATCGATATCTTGAAGACGGTTTAACAATTCTTCTTCAGAAAAAGATAAGACATCAAAAAAATTTTCCTTAAGATATTGCCTGCCTGCCTGATATTCTTCCCCATTAAGGCATACATAAGAAAGCTCTCCATATTTTCTTAGCGCTTCAGCTAAAACAGAGCTTCTCATGATATGCCCCATACCGGTCTTTTTTCCTCCATCTGCCCTGATAATAAATTTCATCCCGATCCCACTTTCAAATTCAAAAACTATACTTTTTTCTGACGGACAGACTGGTTTAGCCTGCTTAACTCCGGATGCCTGTCCAGATATGAAATGATATCATCTATCGTAAAATAAGGATTATAATCATACAAAGCATTATAAATGGCTTCTACAACAGCAAAGTCTTCTTTGGTATCAACACACAGACGATAATCTGGCCTGCTCCATTTCTTTTTTGCTTTCATCCTGGCAACAGTAAAATCTTGTGGATGTTCATACATATATAAAGTCACATGTTCCCGGTAACGTTCTTCCTTAGCCAATTGATGGGCCTTAATAAGAGCTTCTTTTGTAAAAATTTCTCCATCAAACCCCCTGCAAAAAGTATCTGGTACATCCACCCGCATATAATCCACTTTAGCTTTTAAAAATTCTTCAATTAAAGCATCCAGTACTTCCCATGAAATCAGGGGACAATCCCCGGTTACCCGGATAATGTAATCTCCCCCAAAAGCATTGACCGCTTCCAGATATCTTCTTAATACATCCTCTTCAGAACCTTTGAACACCAGACCGCCTGCCTTTTCTACAATGGCCGCTAACTGGTCATTTTCCGGATTGGTAGAAGTCGCAACAATAACTTTATCCAATTTTTCAACCTTCTTCAGTCTGTTTAAAAGATGGACAATCATAGGTATCCCTTTTATTTCTTTAATAACCTTGCCAGGAAGCCGCTCGGAACCCATTCTGGCCTGTACAATACAAACAATATTATTTCCCATACGATTTCCTTCTTTCACTAAATCTTATCCCAGGTAAGAGGTTCATTTTCCCTAATGTCTTTTCTTGCTTCTCTTCCAACTACTAAATCAAAATACTTTGGCATAAGACCTACCCCGGGACGAAGGATTGCCAACATTTCTTCTGTAATAACCGTTCCTTTTGGAATATCTACTTTTGCAAAAATACTTCGGCGTCCCCTTTGATGATGCAGCCTTTCCGTATCGGCTAAACCTTTAATGGAAGAACCAATTGCTTTTTCAACATCTCTGATCCCTTTAATCATAGCCTTTAATTCATCTGGTTCAAGGGCAAATTTATGGTCTGGCCCTTTTAAGTTTCTATCCAAAGTAAAATGTTTTTCTATCACCTTGGCACCTCGGGCTACAGCTGCAATCGGAACGGCAATCCCTAAAGTATGATCGGAATAACCTACAGGCAGCCTGAAAGCAGATTTCATCGTATCCATTGCTGCCAAATTGACTTCTTCTACAGGCATAGGATAACTAATGCCACAGTGGAGCAAAACCACCTGATGATTGCCCTGTTCATATATGGCATTTAAAGCCTCTTCAATTTCGCCTAAATTAGCCATGCCTGTAGAAAGAATAATGGGCTTATTCTTTTTTGCAATATATCTGAGGAAAGGAATATCCACCATTTCAAAAGAAGCAATTTTATAAGCCGGCATATCCAGGGCTTCCAGTTCTTCTACTGCATCATAATCAAAAGGCGTCGATAAAAAAATAATCCCTTTTTCATCAGCATATGCCTTTAATTCCTGCTGCCATTCCCTTGGGAGTTCCAGACCTTTATAAAGCTCATATAAAGTTGGAACTCCTTCATATTCTTCCCCTAACTGCATAATTGGATGAGAAGTATTAGCCGCAATTTTATCTGCAGTAAAAGTTTGAAACTTTACGGCATCTGCCCCAGCCTCAACCGCAACATCTATTAACTTTTTAGCTTGTCCCAGATCCCTGTCATGATTACTGCCTGCTTCTGCAATAATAAAACAAGGGCTGTTTTCATCTATCGTCTTATTAGCTATGCGAATCGTTTCCATACAGTTTCCTCCTAACTGTTTCTCTTCTTATTGTATCGTAAAAAAGCCTGTAAAACATTATAAAAAGCTTACGTTTTCCGTAAGCTTTTTATACTAAGTTTTATATGCAAAAGGATAGTCCACTATCATTCATAATTTTTAAAAGATATACTCCTGTTTTTAAAACTTCACTCTAAGTAATAATTTAATACTTTTCAATACTAATTTTTAAACTTTTGATAACTGGTCTTCGACCTTCCAGCCCAATTATTACATGATATCCAATGGATTCCCCTCTATCTTCATAATTGAAAACACAAGGTTTTATAAATTCATCTGAATCCCGATGCAAATACCTATTAAAACGTGTTATTTTAAATTCAACGGGAATATTGTCAAAAAACTCTTTAGCATCATATATACTTTGTATTTTTTCATAATCCTCCTGGCTTATATGCGACTGATATTCTTCAGAAAGATAGTCATATTTAATTACTTTTGAAAAACTTTCTAACTCTTCATCAAATAATGCTGAAAAGCATAGCCGTTAAAACAAATAATTACCTTTTAATAAAAACAAAAACAGCCTTTGAATAAATGAGAAACTAATTCGGGAACATCTATTAAACTTTCACAAAATGAAAATATTATTTTATTTGAAACGAACAAAAAAGGTATTAAAACCAATGATGGGTTCTAATACCTTTTTAATTCCTCTTTTTTTACTGATAAAAATTCAAAATGATATCCCCAAAAATCTTGTCGCAAAAGAAAAATAAATCATCAATGCAAATGTATCTACAATAGTTGTTATAAGGGGTCCTGCCATAATTGCCGGGTCAAACTTCAGTTTCTTTGCAATGATAGGTAATGCACCCCCTACTATTTTAGCCATGATGACTGTAAAAAATAAACTAATACTCACAGTAAAGGATACCATAAAATCAACCTTTTCAAAATAATAGATTCTTGCCAAGTTGACAAGGGATAAAACTAGTCCGACAATAACACTGACCCTGAATTCTTTCCACAAAACTCTTAGGATATCCTTTGCTTCGATTTCTCCCAATGTTAAGCCCCTAATGACCAGGGTTGATGATTGAGAACCTGCATTTCCTCCTGTATCCATGAGTACCGGAATAAAAGTAGCTAACACCACAACTGATTGTAGAACTTCTTCATACTTGCTAATAATATGACCTGTAAAGGTGGCAGAAATCATAAGGAGCAATAGCCATCCTATCCTGTGTTTTGCCAAAGTAAACACTTTATTCTTTAAATATTCCTCATCCGTCGGCGTCATGGCTGCCATTTTTTGAAAATCTTCTGTATTTTCCTGTTCAATAACATCCACAATGTCATCTATGGTTATAATACCTACTAATCTGTTTTCTTTGTCCACTACTGGCATTGCTAGCAAATTATACTTCTTAAATAAAGATGCTATTTCCTCTTGATCTGCATTGGTGGGGATGGAGATAAAATTTGTGTCCATAATATCCTTTATAACAATATCTCCATCAGTTAATACTAATTTTCTTAGACTAACAACTCCTTCTAATTTTCTATTTTTATTGATTACATAACATACATCCACCGTTTCCTTATCTACACCAATTTGTTTTATATATTCTAAAGAATCCTTCACCTTCATTTCTTTTTTTAAGTCTACATATTCAATCGTCATAATGCTTCCTGCTGAATTCTCTGGATACTTTAGAAACAGATTTATTAATTGTCTTTTTTGTTTTGTAGTATTTTTTAATATTTTTTTTACCACATTTGACGGCATCTCTTCTAAAATGTCAACGGTATCATCAAGAAATAACCTATCTGTAATCGTTTGTATCTCTTTATCGGTAATAACTTCAATAATATATTGTTGTTGCTCATTACTCATATAAGAAAATACTTCAGCTGCAATGTCTTTGGGTAGTAATCTAAATATTATAAGCATCTTTTCTTCTTCCAGCTCTTCTAATAACGATGCTATATCTACCACATTCATCTTAACAATTTCATCCTTTACCTTTGAAAACATCCCTTCCTTTACAAGGTTTTTAATAATATCTTGCATTCAAAGCCCTCCTTTAATGAGAGCTACAAACAAGCTAAAATGATAGCTATAGCTCCCATTTTGATATCTTTTTTGTCTTTAAAACTAGGGGCAGGACTAGAATCCATAGCTATCACCTCCTATAAAAGTTATAAATTACAAATTGTTAAGTCATAATAAAAGGATCGTAACCAGTATTAAATAACTATTCACGATCCTTGATTACAATTTGATTTATTACCTAATAAATAAATCATATTGTTAAATTTTATAATAAACTTTTCAATATTACAACTTCTGTTTGAAATATTGTTGCCTATTCGTATTAAATTTTCACTAACCTTCAACCGATAATTAAAGTAGAATAAATTATTAACTGGCATTAGGAGGATAAATCCATTGAAAAGAATAATTACTTACGGAACGTTTGATTTGCTTCATTACGGACATATCAACCTGTTAAATATAGGTGCAGTTCAGATTTCCACAGTTTAATAATAAATATAGAAATCTGGACTGCACCTATGTTATTATAAATTTTATTTTTTATGAGATAATTCATCAAATATATTCGCTAAATCCTTTGTAAGCTTTCTTCTTTCATACTTACTGATAACTTCTTTATTGTAATCAAACCTGACATTATTAAGCCAACTGCAATAATAGTCGTAAATAATTTTTTCCATGGTTTCTATATCGTTATTTTCAACATTATATCCCCTTTGGGTTTCTTCCAGTATATCAGCTACTGCACTGCCTTTAGGAGAAATAGAAAGGATAGGAATACCCATTCTTAAATATTCAAAAGTTTTTCCAGGAATCATTGCTTTAACCTTTTCTTTTTCTCCTGTTATTAATAACAATAAATTTGCTTTTGATGCTTCTTTGATGCTTTCCAGATGACTTAAATATGAAGTCCAGCTAATATAATTGTTTGCTGACATGTTTTCAATTTCCGCTTTGATTCTATCTTCACATGTACCAATAAAATGAACATTGATATTATTGATATCTATTTTTCCCTTATCAATTAAGTTATTGACAGCCTTCAAAAAATTATAAGGGGTTCTTACAGAATAGAAAGCCCCATTATGTACAATTGTAAATTTATCTGTTGGAACAGGCTCTATATCCTTAAAATCTTCTTCATCATATCCATTTGTAATCGTCCTGACCTTATTATAAGGCAAGTCAAAAATATTTCTGTAATTATCTGAGGAAACAGAAGAGGTGGTAACAATAATGTCAGCATAATTAACTATCTTCTTTTCTAAAGCATATTCCATCTTATATCGTATATCATTCGTGTCATATTCTGCATATACATTATTGGTCCATTCATCTCTGAAATCTGCAACCCAAGCCTTATTATATCTTTTTTTAATATCATAACCTATGATATGAGTAGACCAGGGCTTTCCTGTTGTAAATATCATATCTATATCAGATAAGTCCACATAATGTTCCAATTGATCTATCACTGCATTTGCCCATGCCATTTTATCATCAGGGAAAAATAATGCTGTTCTAAGCTGAGTCATAAAGCTTTCAATATGAGCTATATATGCATTCTTTATTGTTTCATCATCGACAATATCAAAAGAAGCATGCACAAAGTTCATAAGTTCATCTAACATTTTATCTGTATACCTTTTTAACATAATATCATCAATTCTTATCACTGAAATATTCGCAGGAATTTCTTTTCCCAGGCTATGATCTTTAATAGAAAATCTGCTTTCTCCGACGGTAACCACTATGGGTTCCCAGCCAAATTCCTGTAGATATTTAACAAACTTTAAAGTTCTCTGTACTCCAGACCAGCCTAAAGGCGGGAAAAAATATACTGCAATCAATACTTTTTTCATTCTATCACCCATTCTAAGCAATTTATTAACACTTAATTATTATATAATGCAGTTAAATCTTTTTTCTTCAATGACAAATCAAATACACTTTTTTAATTTCATTAAAACTTATAGGTATTAAATATTAAAGGCTATTTAACCGATAATTATATTGAGATGAACGATTGTTTTAATTAGGAGGATAAATCATTGAAAAGAATAATCACTTACGGAACCTTTGATCTGCTACACTACGGACATATTAACCTGTTAAGACGGGCAAAAGAACTCGGCGATTATCTTATCGTCGGCTTATCAACCAATAAGTTTAATGAAATCAAGGGCAAAAAATGCTATTTTTCTTATGAAGAACGCAAAAAACTTTTAGAAGCTATTCGATATGTTGACCTGGTTATCCCTGAAGAATGTTGGGAACAAAAAATCCAGGACATTAAAGAATATAAAGTTGATATCTTTGTCATGGGAAATGACTGGGAAGGAAAATTTGACTTTCTTAAAGATTATTGTGAAGTAATTTATCTAGAAAGAACACCTGAAATATCTACAACAAAAATAAAAGCAGATCTTGGATTAAATAAAGCTCCCACTAAATCCATATAGCTTAGTGGGCGCTTTATTTTTTGCCCTGATTATTATCAGCCAAAAACACTGCCTCATCATATCTTAACATCAAAAAATCTGCCATAAAGCAATTGATTTGAGAACTAACCGCTTTCCCTTCTTTCCATTCTCTAATCATCTTCCCATAATCAATGCCCGCTTCCATGGAAAGGGGAACGCCTCCTCCAAAACGGGGATTAATCTCAATCCAATACAAATCTCCCTTAAAGTCTTCAATACACTGCAAAGTAAGAGGCCCCAGTCCGCCTAATTTCTCACAAATATCTACTGCCTGCTTTATAATTTTCTTATGATTTCTTGTAATGGCTTTGGAAACTTCACCAGCCCTGACTTGCAACCGTTCTCTGGGTACACAGGAAACCACCCTGCCGCCTCTGTCACAAAAAACATCGATGGTATATTCCTTTCCTTCAATAAATTCCTGAATAATGGGACTTGGGACATAACTTGAAAAGAATTCTAATTCTTTATTATTTTTTGCAATAAACACGCCCTGACTGCCCATGCCGTCCCTGGGCTTTACAATATATTTCCCCTTTGGATTTTCTATTTCAACAATGGATAAATAAGATTTTGGTGTAAGAATCTTATGGCTTTTAAAAAATTCATAAGTCCTGTATTTGTCATTACAAATATTTATAACTGATGCATCAGAAAGCAGTAAAGAAACACCTGTTTTTTCAAATTCTTTTCTATGCTTGTCCAATATAGGATATTCTTTTTCAAATAAAGGAATTAAAATATTTACAGCTTCTTTTTCGCATATGGCAAGTAAAGAAGGAATATAGCTTTCATCATGATATGCCGGAACTTTATAGAATTGATCCACAAAATAGCGTGCCGGATTTAAATCCAAGCAATCTGTCCCTATAATTGTAAATTCTTTTTTTAAATATGAAATTAGCTGAATCCTTTTCCCGATAGCAGTTAACAATATTTTCACTATTATTCATCCTTTTTATTTGTAAAAATTAGTTGCTTATATAATTCCATATAACGGTGATACATCGTATCAAAAGTAAAGTTTGTTTTATAATCATCATAAGCCTTTTCGATGATTTCAGCTTTCTCTTTTGCCGGCATCTTTATTATTTGCTCAATCTTAAGTGCCAGATCTTCCTTGTCTTCATTTTTGAATAAAAAGCCGTTTACATTATCCCGGATTAACTCTTTAAATACTTTTATATCACTTGATAAAACAGGCACCTGCTGCCTAAAGCCTTCAATAATCACCAGGCCAAAACCCTCACTTTTTGAAGGTAAAATAAGCAATTCAAAGTTTTTTAAATAGTCATTGGCATTCTTTTTATAGCCCACATATCGAATCTGATTTTCTAAACCATAGTTTTTTGCTTTAGCTTGTAATTCTTCCAGATTATCTCCTTCTCCAACAAAATAACAAACTATCAATGGATTTTTTTCTTTTAATAATTTTATAGCTTCTACTAATAATTCCTGATTTTTTCTATCGCATACAGAACCAATACAGCCAATTATGGTCCTCTCTTTTTTCTTAAATTCTTGCAGTTCTTTTAAATCCAAATCCTCATCTGTTATACTATTATTTTGATCTTCAAAAATCCCATTATATATCACTTCCATTTTATCTGAGCAAACCCCTTTTGATTCCAGCAAATCTTTGGAATCAAAAGAAACTGGAACAACTTTGTCCAAGCCATTCATAATAATTTTATCCATTTGCTCCTGCTCATAATTTTTGTTGAATCCATAACCATGCATGGTTTGAATAACCGGTATATATTTATTAGAAATTTGCCTTGATATCATACCAATTAAGGCAGGAATGGCTGCATGGGCATGAATAATGTCTATATCATTTTCCAGTATAATTTTTCTTGCTTGTTCTACAACTAACAGATTTAAATACAGATTTCTTTTAAAAGACGAATCAATTTTATATACTGCTATATCATTCGCGATTAAGCCATCAATGTACTCACTATAATTTTCATATCCCGGTTCTCCTGTTTCACTGGTTATAACAACGACCCGATGTCCATCTCTTTTTTGCTGAAGTGCTAGATTATAGATAATTCTTCCTGCTCCCCCCTGCAGAAAGGTGGTCATATGTAAAATATTCATTGAGTCCCTCCTGTTATTTTTTTGATGCATTTTCCTCCATCATTTTATCAATCATTTCCCATAGTCTTTCTGAGGAATTTCCATCCTGATAATAATGAACGATATTTTTAATAGTTTCCCTTTCTGTTTTATAATAATTAGCTTCTTCCAGAAGCTTTATAATTTCTTCCTGCAGTTTATCCTGGTCTAAAACTTTTGGCCCTGGAGCCCAAATATCATAAGGCTCCAACAGGAATCCTCTCGTCTTAGAATAATGCTCTAAGTCTACCGGAGTAAATAAAACAGGTCTGTCCAGTAATAAAAAATCAAAATAAACCGAAGAATAATCCGTAATCAGCAGGTCTGCTGAATTAAGAACTTCATACAAATCAAAATTATTTTCTAAAAGTAACTTTTGAGTTAATAAATATACATTGTTTAATTGATAATTATTAATATACCGGCAGGCTAAATCTTCTTCAAATGGGTGCAGCTTTGCAATTAAAATGATATTATTCTTTTCTAAAAACGTATTAAACTTTTCATTACAAAAAGAAGAAAAGCCAAATAAATTATCCCAGTTTTTAACCACTTCTTTTTCATAGCCTATTGCTGAATCTCTAAAGGTAGGCATTAAAAAAACTATCTTTTTCCCATGAAAATTCTTTTTAAAAATAACAGATAAGTTTTTAATTCCATCTGATTTAAATAAATAATCATTTCTTGGCATGCCAGAAATATAATATTGATTAATATCAATCCCAAAACAAGCACTCATTAGTACGTTATACAATTGAGAATAGGAAGCAACTTTGCTTATTTGCTGCCACTTACTTTTTATATACTCATCCTGTTTTTTTTGTGATTTAATCATATCTCCCAAGCATTTTAAGGGGAAGCCATGCCAAAGTTCTAAACTTAATTTTTCATTGTTATGGCTAATGGGGCCGTAGGTTCCTATGGTCATTTTACAAGTAATCATATTAATATAATAATCCTCTTTTTTATCATACTCGTTTAGCAATTTCACTTCATACTTTTTTCGATATTTCTTTGGCATCAAATGATAAAGGGCATGGCTATTGCAGCCAGATAAATGGGAACTAATCAAACAAATTCTATTATCT
>JAAYML010000069.1 GCA_012521395.1 Candidatus Epulonipiscium sp. | reverse complement strand
TGTCTGATTAATCAGGAGAGAGAAAAAATATTAATTAAAATATTCTAATGATTGCAAACTTGATATAATTATGATATCATAATGATATAATTAATATATAAGTTCATAATAATATAATAGACAAAAATATAAGGAGGGAATGTTATGGAAGAAAAAATTTTAAAAGCAAAAGCGGGAATGCCTTGTTTAATTCTTTTTATTTTCCTGTATCTGGCTGCGATTGCTTCTATTATTTTCGGAGGAAACCTTTTAAGCAAGCAGAATAATTTGGGCGCAGTTTTTTTAACGATAGGGATTATTTGGGTATCGATTGGTTTTGTTCCTTTTCTTGGTCTGAAAATTATTAAGCCCCAGGAAGCTTTAGTACTTACCTTGTTTGGGAATTATATAGGTACTTTAAAAGAAGCAGGTTTCTTTTTTGTTAATCCTTTTGCAGTTGCTGTTAACCCAGCTGCCAAAACCCGTCTTGGACAAAGTGATGATGTCAGCCATATTCCCAGTATAAAATTAGAAGCGGGAATAAACCTGCAAAATAATTATGTAAGTAAAAAAATTTCTCTGAAAGTAATGACCTTAAACAACAAAAAACAAAAGATCAATGATGCTTTGGGTAATCCTATTGAAATAGGTATTGCAGTAATCTGGCGGGTAGTGGATACAGCGAAGGCAGTTTTTAATGTGGATAATTATAAAGAATATCTTTCATTACAATGCGATGGGGCATTAAGGGAAGTTGTCCGTATGTATCCTTATGACATTGGTTTGGTTGAGGATAATGGCGCTAACGGGGAAGCTGATGAATTTAGCCTTCGTGGTTCCAGTAAGGAAGTGGCACAACGGATTCGTGAGACGATACAGGCTAAAGTCGAAAATGCAGGCATTGAGATTTTAGAAGCCCGCATTACCCATCTGGCTTATGCACCTGAAATTGCTGCAGCGATGCTCCAAAGACAACAGGCAAGAGCTATTATTGATGCCAGAAAGATGATTGTGGACGGTGCCGTTGGTATGGTAGAAATGGCTTTGGAGATGCTTAATGAAAAACAAGTTGTACAACTCGATGAGGAACGTAAAGCTGCCATGGTATCGAACCTGTTAGTTGTTCTTTGCGGCAACAGAGACGCCCAGCCAGTTATCAACAGTGGCAGTCTGTACTAAAATGGATAATAAAAAGCAAATTCCTTTACGAATATCTTCAAAGTTATATGAAGAGATAGCTGCCTGGGCTGAAGAAGAATTCCGTTCGGTAAATGGTCAGATTGAATATCTTCTTACAGAATGTGTGAAGCAAAGAAAAAAGAATGGCCGGCCTGTTCCGAAAGATCTTGGAAAAAAAGAAGAATAAAAGCAAAGTGTACACAGGTGGTGGGTTATTTATAAATTTGCTTACCTGTGTATTTTATTTTTGAATAGAAATAAAATGCTGTTCATTTTTAATGTTTTAAATTGTATACAAGGAGAAGGAATAGAAGACGTAGCTTATTCAACAGCATTGTGTATAGTTTAAAATGTTGAAATAGTGAGAAATTTATGTTATATTAAATTTATTGTATTAGGTGTAAAAAGGAGGAGAATGATGCAGATAAATACAATTAAATAAGTGCTCAGACAATTCATTTGTTATGCAAGTATTGGTAGTTTGGTATTCTTTACAGGATGGCAGCCTTGTTATGCAGAAGACAGCAGCTATTTAGAAAATAGAGTAATAGAAATTTCAGCTGGTGCTTATCATACAGTTGCCTTGAAAGAAGATGGAACGGTATGGTCATGGGGGCTTAATCTGTACGGCCAGTTGGGAGATGGTACGGTAATGTATACTAGTAAACCAGTACAAACAAAAATAAAATAAAAATTACTTTTATAAAAAGGTTTTGTTAGTAAGACGGTATCTATTTATGGATACCGCCTTTTATGTTAAAAAAAAGTAGCGTATAATGGTAGGAGAATTATTTGAAATATATAGGATAAGGATTATGATAACAAGATAGTAATGAAATATATAAAAAGACAGGGAGAATGTTAAATGAGAGTATTTGTCGCGATTGACTTTGATAATAAATTAAAAGCCTATTTAAAAGAAAAGCAAAATGAGCTTAAGACATATTGCACTAAAGGGAATTTTACTCATGAAGAAAATTTTCATTTAACAATTGTTTTTATAGGAGAAGTTAAACCAGAACAAATTCCTGAGATTGAAAAAGTAATGGATAATGCGGCAGGTCAAAGTGAAGGTTTTACCCTTAAACTGAGTCATTTTGATTATTTTAAAAGACAGGATGAATACCTGCCCTGGATTGGTTTAGACGGAGATTTAACAAGTTTAAATGATTTATATCGTAAGCTTCATTCGAAATTAAAAGTTCTTGGTTTTTCATTAGAAGAAAGAGATCTGAAAGCTCATATCACTTTAGGCAGAAGGGTTAAATTTAGTGAGCCTGTTCAAATCATTAAGAAAAATTTTATCATTGATCCCATAACCGTTCCCGTAACTTCTATTGTCCTTATGGAAAGTAGCAGAGTAAACAATAAGTTGACTTATATACCTCTTTATGAAAAAAATTTAAATATAAGAAGTTAACTATTATAATAATATAAGCATAGTAATAAGCTTTTTTATGTTACTATATTAATCAAAACTTTAAAAAACAATAAACTTTTAAATTAGGAAGGAATGAGAGCATATGGATAAAAACCCAGTCGTAATGATTTGTATGGAAGATGGAAGTCAAATGAAAGTTGAACTATATCCGGATATAGCACCTAATACGGTTAATAATTTTATTTCTTTAGTCAAGAAAGGTTTTTATGATGGCTTAATTTTTCACAGAGTCATCAAAGGTTTTATGATTCAGGGAGGAGATCCGCAAGGAACAGGAGCAGGCGGACCAGGATATAGCATCAGGGGAGAATTTATAATAAACGGCTTTGATAATAATTTAAAACATACCAGAGGGGTTATTTCTATGGCCAGGGCTCAAAATCCGGACTCTGCAGGTTCCCAGTTTTTTATTATGCATGAAGACGCACCTCATCTGGACGGACATTATGCGGCTTTTGGAAAAGTGATAGAAGGTATTACTGTCGTAGACAAGATTGCGAGTGTAGAGACGGATTATTTTGACCGACCTTTAGAAGAACAAAGAATTAAGTTTATGACAGTAGATACTTTTGGGAAAGAGTATCCGGAACCAGAAAAATTATAAAAAATTGAGCGTTCAAAGGAAGGATTATCCTGTTGTGAGTAGTCCCACAGTTTTTCTTTAAAAATTTACATTAAAAAGCTCCCAAAATGGCAATAATATATAAAAAAGATTTTGGGAGTGGATATTCTTGAGCAGCTATGATAATGCAAAGGCAATGAGGGAACTTAGAAAAAGAAGAAAAGAAAAAAAGCTATGTACCCGTTGTGGCAAACCTGTTTTTGGTGTTCATGTCCAGTGTGATGCCTGTAGGGAATATAGCAGGATTTATGCCTTGCTGCATCCAAAAGAAAAAGTAATTATAAGACATTTAAAAAGTTGGGAAATAAAAAATAAAAAACTTTATGATATTCTTATTAAAAAGCGAATTACAATTCCACAATTGGCAAAAATGATAGGGGTTTCATCAAGAAGTGTGGACAGATGGGTATTTGAGGGCTGTATTCCAAAACTGGAAAACAGGGAAAAGGTCAATGCTTATTTAAATATGGAAGTTTTTGAGTTAGAATAAAATATTTTAGTTTTTTTATATTTTTTCTTTTAATTTTTTAAAATAAATGATATAATGGTTTAATATATCATTTATTACGGAGGATAAATATGTGTTTAAATACAATTTTATTTGATTTGGATGGTACTTTGCTTCCGCTGGATATGGATACTTTTATGAATGTTTATTTTGAAGAAGTGGGAAAGCTCTTCAGGGATATAGTAAATCCTAAAGAATTAATTACTAATATCTGGAAAGCTACAGAAGAGATGATGAGAAATACAGAATATAAGACGAATGAAGAAGTTTTTACAGAAGCTTTTGAAAAATATATGGGAAGGGATATCCGCATTTTTATAAACAGACTCAATGATTTTTATGATAAAGAATTTATGAGAGTTAGAAAAGCCACAGGTGATTCACCCTTTATAAGAAAAGCAGTTTATCTTTTAAAAGATAAGGGTTATGATATTGTGGTAGCTACCAATCCGCTCTTTCCTAAAAAAGCCATTGTACACAGGATCAGGTGGGCAGGTTTTTTGCCTGAAGATTTTAGATATATCACCTGTTATGAAGAAAGTCATTATTGTAAACCAAATATAAAGTTTTATGAAGAAGTCCTTGAAAAGATTAATAAAAGTCCCAAAGAATGTATGATGGTTGGTAATGATGTGAAAGAAGATTTAGTAGCAGGCAAATTAGGTATTAAAACTTTTTTAATTGAAGATTATATTGTTGACAAAAAAGAATGTGATTTCTTACCAACCTATAGAGGGAGATATGAAGATTTTTATAAATTCGTATATGAATTACCAGAAATATCATAAAAATACAATTATCTATTTTATACATATTTTCGACGTTAATCTGGTTTTTCTTGTGCAGCTATCCTATAAATGGTTTAATAAAATGAATGTTTTTTAGTCAAAATAATAGTGTAATGAACACATCCCATAAAAAATAAAAATATTTTTCATAAACACCGTTGACAGCGGTAAAAATGTATGGTAACTTAGACATAGGCTTTATGCCAAATATATTAATGTTTTGGAGGATTTTAAATGAAAAAAGGCACTGTAAAATGGTTTAACGCAGAAAAAGGTTTTGGATTTATTTCTGTGGAAGGAGAAGATGACGTTTTCGTACATTTCTCTGCTATCCAAGGCGAAGGTTTTAAAACTTTGGAAGAAGGTCAACAAGTAGAATTCGAAGTAGTCGAAGGCGCTAGAGGACCTCAAGCAGCGAATGTATCTAAATTATAATAATTCATATTATTATATATTTAAATATATCGCTACACAATCATACCACCCCTTAGAGGGTGGTATTTTTGTTGAAAAAGAGTTAAAAATTTATCAAATTTATGTTATAATTTATGAAACTTTTTTATTTTTATTGTGTTATAATTGAAAATAAATTTTTTATCAGTGTTAGGAGGAAAACCAATGAGCCAGATTAAGTATAAAAGTACCAGAGGAGGACAAGCAGATATTTCTTCTTCATATGCGATTGTCCAGGGGATTGCACAAGATGGCGGTTTATTTGTACCTCAGGAAATTCCTAAGCTCGATTGCCCTTTAGAAGATTTAAAAGATATGAGCTATCAGGAATTGGCCTATCAAATTATGAAAAATTACTTATCTGATTTTACAGAAGAAGAGCTGAAAGATTGTATTAATAAAGCTTATGATAAAAAATTTGATGATAAAAAGATTGCGCCTTTAGTAAAACATGACGATGTTTACTTTCTGGAGCTTTTCCATGGGCCAACTTTGGCTTTTAAAGATATGGCCCTTTCAATTTTACCTCATTTATTAAAGACTGCTGCAAAAAAATTAAACATTGAAAAGGAAATTGTTATTTTGACAGCAACTTCAGGGGATACAGGAAAGGCAGCCCTGGAAGGCTTTGCTGATGTAGAAGGTACAAAGATTATTGTCTTTTTCCCGCAAGATGGTGTGAGCGAAATTCAAAAAAGACAAATGACTACCCAGGTGGGAGATAACACCTATGTTATAGGGATAGAAGGTAATTTTGATGATGCCCAGAATGGTGTAAAGCAAATTTTTGGAGATGAAGCTTTTAATCAGTATTTAAGTGAAAACAATTATATGTTTTCTTCTGCCAATTCGATTAATATCGGCCGTTTGGTACCCCAGATTGTATATTATTTTTATGCTTATTTCCAAATGGTCCAGGCTGGGGAAATTGCTTTAGGAGACCAGGTCAATATTGTTGTACCAACAGGTAACTTTGGTAATATTTTGGCTGCTTATTATGCAAGGCAAATGGGACTTCCTGTTGCCAAATTAATCTGTGCTTCCAATGACAATAAAGTTTTATATGATTTCTTCAACACAGGGAAATATGATAAGAACAGAGAATTTATTTTAACGATTTCTCCTTCTATGGATATTTTAATATCCAGTAACTTAGAAAGATTACTTTATCATATTGCCGATGAAGATGCCAATAAGACCAAAGAATTGATGGAAAAGTTAAAAACACAAGGTCATTATGAAATTACACCTGAAATGAAAGATAAATTAAAAATTTTCCATGGCGGTTTTGCAACGCAGGCGGAAACCTGTAGAAGAATTAAAGAGCTGTTTGATAAGACTGCATATCTTATAGATACTCATACCGCTGTGGCTTATTCGGTTTATAAAGATTATCTTGAAAAAACAGGAGACACTACAAAAACCATCATTGCATCCACGGCAAGTCCTTATAAATTTACAACCAGTGTTATGAAAGCTATTGATAGCCAGTACGAAGGTTATTCAGATTTTGAATTAATTGAAAAAATGAGCCAGTTAATAAAGAGGGAAACCCCAAAAGCGATAAAAGACATTGATAAAAGGCCTGTTCGTCATACGACAGTTTGCAAAAAGGACGAAATGAAAGCAGTCGTAGAAAAAATATTAATAAAATAATAAAAAAGTTTATCCAGTGATAACTGGATAAACTTTTTTGTTTTCTTTAAGACCTTTGGTCTGGGGGTCGATGATAATGGTGTCTCCGGGATTAAGCCCATTTTTAATAATGATTTCCTGATCTGTTTCTAATCCTTTTTCTACGATCTGGATTTGAGCCCGGCCATTTTTAATAATCCAGAGAGCATCCTGGTCCTGATAAGTAAAGAGGGCTGTTTTTGGAACACTAATACAATTGTCTTCTTTAAAAGTTGTAAAGTTAACTTGAAGGGCATAACCGGGTTTTAAAGGAATGGGTGAATTATTTATTTCAATGCTTACTTTAATTCTTTCTTCTTCCAGTCCTAAAGCTGAAATGCTTTGTTGGGCATAAGGAGCGATTTCTTTTACAATTCCTTTTATCATTACATCTTCTTTATTAGTTTCCAAATACATTTCTACAGGCATATTTTCTTTAATATCGAGGATATCTTCTGTTAAAAGATAAACTTCAACTTCAAGTTTTTTTGGGTCAATCATTGTAAGCAGTGGAGTACCTGGGGCAGTAATCATTTTTTCTTTTACATTTAATTCACTGATGATTCCGTCCATAGGAGCAGTCATTTCAGCTTTGCTCATTTGGTATTCGAGTAAATCAATTTGTGCACGGATGACTTCTTTTTGTCCTTTAAAATATTGAGCGGTACCTTGTGGGGCTTTATATTGATCCTTTAAGATCTGAAGGGCTTGTTCTTGTTGCAGTAAAAGATTTGCTGCCGTTTCGGCGGCTCTTTTTGCTTCTTCATAAGCAGTTTTACTAATGGCTCCGTCTTCATAAAGCGATTGAGCTTTTTTAAATTCTTCTTCAGAGGCTTCTTTTTGAAGTTTTGCCTGTTCTATCATTAAATTTTGCTGTGCAATTTGAGCTGAAGAAGGACTTTGATAACTTTGGGCTTCCTGACCTTTGATACTTTCCAGTTGAGCTTTTAGCTGTTCCAGTTGATAGAGCATTTCTTGAGTATTATAGCTTATAAGGATATCACCTTTTTTTACAGACTGATTTTCTTTTATATGAATTTTATTAATTTCAGCAGACAATGGGCTAAAAAGGGTTACTTCATCGGCAGTTACAACTTTTCCTTTTTCATGAATATTTTTTGTTACGGTTTTTGGCACTATTTCCAAACAAATGACTTCAATAGGCTTGCTATAGTAAAAATAGCTGCCAATAAGAAGAATTAAAATCATTACAGCCCAAAGAATTCTTTTAGCCGTCTTTTTCATTTCCAGCACCTCCTAGATTTCCAGTTCCTTTAGGACATTTACTAAGTCTAACTGTTTTATTTTTTTGCTGGTTGAAATTTGTGCAATAAAAACTGAAAGCGTGGTGCCCCAAAAAGCAGTAAAAAGAGCAGGGGGCTCAATAGCTGACGGGATAGTAAACAAATCCGTGGACATACTTTTAGAGATGGTTTCCATCATGGCATAAGCCATCGGTATTCCTGCAAGCATGCCTGCAAAAGCAATGCTCCACTGTTCAAAGCTAATCACTTCTAAAACTTCCTTTTGCGTCATACCCAGAACCCTCAAAGATGCCAATTCTCTTGTCCTTTCGGATAAGGAAATAATACTGGAATTATAAACGATAGCAAAGCCTGTGAGAATCACAAAAATTCCCAATATCCATATCATGGATGCATAGGAGCCAATCATTTGATTGTATTTATCAATTATTTTTTCCTTTTCTTCCATCGAAGAAATAATAGGAGAATTATTATATTTATCCTTTAAGGATTTTATAGCTTTTTTATCTAAGGAGAGTAAAGCCGAAGTGGCCATAGGCGGTTCCTTCAATATTTGACTTAACTTTTTTTGATTCATATAAGCGTTTACACCAAAATATTGGGGGATAATACCAGTTACCCTGACAGTAACCTTATCTTCTTTATCTTCAAGCCAGATACTTTCAAGGTTTATATAACTGCCTACTGAGACATCAAGGGCTTTTGCTGCTGACTCAGAAAGGATAATCCCTTCATCTGGAGGATAAATTTTATGCCCTTTCTTGTCAATGATATTATAAAGAATAGAATCTTTTTCAAGTCCTAATATGACCAAATCTTTTTGATGCCAGTTATTTTTTAGACGGGCTGGAACTTCCAATAAAGGTTCGACCTTTTTAATACCAGTTTCACGGCTTAAAAGCCTGCAAACTTCCTCGGAAGAAAGGGGACCAGAAAAAGATATTTTCAAATCAGCGGTTTGGATTCTTTCAAACTGATCGTATATCATCAAATCGATCAAGCGATTGAAAGAGCCAATGAAAGCCATCAAACTAAAGGTAAACATGATTCCTAAGAAGGTGAAAAAGGATCTGCCTTTATTTCTCGATATATTTCTTGCTGCCATGCGGCCCTGGGTATTAAGGGAAGACCAAAAAATTCTAATTTTTTCTATCAAGATATTTTTACCCGGGGGAGGAGCAGGAGGCCGCATGGCTTCTGCAGGATGGAGTTTAAGGATTCCCCTGGCAGCTTCGTAACCAGCAATTAAGCTAAAAAGCATGGTAAGAAGAACACCATAGATAAGGTATTCCAGCTGAAAACTTGGGACCAAATCAGGAAGATTAAAAAATTCATTATAGATATCCAACATAGGAGCGGTTAATAAAAGACCTGATAAAGAACCAATCAGTCCGCCAAAAAAACCAATAATAAGGGCATAAGAAGCATAATGAAAGAGAATTTCAAAGTTGGAATAACCAAAGGCTTTCAGGGTTCCTATTTGTCCTCTTTGCTGTTCTGTCAGCCGTTTAATCATAATATATAAGATGATGCTGGAGATTAATAAAAATAAAAAAGGAATAGAATCGGCAACACTTTTTAGACCATCTAATTCAGATTTTAAGAGCAGGTGGCTGGTTTGTTCATCCCTGGGATAAATGCTTTGGAGCCCATACGTTTTTAATTTTGTTTCTAAGCGGCTTTCGACATCTTCATAGCTTGCGTTTTCCTGTAAGGTAAAAGTAATTTCATTAACCGTATTTTTCTGATTCAACAAGGAAGTCATGACATCATAAGGAACATAGGCAATCCCAAAGCTTTCAGGAGAAGGATAAAAATCTTGGGCAGTTCTTAAGGCGTAAGCAAAATCAGGGCTTTGCCCTTTTCCCATGACTGTAAAGGGAATTATTTTACCTTCTATAATGAGTTCTATGGAATCCCCGATATTAAGCTGATGGGTATCAAAAAAGCGGGCATCTAACCATAGATTTTTTTCGTTATTATTAAGAGATTTGCCTTCTATCAGATGTACACCGTTTATAGGATTTTTTTCATCAGGAAAAACAGAAACCATTCTCAGATAGATGTTTTTTTCACTGTCAGGGGCATAAAGCCTAACATCTTTAATCAGCCTTCCTTGCAGCTTTTTAATTCCCCCGGTATTTTCAAGCCTTTTCAGCTCCGATAAAGGCATTTCTTGAACATAGGCAAAACCATCTGCAAAGTTGTGATTGGTGTAGAAATTATGAATAGCCCTTTCAAAATCCTGAATGACCATAGACATTGAACAAAAGACCATAATACCGATGGAAATGACAAAGATACAGGCCAGGTAAGCCATCTTATTTTCTCTTAAATCTCTGAGCATTTTCCTGAAAAGCATTACCAGTTCACCTCCTCCGGTGAAACAGGTGATGGATTGTTTTCAATTTTCTCAATTCGTCCATCAATAATATAAAAGATTCTATGGGCAATTTTAGAAATTTCTGTATTATGGGTGATGACAATTACAGTTTTCTTATGGATTTCATTGAATCTTTTAAGAAGCTTTAAGACTTGTATTCCTGTTGATAAGTCCAATGCGCCTGTGGGCTCATCGCAAAGTAAAATTTTTGGATTTTTGGCAAGAGCTCTGGCAATAGCAATTCTTTGCTGCTGGCCGCCAGAAAGTTGAGAAGGGAAGTGGTCTTTTCTGTCATATAAATCAATTTCTTTAAGGACATCTTCAACTTTTAAAGGATTTTTTGCAATTTCTACAGAAAGATTAATGTTTTCTTCTGCCGTCAGGTTTGGAATCAGATTATAAAATTGAAAGACAAAGCCAACGGCCTCTCTCCTGTATTGAGTTAAAGTTTTTTCATCGGCATTGTGCAGGGGTTGTTCATAAAAAAATAATTCCCCAGAGCTAGGTTTGTCCATTCCTCCTATGATATTTAAGAGAGTACTTTTTCCTGAACCACTGGGACCTAAAACAACAATAAATTCCCCATCATAGATTTCAAAATTTACATTTCTAAGAGCATGAACCGTTACTTCACCCATTTGATAGTCTTTAGAAATATTAATTCCCTTTAATAATGTGTCCATGATCCACCTCCGTGGATAAAGAGTGCGTACTAACCAAACATAGAGTCTAACTCTACCTAACACAATCGTAGCACTGATTTAAAAAAAGGTCAATAGAAATTGGTATTTTACACATAATATATGAGTATGATATATTATTATATTAGTTGGGCAATTTAATTCATTTTAAGATTAAATAAAGGAGGTTATTTATGTATAAAGATATTTCTTTTGAAGATTATAGCCAGGAGTTTATTAAGCAATTGCCAAAAGGTGTTTTTTTAAATGTAAAAGGCAAAGAGACCATAAATACCATGACCATTGGCTGGGGCAATATTGGGGTGATTTGGGGCAAGCCTGTCATGACCATATTGGTTAGATACTCCAGATATACATACAAGCTTTTAGAAGAATCTAATGAATTTACTGTTAGTGTTCCCTTAAACGGGCAATTAAAAAAAGAATTGGGTTTTTGTGGGACAAAATCTGGAAGGGACTATGACAAATTTAAAGAATGTCATTTGACTGCGGTAAAAGGAAAAGAAGTTGATGCACCGATTATTGATGAATGCGATTTACACTTCGAATGCAAAGTCGTACATAAACAAGCAATGGAGCCAGCACTATTAGATGAAAATATTCATGAAAATTACTATTCCAATCATGATTATCATGTGATATACTATGGTGAGATTGTAGCAAGTTATATAAAACAAAGTTAGGAAAGAGGTAGTTTTATGAGTCTTTACAATGAGTGGGAAAATCATATTGAACAATTAGGAACAAAAGAACAAAGACAAAAATTTATCCAAAACTATCTTGAAAAAGAAAAAGAAGCTTACGAAAAAATCCTGGAAAATAAAATACAAAATATTGAAGGAAAAGTTAAGGATCTGGCAAGTGAATATGGTATGACACCAGTTGAATTTGCTGGTTTTATCGATGGAATTAATACCAGCTTGACAGAAGAAGTGAATTTAGAAGACCTGACAGAGGATTCAGAAGTAAAATTAAACATTGAATACGAAAAGCTTTATTGGAATATGCTGGATGCCAAAGCGGAATGGCTTTATAACATTCCTGCCTGGGCTGATATTTTAAGTGAAGAAAGAAGAAAAGAAATTAAAAAGGAATACAATCGTTCAAAGATAGTTGTAAAACCTAAGAAAATTGGAAGAAATGATCCCTGTCCTTGCGGCAGTGGTAAAAAATATAAAAAGTGCTGTTATGATAAAGACACCCGTTAAAGCGGGTGTCTTATATATTTTAGGCTTTATTAAAATGAATTATAGAGTATTAGCAGAACCTAAAACGTTTATGATTTTGTCTTCTACTAATTTTTCAATTCTTTCTCTGGCTACACCAAGATATTTTCTTGGGTCAAATTCAGCCGGTTGTTCCCCGAATACTTGTCTGATTGCTGCAGTCATAGCCAGTCTGATGTCTGTGTCCATATTAATTTTACATACAGCCATGGAAGCAGCTTTTCTTAGCATTTCATTAGGTACACCGGCAGCTCCTTGAATTTGTCCGCCGTATTTGTTACAAAGTTCAACAGATTCAGGGTCAACAGAAGAAGCACCGTGAAGAACAATGGGGAAGTTATGGAAGCCAGCTGCTTCTAATTTTTCAGTAATTAAAGCTAAACGGTCAAAATCTAATTTTGCTTCTCCTTTAAATTTATATGCACCATGGCTTGTACCAATAGCCACTGCCAAAGAGTCAACACCAGTTCTTCTTACAAAGTCAACTGCCTGGTCAGGGTCGGTATATGTAGCATCTGCAGCTGAAACTTTAACATCGTCTTCTACGCCTGCCAGTTTTCCTAATTCAGCTTCTACAACAACACCTCTGGCATGAGCATATTCAACCACTTCTTTTGTTTTTGCTACATTGGTTTCATAGTCATAATGAGAACCGTCAAACATAACAGAAGTAAAACCAGCTGCAATGACTTCTTTAACGGTTTCCAAATCAGGACCATGGTCTAAATGAAGGGCTAAATCAATGCCGGTTTCTTCAATAGCCGCATCAACCATTTTCTTTAAATATCCAGGTCCGGCATATTTAATAGCACTTTTGGATACCTGAAGAATAACTGGAGATTTTAATCTGCCAGCGGCGCGGGTAATCGCCTGAATGATTTCCATATTATTGATGTTGAAAGCACCAATAGCATATTTCCCTTCAAATGCTTTGTTAAACATTTCTTTTGTTGTTACTAATGCCATTTTTATTCCACCTTTCAAAATGATTAATTATTTTTGGAAGTCACTTGTCTTTTATTCCTTCCTTATTATAATAGTTCACAAAATATATTACAACATTTTTAATTTTAAATAAAAGTAAAACTAGATACTTTTTTGGTATATTATAACATATAATAAATAAATTTACAATGATTATCACTTAAAATGAAATGGTTACTTTCATAATTTTTTGTGATATAGTAAAAATATAAATTAGTCATAAAAAAGAAGGTGAAGGCAATGTTACTTTTTAAAAAGGAAAGAGAAATGCTAAGTCTGGTCGATAAGCATCAGGAGGCTGTGCTGGAATGTTATGAATTATTTACTGAAGGTCTTAAAGAATTAAATGAAAAGGGATTAAATAATAAAGTTGAAATATTGGCAAAAAAGGTAGGAGAAGCAGAATCTAAAGCAGATTCTGTCCGGCACGAAATCATTCAGTCGCTTCTTAAAGGCGTTTTACTTCCTGAATCAAGACGAGAGTTATTAAAATTAATTGAATTAACCGATGAAATTGCAAATAAATGCGAAGAAATCATTAAACAAATTTGCCTGCAGCAAATAGAGTTTATGGAAGAAATAAAACCGCATATCAGGGAAATTACGGAAAAAACCAGAATTCAACTGATAAAAATAAGAGAATTAGTCAATATGGTATTTAGCAATATGACAAAAGCCCATAGCCTTCAAGATGAACTTATCGATATTGAAAGGCTGGAGTCAGAAGTCGACGATGAAGAATATAATGCAATATATAAACTGTTTAGAATGAAAGTAGAACTGGCAAGAAAAAACCAATTAAAATCTATCATAGCAGATATAGCAGATATTTCTGATATAGCAGAGGATATATCTGACATGTTAGAAATGATTATGGTACTTAGAAAGGTTTGATAATATGGGTTTGCCGTCAGTATTAGCCGGGGCAGTTTTAGGTTGGGCCCTGGGCAGCAACGGGGCTTCCAATTGCTTTGCTGCTGCAGTATCCACAAGAATTGTTAAATACAGAACAGCTGTAATTTTAACTGCAATTTTTGTAATTATTGGCGCTTATGCAGAAGGAGCAAAAGGGATCTTTAAAATAGGAGATTATGCTTATAGCAGCGGAATTGATACATCAACCAAAGCTTTTTTTGTAATGCTTGCTGCGGCATTAACGGTGACTTTAATGACGGTACTGCATTTACCTGTATCAACATCTCAGGCTGTTATAGGTGCTATTATTGGTGGAGCCCTGCTTGGAGGCAAGCCTGATTTTACGGAGGGCATTAAATTTTTTATTGCATGGTTTGCAACTCCTTTTGGTGCCATCGCCATTTCATTTGTTTTGTATAAAATTTTTGAAAAGTATGTCGAAAAAAGTATTAGTAATTATGAAATTTATGATAGAGTTATCATCATTGGTTATTATATTTCTGGTATTTTTGCAGCTTATTCTTTAGGTGGCAATAATGTTGCCAATGTGACAGGTATTTATGTGGGAAAATTAGACATATTAAGTGTAAAAGCTGCTGTTATAATAGGCGGGATTACCATAGCTACTGGTGTTCTTACCTATAGTAAGGGCGTTATGAAAACGGTAGGGGAAAGCCTGGTGACTCTTTCTCCTGTTTCTGGCTTAATATCGGTTTTTACTTCAGCAATTGTTGTATTTATTTATGCAAAAATAGGTATTCCCGTATCTGCATCTCAGGCAATTGTTGGTGCTGTAATTGGAATAGGTCTTGTAAAAGGGGTTAATACCATTAGTTTTAAAACCATTCGCAATATTGTTTTTGCCTGGTTTGGAACCCCTACAATTGCTGGAATAATCAGTCTTTTTTTATTCAAAATTTTTGTATTGAATTCATAAAAAAATGGGAGTAGAATGTAGTTGATGATTGGGAAGTACCATTATATGGAAATTATTATCTAATCTATAAAAAGCTATAAGGAGTAAGGGAAATGGGCAAGCTTGAGATAGAAGAAATTATAAATAAAATCATCCAAATGGATCAAAAAGCTATGGAAAGTCAACAAAAGTTCGAAAAAATAAAAAAGGAAAATGAAAAAAAGCTTAAAGAGACCTGCAGGCAAATGGAAGAAGACATTATTCAGGAAGCCAGAAGAACTGCAGATAATAAATATAAAGAGGAAATCGAAAAGTGTAATATACTTGTAAATTCCATTTTAGAAGAAGGGGAACAAAAGATAAAAAGATTAAATGATTCTTTTGAGAAAATTCGTCAGGGACTTTCTGAATCGATCTTTAAAGAAATATTTGAAATTGATTAGGAGATTTTACAAATGGGAAGCATAACGAACTTTGCGGCAATTAACACTAAAATACAGGCAAAGAAAAGATATTTATTAAATGAAAACGATTATAAAATGCTTCTATCGAAGAGAAATGTTTCGGAGATTGTGGCCTATCTTAAAAATAATACAGGTTATGGTGAATTATTTAAAAATACGAATCCTCAGACGATTCACAGAGGGCAAGTTGAGATAGAGTTGTACAGAAATATTGTTAAGCAGATAGAAGATTTTCTGCCTTATTTTCAAGGAAATTATAAGAAGTTTTTTTTAGCCCTTTTATGTGAATATGAAATTGAAGATTTAAAGCTAATCCTGAGAACGATTAACAGAAATGAAGACAGTTCTATGCTTGAAGAGTTACTGATTCATTCAAAAAAATATAGCCGTTTGGATTACGAAAGGCTATTAAATTCAAAAGACATGGAAAGTTTCTTTGAAAACCTTAAAGATACGGTTTATTACATTCCTATAAAAAATGATAATAAAGAAGACATATTAAAAAGAGAATTCCACATTGAAATGCAGTTGGAGCTTATTTTATACAAAACTTTACTGGAAAGGGCAGAAACTTTATCCAAAGAAGATGAAAAGATTATTAAAGAATGTTTAGGGATTAATATTGATTTAAATAATATCCAGTGGATTTACAGGGGTAAGAAATATTTTCATATTCCCCCGGAAGAAATATTAATCTATTGTATCCCTGGTGGTTATCGGTTAAGTTATAAAAAATTAAAAGAGCTTGTTTATGCGCCAAACCTGAAAGATTTTATTGAACAAATCAAGGCTTCAAAGTATGCTTTCATTTTTCCCAATGAAGAAGATGTATTTATAGAAAGAAGAATTAACAGATATCTTTATAAATTATATTTAAACAAGCAAAAAGAAAACCGGATGAACATCATGGAGGCAATTTCATATATTCATTTATTAAAATGTGAAGTTGAAGATATCATTAGTGTGATAGAATCCATCCGTTATAATTTAGATAAAAATCTCTTAAAAAGGTATTTAATACGAGAATGATAAAAGCGATGGAGGTCTTTTTTATGGCAGTCGAAGAAATGGTAACCATGAATTTAGTGGGTGCCTTAAAAGATGAGAACAAACTTCTAAGGCAAATTATTTTGATGGGCAATGTTCATTTGCAAACCGACATAAGCAACATTTATGAAAATTATTTTGCCCTTAATCTTTTAGAAGAAAGTCTTGCCAGGGACAATCATCCTGGTGAAGAACAAACTGATCCAAATAATAACAACGATTTTAATGATTTGTTCCAAAAGGCAAAATATATTGCACAAGCGTTAGAAGTAGATTCTGACGCGGTTTTTTCTTCTGTTGATGAAAACATTGACTATAGTCAATGTAAAAGTAAAGTTTGTGAGCTTTATCATGAAATTTATCCTATTTACGAAGCAATTTTACAAAAACAAGAAAAAATTGAAGAGTATAAGGCTTATAAGGAAAGTATTAAATATATATCTGATTCAGAGATTGATTTTAATCAGTTGAATCAGTTGAATTTTTTTAAGTATAAAATCGGCTTGCTGTCCCATGAAAATAAAATGAAAATTATCAAAAATATCGAGAATATGACAGCTATTATTTACGATATTGGAACAAGGGATGATCTGGAAGTATTCTTTATTATTTATCCTCAGGGATATGAAACTGAAACCGAAAGAATTTTAAAATCTCTTAATTTCAAAGAAATAATAATTCCGGAAGCATTACATGGAACGGCGGCAGAAATGAAAGAGCAGATAGAAAAAGTGCTTCATCAGGAAAGTATTGAATTAGAAATACTTTTTCAGAAAATAAACAAGATAAAAGAAGAGTATCAGGATATTATTAGGCAAGTGTTTGTTGAATTAAAGATTATCATGAAGATTGAAAGCATCAAAGAAAAAATTATAAGAAAGAATAATGCCTTTATTTTATCTGGTTGGGTTCCAAAAAGCCAAATGGATGAAATAAAAAATAAACTTTCAACAGTCAGTGATAATTTTAAAATAAGTTTTAAAGATGTTGAAGAGATTGGCTTAGATGTCTTGCCACCCACTAAATTAAAAAATCCAAAGCTGTTTAAGCCTTTCGAAAGTTTAGTAAAGATGTATGGCATTCCAAATTATTATGAATTAGATCCGACCGCATTTTTGAGTATATCTTATCTTGTTATGTTTGGTTCTATGTTTGGAGATGTGGGTCAGGGGCTGATTTTTATACTGTTTGGACTTTTCCTTCAAAAAAAGAATATGGCTTCTTTTTTTGGTCAACTTTTAACCCGTTTAGGGGTTAGTTCGATGTTTTTTGGCGTTTTGTATGGCAGTATCTTTGGAAATGAAGAATTAATCCCATGGGGAATTAAGAATATATTTGGAGAGACAAGCTTTCTTTCAAAGATTGTCATCAATCCTATGGAACACATCAATCTAATCTTACTTCTGGCCATTGGACTGGGTATCATTTTTATATTAATCAGCTTTATTTTTGGCATTATCAATGCCCTGAAAGTACATGATATAAAAGAAGGTCTCTTTGGAAGAAACGGGGTATCCGGACTGATCTTTTATATTGGTTTATTACTTTTAGTGGGCGATATTGCGTTTGGTATTTCTGTTATTCCTAAAGTGGTTATTATTATCTTAATGATTATCGCGATGCTGCTGATAGTCATCAGGGAACCTCTGGCCAATAAAATTTTAAATAAGTCTCATCTGTATGAGGATGAAGTATCTGCTTACTATGTTGAAAGTGGATTTAATATCATAGAAACCATTTTAAGCTTAGCCAGCAATACCATTTCTTTTATCAGGGTTGGAGCCTTTTCTTTAAACCATGTGGGCTTGTTTTTAGCGTTTAAAACCATGGCACAGATGGCCCATGGGGGTATCTCAGGCTTTATTATCCTGATAATAGGGAATATTGTTGTAATAGGCTTAGAAGGACTGATTGTCTTCATTCAAGGTTTGCGCCTTCAATATTATGAACTGTTTGGTAAATATTTTAAGGGTGAAGGAATAGAATTTAACCCGGTTAAGCTGTAATAAATAAGAGGAGGAATATTATGAGGATATTTTTAATCATTGCTGTTATCATTGCATGTTTAACAATTGCTTCAGGTTTGGCAGGTTTATTTAAGAGAATTAAAGTTTCTAAATCAGGTCTTA
>JAAYML010000068.1 GCA_012521395.1 Candidatus Epulonipiscium sp. | reverse complement strand
CTGTATTTTCCCTTTTAGTAAAGCCATGAACAAAACGAGCCAGCATCTTAATGTTTTCATGATTGTTATCCATTTCGGAATCAAAATCAACACGAATCTTAAATAACTTTCTAAAATCTTCATCATAAGCATATAATAAATCATACAGATAAGTGCTTCCAATTAAAATAACCTTTACAGATACTGGAATGGGTTCTGGTTTCAGAGAAGAAACAGCCGTAAGCCCCATTAATTCCCTTAAATTTTCTATGGTTACTTCTTTAGTCTTTAACACCCTCTTGATGGCTTCCCATGAATAAGAATTATTTAAAACATCTTTTGCCTGTAAAATGAGATAGCCCCCATTGGCCTGATGAAATAAGCCAGGCTTAATTTTCATAAAATCAGTCGTCAGATTGCCAAATTCATTGTCATATTCTATTTGTCCAATTAATTTATTATAGGTTGGATTAAAATCAACAATAACAGGTGCTCCTTTTATCTCTGTATTATCAACAAAAAGATTTACCCTGTATTTTTTTACGACATCTTCAATACTTTTAACCATAAATGGCATCAAAGCTGCTGGTACAGGTGGCTGTGCTTCTTCTTCGTCCTCTTCATATTCAAGAAATTCCTGTATATTTTCCAAAACGTCTTCCTGAACTGCTTCCAAATATTTTATGACCCTGTCATATTCCTTATACTTTTCCTTTAAGTAATTTATATGATGGCCTACGGCAAATAATCCTATTTTATAATCTAAATCCTCGATTTTTTGCCTTGCCTTTCTTTCCAGATTTCTTATGGTTTTCATGGTTTCAGTAACTTCACTTTGTATTTCATCCGTTAATTGATCGATTTGCTCCTGAACTTCTTTTCCCAGATTTCTATAATCTTCTTCTTCAATAACTTCTCCATTAACAATTGGCACAAAATATATCCCCGCACCAGTCATTTTAACCGCAAAGCCTAGCTTTTGCGCCTTTTCTTTTAATTGATTCAAAAGATCATCTCTTTTATTCTGATAGTCCTTTATGATTTCTGACTTTTCTTTTTCATATTCTTCCGAACTAAAGGCTTTGGGTATATCCGCAATGAGATATTCTATCAGTTCATTCATATCGTCTCTGAATTCTTTCCCTAAGCCCGGTGGAAAACGTAAGGCAATGGGATTACTTGGTTTGCTGTAATTATATACATAACACCAGTCATAAGGAACTGGTTCATTTTTGGCAAAATCTTTTATACAACTTTGTGCATAACTGGTCTTCCCGGAGCCGGTTGGGCCTGACATATAAATGTTGTAGCCTCTCATCTTAATGTTTAATCCAAATTCCATGGCCTTAACGGCTCTTTCCTGACCAATAATTCCTTCTAAGGGTTCTAAGTCTTCTGTCGTTTTAAAATCAAGTTCAGAAGGATCTATATATCTCTTTAATTCTTTATAGCTTAATTCCCTATATTTCTTCATATTTCCACTCCTTTCTATATATTATTATATTCAATACCAACTATCTATTTCCTCTTATTTCTAAAGATTTTATTTTTTTTTTGAAAAAATCTACAAAAAAAGTCTTCATTGATTTGAAGACTTTTTTAATATTATGATAAATATTTCCACATAATAATGGCATCTTCTTTTGTATCATGATAGTATTCTTTTCTTATTCCTGCACATATAAAGCCAAATTTTTTATAAAGATTTAAGGCTATATGATTGCTTTTTCTGACTTCTAAAGTAACAGCTGCCAATTTTCTTCTTTCTGCTTCATCAAGCAAGGCAGTTAATATGGCTTTACCTGCCCCCTGATTCCTGAATGCAGGATCTACTGCAATATTGGTAATATGTCCTTCATCAACAATAATCCACATGCCTCCATAGCCTATTATATCATTTTCTTTTTTGGCAACGATATAATAGGTTAAGGGGTTTTCCAGTTCTTTTTTAAAAGAATATTTTGACCAGGGAGTCAAAAAGCATTTTTCTTCTATTTCATAAACTCTGCCTATGTCTTCCTCTTTCATAGGAACTGTCTGAATCATAAAAATCCCCACTTAAGTTATTCTTTATTTTTTTCTTCATATTCTCTCTCTGCCTGAGATTTCCTCAAATAAAAGGGAACAAACTCCATGGCACTTTGAATTTTTCCTTCTCTTACGTAAACAAAAGCTAAACTGCCAACAGAAGCTGCCCTTTGCATATTACAAGATGGAGGAGCAAAAAAGTATTTCACATCTTCCATTTTTTCTTTAATGGTTTCTTTATAGACAGGTACTGCATCCCCTAAAAAAATCACTGGTCTGTTATAGACCTTGACCTTTTCTAAGCAATTTTCTATATCGATCGCCATATATTCTGATTGTCTTTTCAAAGAATCTTCTTCCCATAAATAATAAGCAGTATAAACTTGATTTCTTCTCGCATCCATAATAGGGCAGATTAAATGATCACTATATACAATATTGTATGCCAATCCATCAAGCGTTGGAACTGCAACAACAGGCTTATTAAGAGCAAAGGCTAATCCCTTTGCCGTAGATGCTCCAATTCTGAGACCGGTAAAAGACCCCGGACCACTGGCTGTGGCAATATAATCCAAAGAATTTAAATCCAGATCAATCATTTGACACAACTGATGAATCATCGGAAGCAAGGTTTGAGAATGCGTTTTTTTATAATTTGTACTCATTTCGCCTAGAAGCTTCTCGTCTTCTAATACGGCAACCGAAGCAACATTACTCGATGAATCTATAGCTAATATTTTCAATTTTCCCGCTCCTTTTTGTTTTCAATAATTATTTTACGATAATTTTCCCCTTTATCTAAATCCTTTATGATTTTAATCCACATAGCCTCCCGGGGAATTAACTCTTCTATCAGGTTTGCCCATTCTATCAAACAAACCCCGTCACCATAAAAATATTCCTCATAACCTATTTCTTCCATTTCATCAATATCTGTGATTCTATAAACATCAAAGTGATATAATGGAAGTCTTCCCTGATATTCGTTAACCAGAGTAAAAGTAGGACTGCTAATGATTTCTTCTTCTATGTCCAATCCTTTGGCCAAGCCTTTTGCAAAAGCAGTCTTGCCTGCTCCCAAATCCCCAATGAGGCAATATATATCTCCTTTTTTCGCCTGACAGGCTATTTTATAAGCAAGTTCTTTAGTTTCTTCTTCTGAAAAAGTTTCATATATCATATATCTTTAATTCCTTTCAATCATATCATAATGATACACTATTAATAAATATATAAATAATTAAAGGAACGGTCAAGACCGTTCCATAATAATTCATCGTTTACTTTTTAATGATTAAACTTTATTAAAAGGGGTTTTAATGGTACGAAAAGAACGATGCTAATCATAGAAATAATTATTGCTTTTAAAATATTAAAAGGAACAATTGAAAACACAATCAAAGTTTTTAAATCCTGAACCCTGGAGTTAACCTTTGCACACATCGCAACAATGTCATCAATTGATAAACCAAAGGCTACCGAATAAAAAGGAATCATAACAAAGTAATTCATAAATGCTGCGATAACAGCCATACTTATAGTTCCCGCAATACAGCCAACAACTACCCCTAGTATATTTCTTTTATATTTATAAATAAGACCAAAAGGAAGAACATATGCAGCACCTACAATAAAATTAGCTAAGGGACCTATACCAAAGGTTTCACTTCCTGAAACAGTATATAACAAAACTTTAATCAGTTGAATAACCACTCCGGCTACAGGCCCAATCATGATCGCTCCAATTACTGCTGGCAAATCACTAAGATCCATTTTTAAAAATGGCGGAAACCCAGGAACAACAAATTCAAAACGCATAAGAACAACTGCAAGGGCTGATAAAAGTCCCATTCTTACTAAATTGGTCGTCTGAAACAGTTTTCTTTCATGAGGAATAGTTTTTTTGATACTTTCCATATTGAATCTCTCCTTTTAAAATTCTCTTTTATCGGACAAATAAAAAACAGCCTGAAGATTCTTCAGACTGACTGTTTTTCAAAAACAAAAAACAATTCTTCTCCCATCCAGACTATACTGTCGGTTTTGGAATTTCACCAAATCAGTGCTTTCGCACTCGCGGACTGTCACCGCCGGTCGGGAATTTCACCCTGCCCTGAAGAATCTTCATATTAAATTTTATTCATTATACTATATGTATTTATTGATGTCAAATTTATTATTAAAATATTTATAAAATTTCATACCGGTAAGTTTCTTGAATATAGGTTTCTTCCATGCCACAAGATAAATAAAATTTCTTAACATTTTCTGATGAACTTTTCAAACTAATGGTAATTCTTTTGGTTTCAGGCACAGACCAATAATGATTTAAAACCGTAATGTAAAGCACTTTACCCAAACCTCTTCTGGCATACTTATCGATTACACCCAAAATATCAATACGGCGGTTAATTCCATCTTCATCAATATTTTCTACAATACAAAATCCGATAATTTTCTTTGTGCCTGTACTCTTGCTTACTCTATACATTAAGAAAAAGTTATAATTGTTTTCTTTTGATATTTTTTCTGTCAATTGTTCTTTATCATTTATATGCCCAAATATTTCTTCATATACCTCTAAGAATTCTTCTACATTTTCTAAAACGGACATCTCTTTAATCTCAATACCTTCAGGGCATTCAATTTCATTAATGACGGGTTCATTCATTTCCATCATAAAAACGCTTCTCTTATATTCAAAGCCACAATGAATCAAAAAGTTTATCCCTTCTTCATTATTTCTGTCCAGGGTTGAATAAATGTAGCGAATACCTAAACCTTTAGCATCATCCACTAAAGACTTCATAAGCAAAGTTCCTACGCCTTGCCTTCGATAAGCAGGATCAACAACTATTCCATATAAGTCTGAATTCGGTTCCCCTTTTTTTCTGACTAAATCAAGAGCACCAAATCCAATCACTTTTCCGTTGTCCTCTGCCACTTTTAATATAAGATTTTTTCCTTTCCAATTGTCCTTCATTTCTTCAACAGAGTCATATTCATGATGCAAATAGTTTATAACTAACTGGCCGACCTCGTGATAGTCATCATTAAACGACCTAACTTCCATACTTGTTCTCCCTTCCTTAAATCCCTTTCATTGTCAATGCAATTCTCTTTTTATTTATGTCAACACTTAATACGGCTACCTTAACAATTTCCCCTACTTTTACAACTTCCAGGGGGTGTTTAATATATTTATCTGACATCTGTGAAATATGAACCAAGCCATCCTGATGAACGCCAATATCTACAAAAGCCCCAAAATCGGTGATATTTCGGACGGTTCCAGTTAAGACCATATTTTCTTTTAAATCTTCTAATTTTAATACATCACTCCTTAGAATAGGCTTGGGCATATCTTCTCTGGGGTCTCTGCCCGGCTTTTCTAATTCTTTAATGATATCTTCTAAGGTCGGTACACCCACTTCTAAGCTTTGAGCCAATGCATCAATATCTTGAATGTTTTTTCTTAAGTTTTTAACTTTGTTTTCTTTAATATCATTTAAATGAAGACCAATTCGGTCCAGTAATCTTTGTGCCACATCATAGGACTCCGGATGAACTCCTGTATTATCAAAAATATTATCTGATTCAGGAATTCTTAAAAATCCTGCACATTGTTCGAATACTTTAGGTCCTAATTTTTTAACTTTTAAAAGCTCTTTTCTGTTCTTAAATTTCCCGTTTGCTTCCCTATATTCTACAATATTTTTAGCCACTGCACTCGTAATGCCTGATACATACTGCAATAAGGAAACAGACGCCGTATTTAAATCAACACCAACCCGGTTTACACAATCTTCTACAACTCCCTGCAAGCTTTCTTCTAATCTCTTCTGATTCATATCGTGTTGATATTGTCCAACCCCAATGGATTTAGGATCAATTTTAACCAGCTCTGCTAATGGGTCCTGAAGCCTTCTTCCAATTGAGATTGCACTTCTTATACCTACGTCATATTCAGGGAATTCCTCTGATGCCAAAGGTGATGCAGAATATACGGATGCGCCAGCTTCATTTACAATGATATAATGCACCGTTTTTTCAAGTTCTTTGATGGCATCTGCAATAAACATTTCCGATTCTCTGGAAGCTGTTCCGTTACCTATAGAAACAATATCTACATTATATTTATTAATAAGGTCAATAATGATCGCCTTAGATTCTTCAATATTATTTTGCGGAGGCGTTGGATAGATAACAGTTGTATCCAATACCTTGCCTGTTTCATCAATCACAGCAATTTTACATCCTGTTCTGTAGGCCGGGTCTAAGCCAAGAACCACTTTGCCTTTTATCGGCGGCTGCATCAACAACTGGGAAAGATTACTTCTAAAGACTTCTAATGCACCCGTTTCAGCTTTCTGCGTCAATTCATTTCGTATTTCTCTTTCAATAGCAGGAGCAATCAGTCTTTTATAACTGTCCTCAATAACAAGTTTTAATAACTCATGGGCTGGTCCTTCTGTTTTAATAATTTGCTTTTCTAAAAATAGTATAATCCTGTCAACTGGAGCATCAATTTTAACGCTTAAAAATTTTTCCTTTTCGCCTCTGTTAATAGCCAGTATCCTGTGTCCCGGAATCTCTTTTACCGCTTCACTATAGTCATAGTACATTTCATAAACAGACTCTTCTTTTTCATCCCTGGCCTTTACGACTAAGATGCCCCTGTAAAATGTTTCCTTACGTATATATTTCCGATAATCAGCATTATCGGAAATCCATTCTGCTATAATATCCATTGATCCATTGATGGCATCTTCTACACTGGTTACCTCTTTTTCTAAATCAATATAATCCTTTGCGATTTCTTCTACAGGATTTGTGAGTTCTTGTTCCCATATCATTTGAGCCAGTGGCTCTAATCCTTTTTCTTTAGCTATGGTAGCTCTTGTTCTCCTCTTAGGTCTGAAGGGCCTGTAAATATCTTCGAGTTCTGTTAAGGTTTCAGCTTTTTCAATTGCTTGTGTAAGCTCCTCCGTAAGCTTACCTTGTTCACTGATAGCCCTTGTGATTTGTTCTTTCTTTTCTTGCAGGTTACGCAGATAATTTAACCTCTCGTAAAAATTTCTTAAAACCACATCATTTAATGAGCCTGTTGCTTCTTTGCGATATCTGGCAATAAAAGGAATTGTGTTCCCTTCATCAATCAGCTTGATTGTATTTTCAACCTGAAAAGTTTTCAGATTAAATTCTTCCTGAAGTTTTTTTACTATATCCATTTAACCACCATTCATTTCTAGTTTTCATTTTTACATTAACTCTATTATATACGATTTGCTATCTTCAAACAATATTAAATCCTTATAAGCTATATACAGCTTTCTACATCTTTATTGACAATAAAACATTAAAATGCTATCATTCTAAAAATAAATATGCCAGCAAATCCATATCTATTAAGAAAATTAAATGTTTAAACACTCATAAAGCTTTTGAGAAAGAAAAGGAGACCTGATATGAAAATTAAGCTTAAAGCCTTATTATCTTATTATAAACCGTATAAATGGTTATTTATTGCAGATATGATTTGTGCCTTTATTGCTTCAGGGGTTGGCCTGCTCTTTCCTCTGATTGTCAGGTACTTAACCGAAAATGTATTCAACACAAATACATCCATAGCAGCAGGGCTCATCATAAAAATATTATCCCTGATGCTTTTCTTAACCCTGATTGAATATCTTTGCAATTATTTCATTACATCCTACGGCCATGTCATGGGTGCCCTAATGGAACACGATATGCGTAATGATATTTTCTCACATCTACAAAAACTGTCTTTTACCTATTATGACAATCAAAAAGTTGGACAGATTATGTCCAGAATCACTAATGACCTGCTTGATATTACAGAACTTTGCCATCATGGACCTGAAGATATTTTGATTTCTTTAACTAAACTGATAGGTGCCTTTATTATTCTGGCAAACATCGATATAAAATTAACCTTAATTGTTTTTGCCTTTATTCCTTTTATGCTTTTATTTGCCTACTACTATAATAATAAAATGAATAAAGCCTTTAAAAAGAACCGGGAAAAAATTGCTGCCATCAATGCTGCCATAGAAGACAGTCTTTCTGGAATACGGGTAGTAAAATCTTTTGCTAATGAAGATATTGAGTTAGAAAAATTTAAGCAAAACAATATTCAATTTGTCCGCAGTAAACGTGACAGCTACCACTATATAGCAAAATATTACAGTGGAATCAATGCCTTTGGTTCGTTAATTTATGTTGTCTTAATTATTGGTGCTTCATTGTTTATTAGCAATAATCAAATGAATACCGGGGATTTAGTCACTTTCTTATTATACATCGGAAGTTTCTTAGAACCCGTAAAAAAACTCGTAAACTTTGCAGAGCAATTTCAAAATGGAATTACTGGCTTCGAAAGATTCCATGAAATCCTATCCATCCATCCGGATATAGAAGATAAAAAAGATGCCATAGAAATTAAAAATATTAAAGGAAATATCCGTTTTGAAAATGTCAGCTTCCATTATCACGGAACATCGGATGCTGTTTTTTCAAACATTAATTTTAATGTCAAAGCCGGAGAATATATTGCCCTGGTGGGACCTTCAGGTGTTGGAAAAACTACTTTATGCAGTCTGATCCCAAGATTTTATGAGGTTTCCAGCGGTTCCATAAAAATCGATAATATCGATATAAGGGATATCCAATTAAAATCCTTAAGGCAAAATATTGGAATTGTTCAGCAAGATGTCTATTTGTTTGCAGGTACTGTAATGGATAATATCCGTTACGGCAAGCATGATGCCACAGACGAAGAAATTATTGCTGCGGCCAAAAATGCCAATGCCCATGACTTTATTATGGCATTGCCCAATGGCTATCAGACAGATATCGGTCAGCGTGGTATTAAGCTTTCCGGAGGGCAAAAACAAAGAATCAGCATTGCCAGGGTATTCTTAAAAAATCCTCCCATTCTCATTTTTGATGAAGCTACTTCGGCCTTAGATAATGAAAGCGAAAAAGTGGTCCAGGAATCATTAGAAAAACTAGCCAGAAACAGAACGACTTTTGTCATTGCCCACAGATTATCAACCATAAAAAATGCTCAAAGAATTGTGGTTCTTACGGAAGAGGACATTACAGAAGAAGGCACTCACGAAGAATTGCTGGCTTTAAATGGTTTGTATGCCCAGCTATATAATATGCAATTTCAATAAATTCATAAGCCCGCTAGAAGGACTGTTACATAAATTTATTTATGAACAGTTCCTTTTATAATAACAAAAAGTAAAGGCTGTCACATTAACATTAGATTAATGCACAGCCCTTTTTTTATTATCTTTCCATAGCTAATCTGAAACGTTCATGGATTGCATTCATAGCTTCTTCTGTATATTTTTCATCAATAAGTACAGAAATCTTAACCTCTGATGTAGAAATCATGCTGATATTAATTCCTGCATTGTACATTGCTTCAAACATCATGGCAGCAATTCCAGGATTGGTTGCCATTCCTGCTCCAACGATTGATACTTTTGCTACATCTTCTTTGTATACAACGTCTTTTGCACCCAATCTTTCAAGATTTTCTTTTATAATCTTTAAGGCATCATGTAAATCACTTCTGGCTACTGTAAAGGAAATATCTTTTGTGCCGTCACGGCCTATAGATTGTAATATAATATCTACACTAATTTTATTTTTTGCCAGTAATGAAAAAAGTTCAAATGCCTTGCCAGGAGTATCGGGTATACCTATTACTGAAATCCTTGCTACATTTTTATCCCCAGCAACTCCACTTACCAACATTTTTTCCACATTACATACCTCCCTAACAATTGTACCTTCTGAATCATTAAAGCTGGATCTTACCTCTAATTCCACATTATATTTCTTTGCAATCTCAACAGAACGATGATGCAATACCTTTGCACCGAGGGCAGCTAATTCTAACATTTCATCGTAAGTAATTTCATCTAACTTTCTGGCATTTTTAACGATTCTGGGGTCTGCTGTATAAACACCGTCAACATCTGTATATATTTCACATTTGTCAGCGTTTAAAGCAGCTGCAATTGCTACAGCAGTCGTATCTGAACCACTTCTGCCCAGGGTTGTAATATCATCGAACTTATTGATTCCCTGGAATCCTGTTACTAAGACTATATTTTTCCTATCCAGTTCTGCTTCAATTCTTTCTGTATCAATCTTCTTTAATCTGGCATTGCTATAGGTACTATTGGTGTGCATACCAACCTGGAATGCATTAAGGGAAACAGCAGGATAGCCTAATTTATTAATGGCCATTGCCATAAGAGCTACAGATTGTTGTTCCCCTGTAGAAATTAACATATCCATTTCCCTTTTTGAAGGATTTGGATCAATTTCATGGGCTTTAGCGATTAACTGGTCCGTTGTCTTTCCCTGAGCAGATAAGACTACAACCACTTTGTGCCCTTGCTTATAAGTATTAATAATTCTATTTGCGATATTAAAAACTCTTTCTACTGTCGCTAATGAGCTTCCACCATATTTTTGTACGATTAACAAGTTATTCGTCCTCCTTACACTTTAGAAAATAATTCATTAATTCATGACCTTTTAAAAAGCAATGATTGCTTTTTAAAGCAGATATTTCATCATAAGACTGTATAGGATTTAATTTTTCCTTCGTATTTTGATAAATCAAATAAGGTACAGGATCTGCAGTATGGGTTCTGAGTCTGATTGGCGTTGGGTGGTCTGGCAAAATCAGCATTTTATATTCTTCCCCTGCTGCGTCTAATTCTTCTTTAATGATTTTAATGATTTTCTCATCAATTAACTCAATAGATTTTACCTTATTATCTAATTCATTTCTATGACCACACTCATCAGGTGCTTCCAGGTGAACATATACAAAATCTTTACCCTTTTTAAGTTCAGCCACTGCCGCCATAGCTTTACCGGTGAAATTGGTATGAATGTTGCCTGTCGCACCTTCTACATCAATCGAATCAAGTCCAGCACATATTCCAATTCCTTTGATTAAATCGACTGCTGATATAACAGAACCTTTTAAGCCGTATTTTTCTTCAAAAGAAGGTAATAACGGCTTTCTTCCTTGTCCCCAGATCCAAATAGAATTCGCAGCTTTTAAGCCACATTTCTTTCTATTTATATTTATGGGATGGTTCTGCAAAAAATTATAACTTTCCTTCATCATCTTGTAAATAATATCTTTTTGTTTTCCTTTAGGAAGATAATCTGTAATCTTTTGCCCCAGAATATCATGGGGAGGGGTTAAATCAAAATCATCAGGCCCCTCATGCCATAACATTAAATGCCTGTAGCTTATACCTGGGAAAAACTCAATTTCGCTGTTTTTAAAATGTTCATTAACTGCTTTTATTAATTCTCTGGCTTCTTCGGTTGAAATCTCATCCGAACTGTGGTCTAAAATAATTTTTTCATCATAATCCCCTTCTTCAGAAAGGGTTACTAAATTACAACGGAAAGTAACATCGCTGTCTAAAAGTTTTACACCCATACTCACGGCCTCCAGGGGTGACCTTCCGCTGTAATAAGTTTCAGGATTATATCCCATTACAGATAAATTGGCTGTATCGCTACCAGGGACCATCCCCTCTGGTATCGTATAGACCATTCCTACTTCTCCATGTTTCGCCATATAATCCATCATTGGCTTATTCGCATATTGAAGAGGAGTCTTATTACCAAGTTCTTTTATGGGCTCATCTGCCATTCCATCTCCAAGAATTACTACGTATTTCACAAGTGATTCTCCTCTACTTATAAATTTAATATTCTACCCTAATAATATTTTCTATGCCTTTGATTGATTTTTCTTTCTTCAAAATGTCAATTTTTTCCTGAAGGATGCCTTCTGTTTCTTCATTAGAAATAAATGCAAACTCATCCTTCAAATTCTCTAAAACAATGATTTCTTTAGTGCCAAATACTTGTTCTACTTCATTTTTGGCATTTTCAAAATCCTCGTATTTAATCCTGACAAAATAACGCACAGGAACATCTTTTAATTCCATTAAATCCATCTTTTCTGTGCTCCATGAAAATACAATGTTGCGGTTTAAATGTTTTACAGCATCTACGACATCCGCTACTACTGCACTGGCTGTAGGAAATTTCCCTGCACCTTTTCCATAAAACATCACATCACCTACAACATTTCCCTTGACCAATACAGCATTAAAAACACCTTTTACCATTGCCAAAGGATGGTCATTACTTATCAAAACTGGTGATACTCTGGCAAAAACCCTATGGTCAATTTTTTTACTTGTCGCTAAAAGCTTAATTGAATGTTTAATTTTTTCAGCATAAAGAATATCTTTTTCTGTAATTTTTGTAATTCCTTCCGTATAGATATCTTCATAATTAACTTCCATACCGAAAGCCAGAGAAGACAAAATAGCTATTTTTCTGCAAGCATCATGACCTTCTACATCGGCTCTTGGATCTCTTTCAGCATAACCTTTTTCCTGAGCTCTTTTCAGGACTTCATCAAAACTTTTACCTTCTTCAGTCATTTTGGTTAAGATGTAATTGGTGGTTCCGTTTAAAATCCCAGTAATTTCATAGATTTCATCAGCCGTTAAGGATTGATTTAAAGGACGTATCAGAGGTATACCACCCCCTACACTGGCTTCAAATAAGAAATTAATGTCTCTTTCACGGGCAATTTTTAAAAGCTCTGTGCCGTGCTTGGCTACGAGTTCCTTATTAGATGTTACAACACTCTTGCCACTTAATAAGGCCCTTTTAACATATGTATAAGCTGGCTCAATACCACCCATAACTTCAATAACAATTCTTACTTCTTCATCATTTAAAATATCTTCAATATCATGAGTTAAAATTTTTTCTACCGGGTCCCCTGGAAAATCCCTTAAATCTAGTACATACTTAATATTAATCTCTTTCCCTGCTTTTTTATTAATACTGTCCCTGTTCCTGTTAATGACTTCTACAACCCCAGACCCTACTGTTCCATAACCCAGCACCGCAATATGAATCATCTTTTAAATCACTCCCTAGCTAATATTTTTAAGTTTAAAACGCCATCTATGGATTCTACTTTATCTATGATTTCTTTTATATCATCCTTTGTCGGATTAGTTTCCATGGTAATGGTAACATTGGCAATTCTATTAACTGGTATAGTTTGATTGATGGTTAATATATTTGCCCCTACAGAAGCTATAACATTTAATATATGAGATAACAGACCCGTTCTGTCTTCTAATTGAATGGATATGGTAATCGTTCTCCCCCGGGAATTTTCGTAAAAAGGAAATACCGAGTCTTTGTATTTATAAAACGAACTTCTGCTAATTCCCACCAGGTCAGTAGCTTCCTGAACGGTTTGCACTTTGCCAGACTCTAATAGTCTCTTGGCTTCAACAACTTTTATAAATACCTCTGGAAGTACATTCTTATCAACGATAAAAAATACGGTCTCGCGCTTCATGCTCAACCTCCTTTTTAAGCAAAAGAACAAAACGATGCTTTTTGTATTTGAGAAAAAGACATTTGTTCTTGATACAAGGAATATATCATATTTATGCATGGAATGCAAGAAAATAATACAAAAAAAAATAATAAAAAAACGCGAATATCTTCGCGTTTTTTGTTAAAAGTGCTTATTCAGCCTGATTTATGATTTGAGAGACGGTCTCTTTTTCTTCGTCTTCTAAAATTAAATCTACATCCAATATAATAATCATTCTGTCATCGACTTCCCCGACACCTATAATATATCGTCTGTCTATTCCTGAAATAAGCTTAGGTGCAGGTTTTATATTGTCTTCATCTATATGCCTGATTTCCACTACAGAATCAACAATAAAGCCAACCATCATCTCATTGGAATTTACGATGATCATCTTGGTCTCATCATCCACCGCTTTTTCGGGCATATGAAATTTTTTTCTTAGGTTATAAATGGGATAAACCTCTCCTCTTAAATTGATAATTCCTTCAATATACTCTGGCGTATTAGGAACCTTTGTTATTTTTTGATACCTCTCAATGCCATAGACTTTCATAATATCCAAGCCATATTCTTCGTTTCCTAATTTAAAAATTACTTCTTGCCTTGTTGCCATGGCTTTTCCTCCCCTCAAAATTAAACATTAAAATCAGTGGATCCATTTAAGATAAGCATTAATAAATCTATCAATATCTCCATCCATTACGGCGGAAACATTTCCTGTTTCTTCATTGGTACGATGATCTTTTACCATATTATAAGGATGAAAAACATAAGATCTTATCTGGCTTCCCCAGCCAATTTCTTTTACTTCCCCCCGGATGTCCTGAAGTTTTTCCATTTGCTCTTCCAACTTCTTTTCATATAATTTTGCCCTTAACATTTTCATAGCGGTTTCTCTGTTTTTATGCTGAGACCTTTCATTTTGGCATTGAACAACAATATTAGTAGGGATATGGGTGATACGTACAGCTGAATCAGTGGTATTTACATGTTGTCCGCCTGCTCCACTGGACCTGTAAGTATCTATCCGAATATCTTCTGGTTTAATTTCTATATCTACATCATCATCGATTTCAGGAAGAACATCGCATGAGGCAAAAGAGGTATGTCTTCTTCCAGAGGCATCAAAAGGAGAAATCCTAACTAAACGATGGACACCTTTTTCAGATTTTAAGTAACCATAAGCATTTTCTCCGCTTATTTGAATGGTCACAGACTTAATGCCTGCTTCATCACCAGGGAGGTAATCCAGAGTTTCTACTTTATAGCCTTTATCTTCAGCCCATCGTGTATACATCCTGAAAAGCATCGACACCCAATCACATGCCTCTGTTCCTCCAGCGCCGGCATGAAGGGTAAGGATGGCATTACTCCTGTCATATTCTCCATCTAATAAAGTAGCAATTCTCATTTCTTCGTAATGATTAATAAATTGCTTTGCTTCTTGCGTTACTTCAGAAATTAGCCCTTCATCCTGCTCTTCTAATCCAATTTCTATTAAAGTAATTAAATCTTCATACTCTCTATATAATTCTTCGAACTTTTCTATTTTAGACTTTAGACTTTTTATTTCCTGAAGTATTTTCTGGGCTTCATCCATATTGTCCCAAAAATCTATTCTGGCAGATTTTTCTTCTAATTCTCCAAGTTTAGTTTTAGACCCGGAAATGTCAAAGAGAAGCCCCCATTTCCTGCAAATATTTACGATAGGGTTGAAGATCTTGTTTTAATTGTTCCAACTCTAACAAGTGATCATCTCCTTTATATTTACTTTATAACTATGCATTCTTACCACAGCAATGTTTATATTTTTTACCGCTTCCACAAGGACAAGGATCATTTCGTCCTACTTTTTGTTCTTTTCTCTTTACAGGAGTTCTTACTCCCGTATCGTCTCCTTTATTGGTGGCTATAGGTTCAGCCACTCTCTCTCTTTCAGGTTTATAGGCTACTTTAACATTATATAATGCCCGAATAGTTTCTTCCTGAATGTTGGCACTCATTTCTTCAAACATTTCGTAACCTATAAACTGATATTCTACTAAAGGATCTCTTTGTCCATAAGCACGAAGACCAATACCCTGGCGCATCTGTTCCATATTATCGATATGGTCCATCCACTTTTGGTCAATAACCCTGAGCAGAATTACCCGCTCAATTTCGCGCATTTGTTCTGATCCAATTTCTTCTTCCTTTTTATTATAAAGCTTAATGGCTTCGTCTACCAGCTTTTCTTTGAGAATATCTTTGGTCAATTTTTCTACTTCTTCTTTTGAAATATGAATATCTCTTATGGGGATAATTTTTCTAACATGTTGATTTAAAGCAGTTAAATCCCATTCTTCAGGATGAGTACTTTCTCCTGTATGAACTTCAACGACTTCATTGATTATGTTTTTAATCATATTTAAGATATTATCTTTTAAGTTATCCCCTTCTAATACTTTTCTTCTTTCTCCATATATAATTTCTCTTTGTTCATTCATAACTCTGTCATATTCGAGCAAATGCTTACGAATTGAGAAGTTATTGCCTTCTACTTTCTTCTGTGCATTTTCTATGGCCTTTGTAAGCATTTTATGTTCTATAGGCTGGTCTTCTGGAAGGCCCATAGCATCAAACATTTTTAGTATTCTTTCAGAACCAAAAAGCCTCATTAAATCATCTTCAAGAGAAATATAGAAACGGGATTCTCCCGGGTCTCCCTGACGACCGGAACGTCCTCTTAACTGATTATCAATACGTCTTGCTTCATGTCTTTCTGTACCAATAATCTTTAAGCCACCTAATTCCTTAACGCCTTCACCAAGTTTAATATCCGTACCACGTCCTGCCATGTTTGTCGCTATGGTCACTGCACCTTTTTGTCCGGCAAGGGCTACAATTTCTGCTTCTTTTTCATGATATTTGGCATTTAATACCTGGTGTTTGATACCTCGTTTTTTAAGCATTTGACTAAGCATTTCTGAGGTATCAATGGTAATGGTACCCACAAGAACAGGCTGACCTTTTTTATAAGATTCTTCTATTTCGTTAACCACTGCCTCAAATTTTGCTTTGGCAGTCTTATATACCACATCGGGATGATCAACACGTATAACCGGTTTATTCGTTGGAATGACAACAACGTCCATCCCATAAATATGTCTGAATTCTTCTTCTTCTGTTAAAGCAGTACCTGTCATCCCCGCTTTTTTCTTATACTTGTTAAAATAATTCTGGAAAGTAATCGTTGCGAGGGTTTTACTTTCTCTTTTAACTTCTACATTCTCTTTTGCTTCTATCGCCTGATGCAAACCATCTGAATACCTTCTTCCAGGCATAAGACGGCCGGTAAATTCATCGACGATTACAATTTCTCCATCTTTAATCACATAGTCTTTATCTAAATGCATAATATTATGAGCTTTAAGAGCCAGATTAATATGATGCTGTATCTCCATATTTTCAGGGTCTGCTAAGTTTTCAAGACTAAAATATTGTTCAGCCTTTTTAACCCCTTCTGCTGTCAATGTAACGGTCTTTGCCTTTTCATCAACAACAAAATCTCCCTCTTCTTTTATCTCTTGCTGTAATAATCTGTCCAGGCCCGATTCTTCAGTTAATACCCTACCTTTTTTCAGCCTGCGGACAAACATATCCGCCGCCTTATATAAATGCGTTGATTTAGAACTGCTTCCAGATATAATAAGAGGGGTTCTGGCTTCGTCAATTAATACAGAGTCCACTTCGTCAATAATCGCATAATGAAGCTCTCTTTGAACCATTTCTTCTTTATAAATAACCATGTTGTCCCTTAAATAGTCAAAGCCAAATTCATTATTGGTTCCATAAGTAATATCGCAGTTATATGCTTTGCGTCTTTCCTCTGAATCCAATTCATTTAAAATAACACCTACGGATAAACCTAAAAATTCATAAATTTTACCCATCCATTGAGCGTCACGGTTAGCCAAATAATCGTTTACTGTCACAATATGAACACCCTTACCTTCAAGGGCATTAAGATAAGCCGGAAGGGTAGCCACTAAGGTTTTACCTTCCCCTGTTTTCATTTCAGCAATTCTTCCCTGGTGAAGAATAATGCCACCAATCAGTTGAACCCTAAAGTGTCTCATGCCAAGAACTCTTGTAGAAGCTTCCCTAACCACAGCAAAAGCCTCTGGTAAAATATCATCGAGGGTTTCACCCTGAGCCAGTCTACTTTTAAATTCATCTGTTTTGGCCCTTAACTGAGCATCTGACAGTTGCTCCATTTTAGGGCCCAAAGCTTCAATTTCATCAACAATTCCTTCTATTTTTCTAATTTCTCTTTCACTATGGGTTCCAAATATTTTTTCTAAAAAACCTTTCACAAATTCACCTTCTTTTTTGATATATATTCAAAAATAACAAATTCATAAAACAGGTCTGAAACCAAAAGATAAAGTGCACAAAGAGGCACTTTAATGTTTAGTATAACAAACATTATAAGGATTTACAATACTACAATCAATTAATGGATATATTTGGCTAACAATAAAAACCCTCACTTAGTGAGGGTTTTTATGATTAAAACTCAGGTTCTATTAATCCATATGTGCCATTTTTACGTTTATATACAACATTTACTTCATCTGTATCTGCATTTCTAAAAACAAAGAAGTTATGGCCTAATAAATCCATTTGCATTGCTGCTTCTTCAACATCCATTGGTTTTACTGCAAAACGTTTAATTTTTTCGATAACAATTTTTTCATCATCATTTTCAGTACTTTCAATGTCTTTTATAAATTCTTTCTTAAAGGGGCTATTGCTTCTATGCTTATCTTTCAGTCTGTTTTTATGCTTTAATAATTGTCTTTCTAAAACATCAACCACTTCATCAATGGCTGCATACATATCCTTATCATCAACTTCTGCTCTTAGAATTGTACCTTGAAATGGAATGGTAACTTCAATTATATGTCTTAACTTCTCAACACTCAGGGTAACCTGGGCTTCAGTATCTGCTACAAAAAACTTTTCTAGTTTACTAAGCTTGTCCATTACCCTTTGCTGGAGTGCGTTGGTTATCTCTATATTCGTCCCACTAATAATATAACGCATGATGGTCAACTCCTTCTTAATAGTACTTTTCAAAAAAGCTTAATCTTTTATATTATATTATATTCTACAAATTATATCAAAATCCTTTTTTGATTTTTAATTTTTAAAGTTGGGAATTATTTTTTATTTTATCAAAAAACCTATCTTATTCTCTGACACATTTATAATACTTTGCTTAAAAAAATACGAGTCCTTTCTTCCTGTGGATTAGCAAATACTTCTTTTGGATTTCCTCTTTCTATAATTTTTCCTTCATCCATAAATAATAATCTTGTCCCAACTTCCTTTGCAAAGCCCATTTCGTGAGTTACAATCATCATGGTCATGCCTTCATTCGCCAGTTCCCTGATAACCTCCAACACTTCTTTCACCATCTCAGGATCTAATGCTGACGTAGGTTCGTCAAAAAGCATTATTTCCGGATTCATGGCTAAAGCTCTTGCAATAGCTATTCTCTGCTTTTGACCTCCTGACAATTTATTGGGGTATTCCATTGCTTTTTCCCTAAGCCCAACCTTATCTAATAATGTATAGGCAACTTCTTCTGCCTCATTTTTAGTTAATCCTTTTAACTTCATAGGAGCCAAAGTGATATTATCCATCACATTCATATGGGGAAATAAATTAAACTGTTGAAAAACCATCCCTACTTTTTGACGGACCTGATTAATATTGGTTTTAGGGGATGTAATGTCTACACCATCTATTTTTATTGTTCCCTGGGTAGGCTGTTCCATTAAATTGATGCATCGCAGAAAGGTAGATTTTCCTGAACCACTTGGACCTATTATAACAACAACCTCTTCTTTCATTATGTGTTCATCGATACCTTTTAATACTTCTATCTCTCCAAAACTTTTATATAAATTTTTTACCTCAATCACTAACCCTCATCCTCCTTTCTACAATGCGCATAATCTTCGTGAAGATTCCTGTCAAAATCAGATAAATAAGGGCAACAGCCATTAAAGGTTCAAATGCTCTGTAGGTCTGGCTTATAATAATATTAGCAGAACGAAGTAAATCCATTCCCCCAATAAATCCTACAATGGAGGTTTCTTTTAATAAGATAATAAATTCACTAACCAGGGCAGGCAGGATATTTTTGATTGCCTGAGGAATAATAATATAATACATGGCCATACTGTAACTCATTCCAAGAGAACGGGCTGCTTCCATTTGCCCCTTATCAAGTCCTTGTATCCCTGCCCTTATTATTTCGGCAACATATGCACCGCTATTAATGCCAAAGGCCAAACCAGCCACCACTAGCTTGGGTACATTTTTGACACTGCCAAAAATAACGGTGTGCATAATCATCAATTGAACAACCGAAGGGGTTCCTCGAATAATATCCACATAAATGGTTGCTACAAATGAAAAAGGATTAAAATCTGCCAATCTGCCAAGATATTTCTTTTCTTTCAGAAATTTGAAAGGTTTAAATTCTGTTATCCTTAAAAGTGCAACAACTAAACCTATTATAATTCCTATGACTGCTGCAAATGCTGTTACCAGTAATGAAAATTTCAAACCTTCTAACATGTACTGATATCTGTTATTACCAAAAAAAATCTCCCATACTGACACAGGCTTCACCCCTTCTTTGAATTGATTTCATTTAGAAAGGAGTCAGCCAATAAAGGCTACTCCTTTGCAAAATATTCATTGACTAAACTATCATATTCTCCGCTTTCTTTCATTTCTTCCAAAACAGCATTTATGGCATCAACCAATTCTTTATTTCCCTTTTTAACAGCAATCGCATACTCTTCCTGAGTCAGTTCTACAGGAAGAATTTGAATTTTGTCATTCTGAGAAGCAAAATTTCTGGCAGGTTCATAATCTAATACTACAGCATCTAATTTACCATTTTGTAAATCCATAATGGCTGCATAAGCAGCATTAAATTGAATCACCTGCGCACCTTCTACTTTTTGAGCTTCTTCATCGCCTGTTGTTCCTAATTGTACCCCAATTGTCTTATTCTTTAAGTCTTCAGGACCTTTGATTTCTGTATTATCTTTTAATGTAATAATCACCTGACTTGCTGTATAATAGCCTTTAGAAAAGTCAACATTTTTCTTTCGGTCTTCCGTAATACTCATACCTGCTGCTATAAAATCAATTTTACCAGCTTCCAGGGCAGGTATCAAGCCATCAAATGACATATCTTCAATTTCTAATTCAGCCCCTAATTTTTCTGCTATTTTTTTTGCAATTTCAACATCAAAGCCTACTACTTTTTCTCCTTCTCTATACTCAAATGGTGGAAATTCTGCATTGGTTCCCATCACAATAACTTTCTTACCTTCTGAAGTACCTTGACCTGGAGCAGCACTTTCTCCTTCTCCTTTTCCACATCCTGCTAAAGTCAATATCATCATAGCCATTAAAACGATACTCATTATT
>JAAYML010000067.1 GCA_012521395.1 Candidatus Epulonipiscium sp. | reverse complement strand
CCTGCTAATAAGGGGCATATACTGATTATACCGAAAGAACATATGGAAAATATCTATGAAATGGATTCAGAATTAGGCGGGAAGTTATTCTCTTTGGCAATTAATATTGCAAAGATCCTTAAAAAGGAGCTCAATATTGAAGGCTTAAACATTTTACAGAACAATGGTAAAATTGCAGGACAAAGTGTATTCCATTTTCATCTTCATTTAATTCCCAGATACCAGGATGATGAAGTAAATATTACATGGAAACCATTAAAACCGACGAATGAGGAATTGACTGATTTAGCGAATAAATTGTATAAGTCTTTACAATAAAAGAGATATGTATACGTAAATTAAGCTTACAAGCTTAATGCTTGTAAAAAGAAAAACCTAGGTTATAACCTAGGTTTTTTATGCTTCAAAATATTGCTGATACCAAATTAAGAAAATATAGACGGTCCAAATTTTTCTGCTGTTGTCCTTTTTGCCTGAATAATGCTCATTCAGAAGTAAGAGTAATTTGTCTGTATTAAAGAATTTTTCAGCTATAGGAGAACTAAAGGCTTCTTTTACAATGGAATAATATTTTTCTTCTCTGAGCCATACACGGGTAGGCACAGGAAAGCCTAATTTCTTTTTATTGGCTACGTTTTCAGGTATATGCCTTTTTGCTGCAAGCCTGAAGGCATATTTTGTACTTTTTTTATTGACTTTATACTTTGTAGGAAGTTTCGCTGCAAGGTTAAATACTTCTTTATCTAATAAAGGTGCCCTTACTTCAAGGGAATGAGCCATCGTCATTCTGTCTGCTTTAAGCAGGATATCTCCCGGAAGCCACATATGAATGTCGATATATTGCATTTTGGTAATATCATCTTTATCTTTTACTTTATTATAGAAAGCCTTAGTCAGACTAAAAGGAGAAGCAGCATTACTTTTATGTTTAAGCAATTCTTTTCTTTCTTTTTCTGTGAATATAAAAGCATTTCCAATAAATCTTTCTTCAACTCTTTTACTGCCCCTTATAAAGAAGTTCTTTCCTTTAATATCAAAAGGAAGTATAGAGGCCAGTTTTCCAAGAAATCTTCTTATGGGCATGGGAAGACTGGTAAGGACTTTGATATCCAGAGGTTCTTTATAAATATTATAGCCGCCAAAAAATTCGTCAGCACCTTCACCGGAAAAAACAACTTTTACATGTTCCCTTGCCAGTTCACTGGCAAAATAAAGAGCAATAGCAGCAGGGTCTGCTAAAGGCTCGTCCATGTAATATTGAACTTTAGGAAGGATGTCCCAATACTCTTTAGTGGTGATAAGCCTGTGATAGTTATTAATACCGATTTCTTTTGTCAGATTTTTTGCATAATCAATTTCGTTGTATTGGTCATAATCAAAACCTACGGTGAAGGTTTTATCACCTCCAAAACATGAGGCTAAATAGCTGGAATCGACCCCACTGGATAATAGAGAACCTACCTCTGCGCTGCCCATTTTATGAAGTTCTATAGATTCTTGTATGGTCTTATCAATTTCGTCAACATATTCTTCCAAAGATTTATTTTCCGTTTCAAATACCGGTTCCCAATATCTTTGTAGATGCATTTCATTATTATTATAAATAAAGAAATGCGCTGGAGGTAATCGATAAATATTTTTAAAGAAAGTTTCTTCTAAAGCAGAATATTGGAAAGACAGATAGTTTTCTAAGGCATCAGGATTTAATTCTTTGTGCACTGAACGATGTTTTAGAATACTTTTGATTTCTGAAGCAAGAATAAAGTAATCATTATCTTTATAATAGTAAAAAGGTTTAATGCCAAAGATATCTCTTGCTCCAAATAAGCGTTTTTCTTTTTTGTCCCATATTACAAAAGAAAACATTCCTCTCAGATGGTCCAGCATTTTTGTACCAAATTCTTCATAAGCATGAATAAGGACTTCTGCATCGGACTGGCTTTTAAAAAGATGCCCTTTTTCTTCCAATAATTCTTTAAGGGACTCATAATTATATATTCTGCTGTTGGAAACTAAGACCAACTGTTCATCTTCGTTAAAAAGCGGTTGTGCATCATCCTGAGGATTTGAGATGCTAAGACATCTAAAAGCAATGGCTATCGTATCATCTATGTATTCGCCGTCACTATCAGGCCCTCTATGAATAATAGCATTGGTCATATCTTTTAATATTTGTTCTTTATCCACAGTATTGCCAATAAATCCACAAAAACCGGACATGTGTTTTCCCCTTTCAGAAATAGAAAATGTAAAACTCAAAAAACATATGTAAACTTTAACATACTTTTTTTTATAAATCAATAAAAGTTCATTATTTATTATGCTCAAAAAATAACATATAATAAACTTTTGGAGGACTAAAAATGAGTTAAAAATCATTAGTGAAAAGTGAATAAATAGACTAAATTTTTTCACTATGATATAATTATATTAAAATAGTCTTATATGATACAAAAATGCATAATAAT
>JAAYML010000066.1 GCA_012521395.1 Candidatus Epulonipiscium sp. | reverse complement strand
TAGAAGCATTTATTTATAGTTTTTCATTTTTCTTAATGAAAATCCAAAAAAGACAGATGAAATATAAGAAATATTCCATATAAAAAAGTAAGGTAAATGTCATTTACCTTACTTTTGTCTGTTTTTTATTAAAAGTCTCTTTATTTCGTTTCTCACATAATTCCCCTTATCTTTCCGAGCTCTTCAAGCTCTTTAAAATATCTTTCTGGTAAAAGTAAATCAGCTAGAGGATTAACGAATCTCATTAATACTATATATTCAAATCTTCTTGAATAAATTGTTTCATAAATATCCTCAGAATTCCTTCTTACATCTTTAGATTTTTGCTATATCCATAAAGTTGCTATATTGTCCGTCTCAAAGTTCATACAAACATAAGAAATCCCTTGATTTACCCGTCAATGTCATGTCTTTCTTAAATTTGTCCAAGTCCTGTTAAAACAAAATATTAGCTTAGAACCTTGATTAACATAATTTCTAAAGGCTCATTGGGCATAAGAAAGCCTCCTATATCTTTATAGCCAAGCTTTCTGTAAAAGTGTTGGGCTTCTTCATTAGCTAAGGTACTTGTCATCAAGTAATGGTAGCCTTCCTGTCGCATTTTTTCTTCCCAGTAGCTGACAAGCTTTTTCCCGATACCTTTTCCTCTATAACCGTCAATGATATAGAGCATATTCATAAAGGGATGCTCATCCCAAAAAAATTGTACCTTAGCCAACCTATGATTTTCCCCTCTTCCTCATAAACAAATACTTCACCATCTTTAATTTTCTTTTCTAATGCTTTAGCTGAAATATACTCGTCTAAATCACAAAGTATTTTAAAATCTTCCATACAAGCAGCTCTTATCATCTTTTACCCCCTCATTGATGATATCAAAGCAAATTCCCATACTTCTGATATCATTCTTTCCCCCGCCACAGCAATATTTTTACGTATTAAAAAAAATAAAAGATTATATTCTTTACCTTGGATAGACAACATGATGATAATTTTCGTATTCCTTCCACTGAAGAAAAATCATCTAACATATCATTTTAAAATTCTCTTTTTTTATATCATTCTATCATAAAATAATCAATTGTTAAAGTTATCCTATTCCGTGAAAAATATTTAATATTTTTTAATTTTTATATATCCCTGACTTTAAAATCAAATCACTTCCTGCAGTACAGAAAGTCCTGCAGCTAATGCTGCAATGAGATATCAAAATAAGTCAAATATTTATTTTATTTACAAACTCTGCTTTATTTTCACATCAATAAAGTGTATAATACAAATAAAACTGTTATGATTCATAAAACTTTGGCCTTAGGGGGAGTCTTATGGAAAAACTTAGTTTTGTCATGGAAAACTATCTCGAAGCCATTTATGAGCTTTCTAAAGATAATACCGGCGTAAGAGTTTCTGATATATCCGAACGTCTGGGCGTTACTAAAGCAAGCGTTAACAATGCGATGGCAACCCTTGCTGAAAAAGGACTGGTCATTAATGAAAGATATAAGGAAGTATATCTGACTCCTGCCGGCCTTGAAAGAGCAAAACTGACTGCCAATAAACATTGTATTATCAGAAAGTTTTTAACAGAAGTATTAAAGGTTGATGAAGAAATTGCCGATGAAGATGCATGTGCCATTGAACATGTCATCAGTTGGGAATCCATTCATGCCATGCAGGAATTTATGGAGAAGAATTAAAATAAATACTTGTCATTTTAATAAAACACAGGGCTTTTTACAAGCTGCTCTAAAGGCAGATACAAAAAGCCCTTTATTTATGAAGCCTGTCATTTCCAATTGTAGTATCAGAAAAGCCAATTATAAAATATCAGTAAAAGATCAGGATAAACTAAATCAAATCACAAAAAATGACTGGCTTCTATTTTGCCAGTCAATAAAAAATTGAATCGGGGGGAAACCGTCTTTATTTTTGAGCCTCTAACCATTCTAAAGCCTCATCTAAATCACTGAACATTTTTGCTGTAATTCCTTTTTCAGCATATTGCTCTATCCGCCTTTTCATATCCAATTGTCCAATAAGCTTTTCAGGTTGTACAATTGCCCAATATTTCCATCCATACTGAACCGTCAAAGGAAACCAAACGCTGGCTCCCCATTCTGCATCCGCTTTTCTAATGGCATTACTGTTTCTGTCATCAGATAGCCATTTAATTGCTCCTTTTTCTTTCAAAAGCTCCGTTCCTTTTAATAATAATTCTTGCAATTCTTACCATACACATATTTTTTAATTTGGTGATGAACAATTTTACTTTCAGGGTGATACCATAAAACAGCTGAATCATTTTCCATAATTAATTCTTTTGCCATAAAGTCATCCCTCACTAGTTTATTTTTTGTACTGTTAGCATAGCATAACTATTAACATTATTCAATAAGTAGTGAAAAAGATTTTTTTATTGAATTGTCTATCTTATGTCAATTTCAGTGCCATGTAATACAATGGTTTTTATATTTTCTACTTTAACAGGTTGACTAAATTCGTATTGCACACGAAAAAAGTATGGTGTCTTTAATTCATCATTCCACTCCGCTGTAGATGAAAAGCTTTAATAACATATAACTTTTCGCCGTCCTCTGTTATTAAATAGCAGTTTTCAAAATCGTCAAACAGGCATGAATATTTTCCATCAGGATCCTCAGTATATGGAAAAAGAAATTCAACATTTAATCTTATAGGTGTTAAGGAAAGATTCATAATGGTTGAAGGATTCCCCTTTACTTCCAGCACTCTGTCTATTGCTGAATCTGCCTTATACGCTGGATAATCTAAAGGAATCTCAAAAATCCATTCCCCTTCCGCTTGAAAATTAAAGAATTTTTCACCTTTTTCATTAAACTCAGGATGGCCAAAATTTTTTAATCTTAAATTGATAACATTTCCTGCTAAATCAACTTCTTCTGAAAACGATAATATCATTAAAAAAATATTATATTACTGCGTTCATTCTTAAAATCTACAATGGAATATCCACTGCTATAAACTTGGTTTCCACATTGAACATGAATGTCAATTTCATCAAATAATGAATTTTCGCAAACATTTAGAGACTTATCTTCAGCTGCAGTCATCTCGCAATAAAGATAGCAGTTCTGCCTGTCTCCTATAACCGATATAATTTTAAATTCCGTACCATGGGATATGTCGTAAAGTTCTAAATTTCTTCCAATCTTATTTTTTCGTTTTATTTAATCCTTCCATTAATTTTATTAATTGTTTTTCTCAAGAATAAATATTGAATCAACCATATTAAAATAAATATAAGAACAAAAAATCCAAAATAAGTCATAAAGCCGAAAAAACTATGCTTCATCCAGTTTGCCAGATATGCAATTGGCATCAAAACTAAAGCAATAATCAAAAAATAAATCCCCGTTTGCTTTACAATGCTCCAGTTTTCTATTTCCCATATTACTGAACTGGCACCAAAAACTGAACCTAAAAGCCCACACAGCACAGCTTGTAATATCACTGCACAAATTTCACTATTCATCCGATTCACCAAAGCTGGTACGCAAGGATAATAATGTCCTCCTCCCCAGCCAACAGAGATTATAATCGTAATAATATATCCCACAGCTATTCCCATAGGGATACCTAAAAGACTGCGTAATAAAACTTGTTTTTTCATTTTCTCACCTCATATTCCTAATATTTTTTTTACTTTGCCAACCCTTCGCCTTGAAACATATGTAACCGTATCATTACTCAACTTAACGCAAATTGTTCCTGTAAAACTTAAATCAAAACTTTTAACTTTTCTGAGATTAATAATTTCAGAGTTTGAAATCCGTACAAAATAATTCTTGTCCAGTCGTTCTTCTATTTCATAAAGTTTAAGTCGTAAAGTATACTCACCCTTTTCAGTAATAGCAAAAACCTTTCCTGAGCAAGCATATACAGAAATGATATCGGATTCATCTATAATTTCCAGCATGTCATCCTTAAAGCCTGAAAGCATTTGTGGTGAATCATCTGACAATTTTTTCATGAGATGATTAATTTCATCTGTAATCTTATCTGTAACAATAATCACTTTTGGCTCAGTACACGAACGGTCTATTTTAACCTCAATTTGCATTTAGCTGCCCCCTTTCTGCAATTACATTATAAAAAAACCAACAATTACTTTCCATTATTCTTTTATAGCTGGTTTTTTTTATGCTACAGATGGTAAGATAACAGCTATATAATAACAAAGTGGGATTATGATTAATCCCACTCAGATACAAGACCTTTAATACCCATTTTTATATTGAATTTTAAAATTTAAAGTGGCTAATTAAAGCAGATAATTCTTCAGCCATCGTTGCCAGTGATTTTGAGAAAGTTACAATTTCTTCTGTGACAGCAATTTGTTCTTCACTGGATGCTGAAACATCTTGTGAATTTAAGGCAAAATCCTGGCTAACATTATTGATCTCCTGCATCGTTCGTTCAAAGCTTAGACTGCTTTCGGTCATTTTTCTTACGCTTCTTGTAACATCCGCCACAATATTTTTGAGCTGTTCCGCTTCTTTGTTAATTGCTGCAAAAATATCTCCATTTTCCTGAATAGCCTCTACACTGGAATCTACAGATTTAATACCGTTATCCATCATATGAACAGCATTATCTACACCTTTTCTTATTTCTACAATTAATTCAGCTATCCTGTCGCTGGCATCTGCTGATTCTTCTGCCAATTTTCTAATTTCATCGGCGACAACACTAAATCCTTTTCCGGCTTCTCCAGCTCTTGCCGCTTCAATGGCTGCATTTAAGGCAAGTAAATTGGTCTGCTCTGCTATCCCACTAATCAACTCAATAATTTGTCCTATTTGATTAGAATTATGTCCCAACTCAGCAATAACCTTCGAAATTTCCTCTGTATCCATTTTCAGATTATTGATTTTATTAACCGATTCATTTGCTGACTGGCTTCCCCTTGAAATATCTTTTATTATATTTCCAGTGGTTTTTTCCATATGATCTGTTTTCTCATTTACTTCATCAATCTGCTGAATTAAGCTTTTTAAACTTCTTAAAGCAGAATCAATTTGTGCTGATTGTTCTTCTGCTCCAGCTGCTATTTCCATGATTCTATTGCCCACATTTTCTGCTGCCTTACCAACCTGCTCACCAGAGGCATACAACTCCTGGCTTGATGCAGCAACTTGATTCGATGCATCTGCTATCTGCTGAATGATTGTTTTTAAATTAAGAATCATCACACCAAAAGAATTAGACAGCCTTCCCAACTCATCTTTTCGCTTTAGAAACTTTTCAGGTACCTTCATAAACAAGTTGCCCTGAGCTAACGATTCTGCCTGTTCAGTAACCGCCAATATCGGTTTTGCCAAACCCTTTGAAGAAAAGTAAATGATTAACGTTGCTATGATAATGGCAAATAAAACAACGCCTTGCAGTAACTGGTTCATGGTACTTAACATACCCTTATAGACCTTTACAGGTTTATAAGAGATAAAATACATACCATATCGGCTGCTGTGGCTGTAAGCAGCAATATAATCGACACCTTCAAAAGTAAAAAAGCCTACCCCCGTTTTTTTGGCTTCAATATTTTTATAAAAATCCTGCAAATCTGGCTCTTCAGCAAAATTTAAAGTCAAAAGATAGTTGGGATCCTCAGCTGAAATCACAAGGCCCGAAGTATTTAAAAAAAAATTGTTTAAATTCTCATCTATAGAATTGCTAGAAATAATTTTCTCCGATACATTGCTTAATTCTATGGCCATAGCTATGGTCCCGAGATGCCTCTCATTCTTTTTTATGGGTGCAACAATTGTCATAACAGGACGACCAGTAGTAGGAGATATCCTTGCTTCTCGAACTAGTAAACTTTCAGCACTGCCTACAACTTCATCTTCCCAGCCAACCGATTTACCTCCAATACCATCAGCAATATCTCTATTCCTATACATAAGAAATATATTTTCAAAAAGCCCTTCTCCCAATTCATAATTGTATTCCAGATTCTGGGATATCTTCTTTAGAACTGCTTCATCGGGCTCTTTTGAATGAACAGAAGCTTCATATAAAGCATCCACTAATAAAGGTTGATTAGCAATAACTTGTGCCTGTTTTTCAATATTAGAAAGGGCTAATTCCATTTGATTTCTTTTTTCAATTGCAGTACTTAGTAAAGCATTACTTGCTGCTTCCTGAAAATACTTCCTTGAAACACGGCTTACTACAGGCACACTGGCTAACATAGGTATGATCATACAAAGCATAGATGTTGCAAAAATTCTCCAAAAAATTCCTGACATTTTCCCCTGATGCTTCTTCATATCCTACCGCCTCCTTAATAATGATAAAGCTCATTCATAAAATGGTCTCGATAATTAAACCGTAACTAAATGGCTCGTCATTACAAGAAAATTTCTAGTAAAACCTGGCGTTTACAAGAATGTACCCTGATGCTAATAGATGTTTTTACTTTTTAATATATTTATAATTTTGCTTTAATTTAGTATATTATATTGTTCGACATTTTTTTGATCTATTTAATTGATACTTTTGGCCTATATTGTTATAAATTTTAAGACTAAACTTATTTAATCACTGTTTAGCAAATAAAGCACAACCAATCTCACATCAATAAACAAAAAAGGCTTATCCAACGACAGCATAAAATTCTGACGCTCTAAGTCAATAATGCTGGCGAAAGATAAAAGCCTTTCATATGAAATATAAAATATGAAACTATGACTGTTTAATTGAACTATGGCCTTACTAAACCATGTTTTTCACATTCTGAATCGGATAGTTCTCTCTCGAAAATAAAAGCTCTCCTTGAATCAGACCTTAAATAATCTAAATAATAATCAATGTTATCGGCAAAACTGCCTCTTTCTTTCTCTTTATAATGAAAATATCTTTTTTTGTTATGGATATAAGAATTAATAATATCTGCCGCTTCTTGGGAATAACTGATATCATCATAGGGAATTGAAAACACTTGTTTATGATCAAATACAAATCTTAAAATATACCAGTCCGGAGCTTCTCCAACATGCTCTGAAACCCTCTTTGAAGCCTTTATAAATCTTTCAATGTCCTCTTTATCATCCATTATCCAGCATTCCTGCCCATGATCAATGATAACCACATCATATTTTTCAGGAAATTTAGGATTGACTGTTTCTACGTTCTTTATTAAACGCATTCCCCCAATGATAAAAAGGATTAAAGCAAAAGAAAAAATTATCATATAAATTCTGATTTTCCTTTTATTCATTTTTCCTCCTTATTCGTCAGTATTCAAATCTCAAAAAAGGGCAGCCTTCATCTGCTCTAAAACACTTTCTAAAATCATAGCAGACACTATTTTAATTTTCCTGTTATGCCAATGAGATTCATATATCTGCTATTATCCGTTTCTATCATTTCTCTATCTTCTATGGCATAAGGATTGTCTGTTGACAGCCAGTCATTCCAAGCATCCTGGAAACATTTCATCTCCCAAATCGTTAAGTCCTTGAGTTCATTTTCAAATTTAGGCCTCCACCAATCTATTGAATGCCAGGTGGCTAAGGCTTCTTCTTCTCACTCTTAATCCTCCATATTACATTATGATTTTATTTAATAATTTTATTTTTATATTCTTAATGTTAACTTTTCAAACTTAATAACACTTATGTTAGCTATTCTTTATCTTCATTGCAGTTCAAAATATCTTTTATTAAATTACAAAAAAATCATTCATGCTCTAGTTCTGAAAAATAAAGATTTTCTAAGCTGAATTCCCCCATTTGGTAATTGACATCAGCATAAATATCTCCCATATAATATGGACTTGCCCAGGACTCAAATAATAAGCCTAAAGCAAATTTTGCTTTTAATCTGCCTTCTTCCACATCAAAAGAGACAATGTTCCCTAAAACAGGTGTATCATCTTTTACAGTCAGCTTTTCTTCAAAAGGACCTATTTTTACAGAACGTTTCTTATCTCCAATATGAACATCCACCCATAACTCATCAGAATTATAATAAGATTTTAACTGGATTTCTTTAAGAAGCTGTGAATGATAGCGGTCACTTTCATAAACAATATCTTTGAAATACATAGGATTTGGAATGATTGTTTCATTCTCAGATTCTGTAAAAATATATTCCTCTTCTGATAACGAAATAATATGCAGTTCATCAATCGATACGCCTGTCCCTGAACCAACATACAAAATAACCGCTAATTCTTCTTTTCCATCCTGATTAAAATCATTAACATACATTTCAGGAAGAATAAATCTGGACGTTAAATAGCTCCAATCAAAGTAATGACCCTTATTATTTACATATAGAATAACCCCACGATCTTTGATACCATATTCTTTTTTTCTTTTACTACTGAAACACCTTCATAACACTATCTGGCACCTTCTAAGACACTGGATTTTCCTGTCATCTCATCTGCAGAAACTTCAGACTATATCCCAAAATTATAGATGATTCCATACCCTTCTAACATTTTCTTAAATTTTTCATTGTCCTCATCTGTTATATGAAAATAATAATCTTTTCCATCTTCTTCTATACGCATTGTGGGGCAGCCATCACCAGCAGGATAAATGATGAGGTCTTTTTTTTCTGACTTAAAAATTAACTCCACCCCATTACATGGGCAACTTGGTGTTTCTTTCCATGCAGTCCTATTAAATATAGATTTTAAAAACTCTAAATCTTCCTGCTTAATCTGCGTATAAATTTCTGGCATTTCTCCATATTCCTCTGCTCTTATATATGCTGTTTCTGAAAAACTTACATCTACAGGAACTGAAACAGAAAACAGTATCTTATAAACAATAATACACATTACAATAAGAATACCTAAAACCGTATACAATGAAATGATTATTGCTTTTTTCATCTACCCGCCTCCGTACGAAATGAATCTGTTTCTCTAATCGTGTTTTCCCTTTATTTTTATTTCCTTAAATTTAAAGGGCTTTTAATTTTCGTAATATTTATAATAAATGATACTTTAATATTGTTTTGTAGTCAACAAAAAAGCTCCTTAGAGGAGCTTTTAAGATCATATTATCCGTTTTGATTTTCAATAAATTTTCTTAATAAAGTATTGAATTCGTCCTTTTGATCATAAAAACATCCATGACCAGAATATTCAAGAGCCACTAACGTTGAAGTCCGGATCATTTTATGCTGTATTTCAGCAAGTTCAAAAGGCACTATTTTATCATGAATACCGTGAACAATTAAAGTGGGCACATGAATCACTTCTAAATCTGTAAAAAGCGTTTCCTTTATCCATGTCTGGGCAATTGTTGCCGTCGCCCAGCCTGCAGCCTGCAAGCCTAAATTAAAAAACCAATCTGAAAAAGCCTGTGAAGTATGCTGAAAGAAAAAATTGTTCCCAAAGTCCCTAAGCATTTGCGGCCGGTCATTATAAGTCCCCTTAATAATTTCTAAGACAGTCTGTTTTTCTGCGCCGTAAGGAAAACTTGGAAGCTTAATTAAACTTGGTACCGCCGCTGCAATAAGGACCAGCTTAGATACCCCGAATCCCTTATGTCGTCCCATATACCTGGCAGCTATGGCACCGCCCGTAGAATGCCCTGCTAAAATAAAATCATGTAAACCTAATGTTTCCACCACAGTTCTAAGATCATCTGATAAAGTATTGTAATCGTATCCATAATAGGGCTTATCCGATTTACCAAAACCTCTTGTATCAATTCCAATACAATGGTACCCCCATCCCGGGAATTTGTCTAACTGGTATTCAAACAGATTATGATTTGCCGGCCAGCCATGTAAAAAAACAATGGTTTTTTTACCCTGTGGATTTAGATCTTCTGCAAATAGCCTGACTTTGTGATCCACATCAATATAATGACCCATAGTATCCCCCTTGAAAAAATCCTTAAGTAATATTATTCAAGCAAACCCTTTGATATGCTGTGTAAAAATTAAAAAATAAACAATATCCATCACAAATAAAAGTCACCTTTTTATCTTTTTAAGACAAAAGGTGACTTTTCTCATACAAAAACAATTAATCTGTGCCTGAATAATACGACAACGCCTTATCTAATTCTCAGTACTTTTCTTATTCCTTCTTAAGATACATAACCATGCCTGCACCCATATTTTCATTAGGTCTTTCAATAAAACCAAATTTTTTATAAAAACCTTCCTTATTCGGTGCAGCCATTAAATTCACCATTAGAAAATCATTTTTCTGCATCGAATTCTTTAAATAGTCCATGACATTATTCATTAACTGTCTCCCAATTCCTTGCCCCTGAAACTCAGGTAATACCATAACATCTGCAATAATGACAATATAGCCGCCATCTCCAACGACTCTCGCCATTCCTACAGCCTTCCCATCTTTATATGCTACTGTAAGAAAAGCCGAATTCATAAGTCCTCTTTCCGCCTGTTCTTTCGAAAGCGTATTCCATCCAACAGCCTTTCTTAAATCATTATACTCTTTTTCAGAAATCTTATTGCCATAAGTTATCATACTAATCCCCCTAAATAACAAAAATATAATCCTTTAAATCCAGTTGAGACTTTTATTGATAATAATTTTTTATATATTCTACCCATTCTTGATAAATATCTTCTTGTGATTTACCAAAACAGAGCATATAATCTTCTGTTTTTATAAGTTCAAGCACACTGTCCCATCCATAAGTTACATCCAGATATTCAACATAGGTTGTTGCAAAAGTATAACCGCCGCAATTTGAAAACCGGACAGGATTTCTTGTACAGATATCACTATAACTAGGAATAGACATTGTCTCTAAATATTCTTTATAAAATTCTTCACCATTAGCTAAATACAATGCTACTCCTTCTGTTAACCATAAATCAATGTCCGGATTTAAAACACTGATATAGGCATGCACAATTTCATGCAACACTGCATACTTCACACTATCATAGTTATGCATGGCCCCAGGATTAGCAGGAGAGGTTAAAATAACATTGGTTCCAATATTGTCCCCTATATACCAGTCCAGGCCTAAAAGCGGACCAATAAATCCGTACTTCTTTCTTTGCATAGTCGCCTGTGAATCATAAATATAAATATTTATATTCTCTTTTTCAGTAAAGCCTAACTTTTTAGCGATAAACTCTGTTGCAGTATCTGCATAGTTAAAAGTATCTGTTGCTGCATCCTTTTCCTTTTCGTAATATACATTCACCCATTGACCTTCCAGAAGACTCATATCTGCCGACTTTAAATGAAAAGTAGGTATAAAATTAATAAAAAACAATAAACAAATCATTACCATAATAAAAAACCCAATTATTATACTCTTCTTTTTCATAGACAATCACCGCAAATATTTAGCTCCATAAATGACAACGCTTTATCTGATTCTTGCTGCTATTGTCACCGCCGGGGTATAATTGACCCATAGCGCCGGACAGAAATTGACCCACACCAAACCAAACGGTTACCATAAAAGTGTGACGAAAACTTTTATGGGGGTGACCGTATGATAAGGAG
>JAAYML010000065.1 GCA_012521395.1 Candidatus Epulonipiscium sp. | reverse complement strand
TAGAAACTGGGGGATGTTTGGAGAATGAGGCAGTTGAAAAAAGTGATTACTTTCATTTTTTTGGTTTTGATAAGCATTGAGTTGGCTGGATGTTTTTATAAGCCAGAAATAAGGGTTGTATCAGAAGTTACTGCTGAAGAAGCGGATGCAATTCAGGAAGAATTTGCTTTTATCTTGCCAGAAGAGGCACAAATTGTTCAATGCAGATATGCGAATTCCAAAGATAGTCTTTTTACGGTAGTGATTACTGGGGTTTCTGATTCAGATGCTTTTATTGAAAATAATGTAGAGTTCGAGTTGGAAGAACCAGTTGAAATCGACCGCTTTCCATATGATGAAATGGACAAGACAGATTTTGATAAGAGGGTTAGGGCACAATACTATTTTGGCATGTATGATGGAAGTAAGAGGGGTATCTATATTTATTCTGCGGACCAGGGAATCGTTATAGAAATAGAGAAGAGTGGAATTGTTTCCCCGGAATTAATTGAAATGTTTGGTATGTGATATGCAGATATAGTTTAGTCAGAGGAGGACATAAGGTGAAAATTTCAAAAAAGGATGCACTTTTGTGGTTTGAATTTTTTTCAGCACTGCCTGAAGATGAGGAATTAACGACAAAACAACAAGAAATTGTATATGCAACTTTTGCACAAATTGAGGCAGCAATTGATCATAGAAATGAAAAACTCATGTCAGAAATTAAGGGGTTGAAGACTTTAGAAAACAGAACTTTTTTTGTTGGAGATGAAAGTAAATTTTCAAAAGGATGCCGTTCTTGTCTTTTAGGCACTGGTCTTAGTGCAATCAGAAAAACAAACAAATGCAATATACAGTGTAAATTTTGTTACAATTATGGGGAACTGGATGAAATTCCTCCGGTTGGTGAAGGTATGTGGGAAATTGGGGGCACCAAGTTTTATGAAAAGGATATTGATTTACTACTCTCCATTTATCAAAAGCCTACAGGAATTTCTTATGTTTATTTAGAGCCCTTTATGGAAATTGAAAAATATTATCCTGTGATAAAAAAATTTAGTGATGCAAAGATACATCAACATCTGTATACCAACGGACTTTTGGTAACAGAAGAGTCATTGAAAGCTTTGGCTGAGGCTGGACTTGACGAAATACGTTTTAATCTGGCGGCTTCCAATTGTTCTGATAAAGTAATTAAGAATATAGGAATAGCAAAAAAATATATCAAGAGTGTTGGCATCGAATCACCAATGACGCCAGAATTCTATACAGCTTTTCTTAAGAAAAAACAGGCTATTTTAGATACAAATCTGGACTTTATCAATTGTGCAGAATTGCATTTAAATGAAAATAACATAGGCAATTATTATGGAGAAAACATGTATATTTCAAGGCATGGTTATATATCTCCAATCTGGAGCAGGGAACTGACGCTGAAATTTATGAAAATAGCCGATGAAGAAAGCTGGGATTTAGCTGTACATGATTGCTCCAACTATACGAAATTTGCCAGAGGCTTAAACCTGAGCAGCAAAGAAGGTAAGTGGTTTGGAGCAAGTAATTATGGCTGTGAGTTTTCTAAAATACCATATGAAATATTTTTACCAATCCTCCGGGATGATAATTTTAAATTTTTAACGGAAGAAGAATTACCGTCGGGTTATAAACCAGGGGAATTGTTTTTTTAGAAAAGCTGAAAAACTGTTTCGTTGATTACAAAGGAGGAATACAGGTATGTTAAACAAGCTTTTTTCACTTTTACAAAAACCTGACCTTTGGCAGCGTAGTACCGAGCCCTTTTGGGATGATGAACATATTTCCAAGGGAATGCTTGAAGCCCATTTGAATTCCGATTGGGATGCAGCAAGCCGCAGGCACAGTTATATAGACCGTTCTGTACAGTGGCTGAAAAGTATTATTCCGGCAGGCAGTAAAATACTAGACTTAGGCTGTGGTCCAGGACTTTATACCATAAGATTATCTGCCGCAGGTTATGATGTTACAGGCATGGATTATTCCAGACGCTCTATTGCTTATGCGAAAGAACAGGACAGTAAAACGAAGTATTTATATCAGAATTATCTGGAGATGGATTATACTGAGGAATTTGATGTGATAACATTGATTTACTGCGATTACGCTGCTCTTATTCCAGATGAAAGAAAAAAACTATTATCAAAAATTTACTGTGCGCTTAAACCCAATGGCTTGTTCATTTTTGATGTTTTCACTGAGCAAACGCATAAGGGAAAATATGATCATACATCCTGGTCATATCATGCAAACGGTGGATTCTGGAATGAGAAAGAACATTTGTGTCTGGAAGCAGAGTACTATTTTGAGAATAATACGGTTAAGGTTAGAAAAACGGTTGTTGTAACAGAAGATGATATACGAGAATATCTTATTTGGGATACGGCCTTTACTAAGGAGAAATTGCTTGACGAAGTGACACCTTTTGGCTTTAAGATGTATAGTATTCACGATGATGTTTGTGGCAGCCCATATACAGGTGAAGCAGATACAATATGCCTTGTTCTTAAGAAAGAACAATAAAAATATGGAAGTAGGAAAGACTCCTGCTTCCATATTTTTTATTTAGGCTGTTTTTTAATTAAAGTTAATAAAAATTCGATGATCGAATGAAATAAAAATATAAACCATTACCAGAGGCTACTTATTGCATAGTTTTGTATAGAATAAATTTGACGACCTGTTTATTTTTAATCTTTAAATTTCCAAAATAATTAATATAATTAAAATAACACAGGTATTGAATTTTCTGATAGTATAATTCAAAACTGGTCATGCATTTCTTTGTTTAAGTTATTTATTGGAGGTGCTGTGATATGAAAGTGTTAAACAGGAAGTGGCTTATTTTTCTTTTAATAGCATGTGTAATGGTGCTTACATCATGTCTTCCAATTCAAAGGATGAGAAGTTCACAAGTTAGGAGTTCACAAGTTAAGGAAAGTTCAAGCGTAAATCATTTGGATGTTAAATCTTCTGTCAAGTCAGGAAAAGATGAAAAAGATACAGATGTCACAGAACAATTAAGTGATAGCATAGACCAAGGACTTAATTCTGCCAAAGGAAAATCAAAAGTATCTGTTGATGAACAAGTATTGCTGGATCGAAATGGTGTTAAAGTTGTTTTAAAAGACTTTATTCCTGAAGGTGACTATGGTCCAACTTTAAAAATTCTTGTTGAAAACAACTCAAATGAAGCAGTGAGTGTTCGTACTTTAAGTGTTGTTGTCAATGGTGTAATGCAAGATGCGTATTTTTATTGCGATGTACCAAAAGGCAAAAAAGTCAATGATGAATTAGAGATAGATCAAAGAGGCCTGGATATAGCAGGAATAGAAGTAATAAAAGATATAGAATTAAGATTTGAAGTATATAACACGGATACATGGGATACTTATTTTGAATCAGATCCGATTGTTATAACAACTACAGCGGATCCATCTTATGTTCAAAAATACGATGACAGTGGTTTTGTAGC
>JAAYML010000064.1 GCA_012521395.1 Candidatus Epulonipiscium sp. | reverse complement strand
ATTTATACGTACATCCCCCAAACGGTAAAGTTAAAATTTCTGCTCCATTAAAGATGAAGGACGAAGCTATTCGTAATTTTGTCATTTCAAAACTTGCCTGGATTAAAAAGCAGCAAGCTAAATTTCAAGCTCAAGAGGGACAAGCTGAAACAGAGTACGTCTCAGGAGAAAGACATTATTATCAAGGGATTCCCTACATACTAAATGTCATGCATACGAATAAAAAACAGAGAGTGGAAATAAGTAAAAAACAAATTAACTTATTTATTCGTCCAGATAGCACTAAAGAGCAGCGAGAGCGCATATTATTGGAATGGTACCGATCTGAACTTAAAAAACAAATCCCAGGTTTAATTTCCAAATGGGAAAATATCATTGGTGTAAAAGTAAACTCATGGGGCGTTAAATTGATGAAAACAAGATGGGGGACTTGTAATCCTAAAGCTAAGCGGATATGGATTAACCTGGAACTGGCAAAGAAAAGTCCAAGATGTTTAGAGTATATTATCGTTCATGAGATGGTTCATTTACTTGAAAAGCATCATAATAAAAGATTTTATGCTTTTATGAAACAGTTCTTACCAAATTGGAGAGAGATTAAAGCTGAGCTGAACGGCTTAAAATTGGAAAGCCCTAAATAAGGTTATTGTCATCAAAAGTGAAAGACCTTTTGCACTTGCTGCAGAAGGCTTTTTTATTAAAATTTGTTTTTTAAATGTTATAATAATTATTAAGTAAAAGATACATATTTTAATTGGAGGCATAATGATGAAAATTTGTTCAAATGAAGATATATCAAAGGAGAAAGTAATGGAATTATTTAAACTTCATTGGGGAAGTCCGATGATGGTTATTTCAACTGGTGTATATAATTGCAGTGAATTAGATGCTTTTGCTGCTGTCAATGAGGAAGGGGAAACCATTGGTTTAATTACTTATCTAATCAAAGATAATGAATGTGAAATAATATCTTTAGAAGGGGGAGATGGCATACCCATTAGGGATGAAATTGAGTTGATAAAATGGATTTAGATAGCTATTTATCTTTCGTATAGAGGCCATTTGCTTGTCCTTTAATTAAGTGTTAAAATGATATATAAATATTGAGAAAAGAGGTAAGAGTGTATGTGGGTTCTTTTTGCAATACTATCGGCGGTTTTTGCGGCACTGACTTCCATACTGGCGAAAATCGGTATTGAAGGTGTAAATTCTAATCTGGCTACAGCGGTAAGAACCGTTGTTGTTGTGATTATGGCATGGTTAATGGTATTTATCACGGATGCACAGGGTGGTTTGTCGGCAATCAGCAAAAAGAGCTGGATATTCCTTATTTTATCCGGGCTTGCGACAGGGGCATCCTGGATGTGTTATTATAAAGCTTTGCAGACTGGGGAAGCTTCAAAGGTCGTGCCGATTGATAAATTGAGTGTGGTGATAACAGTTGTTCTTGCCTTTATTTTTCTTCATGAGAAAGTGGATGCCAAAACGATTATTGGCTGTATTATGATTACAGCAGGTACTTTGGTTATGGTCTTATAAAATTAGGCTCCCATCACCTGATATATTTTCTGGTGGTAAGGAGCCTAATATGTTGGTTAAGAGTTATATTTGAGGTGTTCTATCAAAATTATTATATTACGATATTTTTGGTAACCAAGTTTTATCAATATTTTTCCCAGCTTACAATCTCTGAAAGCTCCATTCTTTTCTTGCTTTCAGGAGCTGTATCTGCAGGATAGCCTATTGGAAGCAGTGCAACAACTTCCAGGTTTTCAGGCAGTTCTAAAGCCTTATGGCACTGCTTAGCATCAAAAGCACATACCCAACAGGTGCCCAGACCTAAATCTGTTGCGGCCAGGGTCATATGATCGATAGCAATGGCTACATCGATGTCGCAGTGATCTTTGCCATCATTTCTTTTCCATGATTTTGAATGGTCACCGCATACGACAATTACCGCAGGAACTGTTTTAAACCAATCTCTTGGATAGGTTTCAGCGATTTTATTTTTTATTATCTTATCGGTGACTACAATAAAGTGCCAGGGCTGTTTGTTAACAGCAGAGGGAGCAATTCGGGCTGCTTCAAGAACTTGAAGAAGCTTTTCTTTTTCAACGGGTTTGTCTAAATAACTTCTTACGGAATATCTTTTTTTAGCAAGTTCAAGAAATGACATAAATGATTCCTCCTTAGGGGATTTTTATTTATGAGATTATTTTTTAATTAATAAATATGGACTATAAAAAATATATAATAAATTAAAAACTGTGTCAAAAATATGATTCCAACAGAAAAATATTTTATTCCATATATAGCATCTTATGTTAAGGTATGATATTATAGAGCATATTGTGGTTGTAATTAAGCGGGTTATTAAATGCTTAAAGATCATTGTGCTGTAAATAAGAAATGAAATAAAGACGTGAAGAATATAAGTGATGAGAAAGTTTAATGAAATATTTTTCCTGGGTAAAGGTTTAAGCTTCTAATAAAAAGTTGTTTAAAATTTTCTTTACAATCATAGAAAGTTAATTTAGGGGGGAAGCTTATGGATATCATGTTAGAGATACTTAAGTTTATTCAATCTTTTTCAAATCCTTTTTTTGATTTTCTTTTTGAATTGGTTACGATGTTAGGGGAGGATTATTTCTTTATTCTGGTTACCGGGCTTTTTTTCTGGTGCTTTGATAAGTATTTGGGGTATAAGCTGGCCTATATTTATCTCACGGGTGGAACCGTCAATACGATGATTAAAGAAATTGTTAAATTCCCAAGGCCAATAGGCTATGAGGGTATCCGTTCCCTCAGGGTAGGGACGGCAGGCGGTTATTCTTTTCCCAGTGGTCATACCCAGCAGGCTACTTCTTTATTTACCACTTTGATGATAAATTTTAAGAAGAAATGGCTTTATCTTATAGGTACAGGAGCAATGCTTTTGGTTGGTTTTTCAAGGATGTATTTAGGTGTCCACTGGCCAACAGATGTTGCTGGAGGTTTACTGATTGGTCTTGTGTGGACGTATCTTGCCATTAAAGTATTTGATTGGTCAAAGGATAAAGAAAATCCTGTACTTCTTGGGATTCTTGTTATACCGATGTTTATATGTCTTTTGTTTTTTAAAACAGCTACTTACTATAAAGCCATTGGTACCCTGACTGCCCTGTGGATTGGTTACATCATTGAAGATAAATATATCCATTATGAAACAAAAGCAGTCTGTTGGAAGCAAGTGATAAAAGGTATTATTGGATTTTTAGGACTTATTGTGATTAAAGTCTTTGTAAAAAAACTTTTACCAGAAAATATATATAGCGATTTTGTAAGATATGCATTTATGGGCTTTTGGATGACGATAATATCTCCACTACTTTTTAGAATATCTAATCTTGAGGAAAGAGGAGCATTGGGGAAACCAAAAAGCTATACGGAAGTTACTTTTACAAAAGAGCTTAATTCTTAATGGTATTATAATAAAAAACCGTGGTTTTCATTTACCACGGTTTTTTATTTAACTTATTTAATGGCTTCCACTTCATAGCCCAGCGCTTCTAATTGGGCTACGATACCTGTATCGCCTATCATATGTCCTGAGCCGACAACGACAAAATAGCTCTTGTCATTGCCTGAATCTAAATATTGTTTTATCGCCTCAGTCATATTATTATTTCTGAGAGTAAATGTTTTTTCCGTGAATTCTTCTTTTGTTTCTTCGTCTCCTTCAATGGAATTAAAATATGATTTACAGAAAGCTTCGGTATCCCCTTCAATCCATTGATTGAGCCATGTATCTAATATTTCAGCACTTTCATTTTTTAATGCAGGATCTTCAAAGCCTTTTAGTGTTTCTGCTAATTCTTTTTCCTGATATTCTGGTGAAAAACTGTCCAGCATATCAGCCTGATATTTTATGCTTTCCAGTTCCAGAATTGGTTTATTGCTATATAATGCATTAATAATGAAATAGATATCAATTCCCAGGGTTCCTGAATAAGGTGAACTTCCAACACCACCTTCTTTTGTTACCAGAAGCTGGGACAGTTGTTGTGATAATGCCCATGGTTTCAGATACATGTATTGCTCCTTTTTCATTCCGATATTTGCCATCACGTTGTCTAATTTAGCAGCAGTTTCTTCTGAGATATAATCATAAATAGTCGTTCCATCCGGGCATTGCATTTTTTCCTGCAAATAAAGGATTCCTTCCTGGTCAGATATAATATTGGCTTCTACTGCTAAAGCATCAGAATTTTTAAAGGCTTCTTTTATTTTAGTACTCATGGGATAAATATCATGTTTTGCGACATGGACAGAACCAAGCAGATAAACCGTTGTATCGTCATCAGATACTTTCCAGAAGAAACCTTTAGAGCCTACATTCGCTTCTTTACAAAGAGTTTCTACAAGTCTTGTCGCAAAGAGCGCTGCTTCTTCAAGAGTACATACTTTATCCAAGTTATAATTGTTGCCATCTCCGCGAAGGACAGACTTTTGAAGCATGAAATCGATGGCAGCTTTTCTGTGGCTTGCTGTTTCGGGTACGGTTTCAGCCAATTCATATTTAAGGACTTGATGGTACAAGCCTTCAAGAACTGTTTCTCTGGTGATATTATTGTCTGCTTCATAATTGTTAAAAGAACCTGAAGCTGGAAATCCTAACTTGGACAGTTTATTATCGACGTTGTTTAATAGAGTATTTAGGGCTGCCTGGTCAACAGGAGCCAGCATATTGTCATACCATTCGATAGGGATAAGCTCAAGGCGTTCTCCTTCAAATAAGGTTGGGGCCGCCCAGGAATGATAAGTAATGGCTTTTTGTGTCAGTTGGTCATTCGCATAGAGCGGTAGCCAAAATTGTGAAATGATGCTAAAGAACAATAAAAAACTTAAAATTTTTCTTGTAAACTTATTTTTCATGTGTAATCCCCTTTCTTAAATTTATGTATATTTAAAATAATAAAATAATTTGGCTTATAATTCTTTTTTGAGATAGATACGCAGTGAAAGAAAATATGAAAAACTTACCCATAGGATAAAGACAATTCCCAATGGAATTAATTGATGAGAAAGAAAATCTTTAATTATTCCCCATTCTGCATTAAACATAAAAAGTGGTACAAAAAAGCCTATTAAAAAGTAAAGAGGAAGTGACTTTTCAATCATAAAACTTAACAGAATCCAAAGGGAATGGATCATTAGACCTATAAAAGCAATAACCATATTTTGCCTTAGATTGCCTATATTAAATCTGATACCGGCAGAAGAAAAAATTAAATATAAAAGATAATTAAAAGCGTAGCATACAGGAAGTGTCAGCAAAGTTAATAAAAAAGTGCTTCTTACGATTTCCTTTCTTGTGACAGGAAGGCTGTTAATCAATTTTGCACTGCTATTTTTATGGTCATACTCCCTGATTGTAACATTAATTACAAAGTTTATCAAGAATGCAAACCCTAACAGATTAGTAATGTCTGACCATTGCAAAAGCAGAAAATATATATTCAGGGCAATCCAGGAACAATACTGTTTTCTGGGCAGCAATAAAATTCTTTTCATAAGCACTTGCATATTTACCCTTCTTTCTATAAATCTTTATTGGTATAAAGTTTATTGGTTAATAAATAAGATATGAGAAATAAAGCAAAGGATATTATAAAAAAGTAATAGATATTGTGAGGGTTATTACATAATTTTTTTATCTGTAAGATCAATAACAGCCAGGGATTTATGGAATCTACTGTTATATCAATGGGCAGGACTAGAATAACAAAAATACTGGTTAATAAAATGGATATATTGGCAACAAGGCCCCAAAGGGCTTTTATTAAAAAACTGATTGGTATTGTTAACGCTGTCGTAGCCGTAAGCATGGCGATGATTAGCATAAGATCCGTTAAACTGGCAAAATTCATAATGGAAAGCCCTGTTTTTTTTAATATGGCACCTGTAATGCCCGTCAAAAGAAAACTGATTAAGCCCATGATAATTACAAAAGCGTATTTGGCACGGATTTGCTCTGTTCTTTTAATACTCAGGCTATGTATTAAAAAATCGTGTTTTGCATCTAAGTATTGGGCACAGGCTATAAGAATAAGAATATATAAACCGCTGCAAAGGTATGGATAAAAAATAGATTTACCAGTGGATGATGTAATTAAGGCTTCCAATAGGATAAAATGAATTAAATAAGGAATAATTAATAAGCACCAGATTTTACGAGTGATATAAAAATCTTTAAGGATAATTTTCCAGGTCGTTTTATTCATTACCAGCCTGCCTCCTTGCCATATGCATATGAACCATGATATCTTGCAGGGAAGGTCTTTCAATGATAACCGAATCTCCAAATTCCTGCCGGATTTTAGGGATATCCATAGTCAAGGCTTCAAAACCATAGGGAGATTGTGTGCAATGAATAAAGGATTTTTTTATTTCTTCATTCAGTAATTCATTTGCTCCTTTAACGATGCCGTAGCTTTCTGAAATTTCGTCTTTTGTACGGCTAAACAGGATTTCCCCGTCATATATAAAAGTGATATAATCAGCAATTTTATCTAAATCACTGGTTATATGGCTTGAGAAAAAGATGGATTTATTTTCGTTTTGCATTAATTCCAAAAGCAGTTCCAATAATTCAGCACGAAATACCGGGTCCAGACCTGCGGTTGGTTCATCCATAATAATCAGGTCAGGATCATGGGAGAGGGCCATAGCAATAGAAAATTTCATTTTCATTCCTTTTGAGAGTTTTTTTAATTTTTTATCTAAGGGCAGTTCAAATTGACGGATATATTTATTAAATAAATCATCATTCCATTTTGAATAAAAAGGGGCAATGATTCTTTTAATTTCATACAGTTTGAATTCTTCATAATAACAGTTGTCATCATAAACAAAACCAATCCTGTCTTTTATTTCTTTTTCATTTTTAATGTGGTCTTTTCCAAATACTTTAATACTGCCGCTGTCTTTTTTGATAAGATTCATAATTAACTTAATAACTGTGGTTTTTCCTGCACCGTTAGGTCCAATAAAACCCATAATATAGCCTTCTTTTAATTCAAAAGAAACATTTTTTAAAGAAAAATCTTTATAGCTTTTATTGATATTTTGAACTTCCAAGATATTATTCATGTTTATCCTCCTCATATAGAAATCTCAAAATTTCTATCAAGTCATCTAGGGTCATGTTAAGAAGTTTACTGTCTTTAATGGCTTCTGAAAGTTTGTTTTCAATTTCTGCCAGTTTCTTTTCCCGCATTAATTCTTTGTTTTGACTGGCTACAAAAGAACCTTTTCCTGCAACCGTTTCAATGAGTTTTTCTCTTTCCAGTTCTTCATAAGCTCTTTTGGTTGTAATCACGCTAATGCGAAGCTCCTGTGCCAGTTTACGGATCGAAGGCAGTTGAGTGCCTTCAGACAGTTCCCCATATAATATTTGGCTTCTTATTTGCTCAACAATTTGTTCGTAGATAGGTTTGTCTGAGCTATTGGACAAAATAATTTTCATCATTATCACCTATTCTAAATGTATATACTGTATATAATATATATGAACAGTATATACGTTATACACGCAATTGTCAAGCAGCAATAAAAACTTTTTAAATTTTTGTGTGGGAAATGTTGGACAACCTGTTGAAGCACAGGTGCATGGAGCCCTGGAAGATATGGAAAACCGGCTGAAAGAAATTGGTTTAACATTAGAGTCTGTGGTTAAAGTAGATGTATTATTAAGAGATCCATGGGATATACCTGTTATGGAAAAGGTGTTCAGAGAACGTTTTGCAGGTAAATATCCTGCAAGAAAAACCATACAAACAGAGTTTGCCCATGTTGGCGGATCAGATGGACTGCATGTCCAAATTGATACCATTGCATATAAAAAGAAATAAAACAGGCAGATCAAGTTTTATAATAGAGCCTGAAAGCATCCTTTTTGATTTAGTCTGAAAGGATGCTTTTTTGCATATTTTTATAGACTTCATTTTCGAACTATTTAAATTTTTTGGACAGAAGGTAATTAATTGAGTAGAATAATAATTAATGGAATAATTTATAAAATCATAAAGGGATACAAAAAATGTAATGGGGTTAAAACTTGACAGTAAAATGGTCGTAAATATGATGAATAAGAGGAATATTGCTTTTTTATGGGTATGATTAAAGGAGGTAAATAATGATAGGTGCAATTATTGGAGATATTATAGGTTCCCGTTTTGAATTTAATAATAAAAAAACGAAAGACTTTGAATTATTTGCGAAAGAATGCAGACCGACCGATGATAGTCTGATGACCCTGGCGATTGCAAAAGCCATTATGGAAGCAGAAAAAATCATCAGGGATTCAAGGGATGAAGATTATTATACACACATAGAAAAAATGACTGTTTTGTGTATGCAGGAACTGGGGCGTAAATATCCTGATGCCGGCTTTGGCGGGATGTTTTTTAAATGGCTTTTTAGTGATAATCCAATGCCATACAACAGTTTTGGGAATGGTGCGGCGATGCGGATAAGCCCGGTTGGCTTTGCGGCAAAAACAGAAGAAGAAGCCTGCAAGCTCTCAAAAATCGTAACGGGTGTAACCCATAATCATAAGGAAGGTTTGAAAGGAGCCGAAGCAGTAGCTGTAGCCATTTATATGGCACGCCATGGGGCAGGCAAAGACGAAATTAAGAAAAAAATAGAAGAAAATTATTATGATTTAGATTTCAGATTAGATGATATCAGGCCTTCATATCAATTTGATGTGACTTGTCAAGGGTCTGTACCACAAGCCATTAAAGCATTTTTAGAGTCCATTTCTTTTGAAGATGCTATTCGTAATGCTGTTTCATTAGGCGGAGACAGTGATACCATAGGGGCGATTACAGGAGGAATAGCAGAGGCGTATTATGGAGTGCCTGGAGAATTTAAAGAAAAGGCCCTTTCTTATCTGACGGAGGATCTGCGATTAATTGTTAAGGAATGGTATGATTTCATAGCATAAAAGACAAAGAGGTGTAAATGGTGAAAATCATAAAAGTGACAGCAGGTGTAATAGTGGATAAGGGTAAGGTTTTAATTACAAGGAGGGCACCAGAAGATCGTTTAGCTGGAGGCTGGGAATTCCCAGGAGGTAAGATTGAGGCAAACGAAACGCCTGAAGAATGTCTTGTAAGAGAACTAAAAGAAGAGCTTAATATTAATGTTTCTGTTGATCAATTTTGTACAGAAGTAAGTCACTCAGATGGAGACAGGCAGATTAATTTAATGGCCTTTTACTGTACAATTTTAGATGGAGAAATTCAGATATCTGTCCATGACAAATTCAAATGGATTCCAGTGAATGACCTATTAAAATACGATTTGTTACCAGCAGATGTTCTGATTGCTAAAAAAGTTATAGAAGAATTCAATGCTTAAAAAGATTAAACAGGGGCTTTTAAGATTTTTGCTTTATCAGTCATTTCAATCAAAACCGGCAGTACGACTTCTTTTGTATGACCATCTTGTCAAAAACTTTAAGCGAAACAAGGGGACGGTTCCGTGTTTCATTAAATCGTAAAAAATGTCACTGATAATCCAGATAAATAAGTAAGAAATAAGGGATTGATATGCTGCATATGATAAAAGAAAATTTTATTAAATCCATTGGAAGACTTTTCAGACTGCTATTATTGGTGTTGTTTTTTATATTTGTCTTAGCAGCTTTGCTATATTTTGTTACAGGTAAAATTTATTTTAACTTTGTCCTTCTTTTTTCGGTACTTTTTGCAATGGCAATAAGTATTTCTTTTCTGGAACATAAAGATTTTTTCAGGGTGGGGCTGGCGTTTCGTGCCAGGGATATCGTTTGTGGTATGATTGCTTTTGCTGGAACGGCTGTTTTTTATGCCATATTTATTGTCATGGAAAGTTTTATTAACGGTAAGAACTTATTCCCCCAGTATCTTGACCGTATTACAGGAAATTTTAGCCGTTCCTTTTTAAGTGTCTTGCTGATTCCCCTTACAGAGGAGATGCTGCACCGAGGCTATATTTTGGGAAACTGTTTCCAAAGTTTAAAGTGTTGGCAGCGCAGTTTACTTTCAGCATTTATTTTTTCATTAACCCATTGGGTCTACATGCCAGGGACAGATATATATTACTTTTTACTTGTTAATGTTGTTTCTACCTTTGTTCTTGGCTTTTTTTAAACAATGTCCGCCGGATAACAGGCTCAATCTGGACAGGTGCTGCCATCCACTGGTTATATAATTATTTTGGTATAAGTATCTTCGGCAGTACACCTCCACTTAGATTTATTGCTTTTAGCGATATCATTTGACTTGTTTTATTTTTCTTTTTCGAGAAAATAAGCAGGGGGCCATTTTGGAGTGCCTGTAATACGCCTTATAATAATTAATGGCAAAGGGGACCTGAATACATCGGGCTTATGAGTTCAGTTGATGCATTGAAGAAAAATGTAGAATTATTGGAGAATATCATCATCTTACTCTTTCCTTTACTTAAATAACGTGCTATAATGGTAAAGCGATTTTAATTAAATTGGAGGTATAAATAATGAATAAATTAAATATCAAGAAAATAATGGCACTGTTTGTGTCACTAACTTTAATTTTTGCTTTGGCGGCATGTGGTTTAAAAGGAAAAGGTGATTTAAGCTATGTTAAGAATAAAGGGACTTTAATTATTGGTTATACGAACTATGCGCCCATGAATTATTACGATGAAGATGGAAACTTTACTGGTTTTGATACAGAGCTTGCGATTTTGGTTTGTGAAAAGCTTGGGGTTCAACCTGAATTTGTAGAAATCAACTGGGATACCAAAGAAGTAGAGCTTAATGCAAAATCTATTGACTGTATTTGGAATGGTTTGACCATTGATGATGAACGTAAAGCGACTATGGAAATTACTAAGCCTTATGTTAAGAACGCCCAGGTGGTTTTAATGAAGGAAGGCGCAAGTTATACGGGTACAGAATCTTTAATTGGAAAGACTGTTGTGGCTGAACAAGGTTCTGCTGGTGAAAAGACCATCTTAGAAGACGCAAACTTAAGTCAGGCAAACTATGTGCCTAAAATACTTCAAACCGACTGTTTGATGGAATTAAAAGCTGGAACCGTTGATGCAGCAGTATTGGATTTAACTTTGGCAAAAACCATGACGGGTGAAGGTACCAGCTATCAGGATATTGTAATTGTTGATGAATTAGCAGAAGAATACTACGGGGTTGCTTTCCGTAAGGGTTCTGATATTTGTGAAGAAGTCAATAAAATTTTTGATGAATTCCTTGCAGATGGTATCATGGAAGCATTGGCTGAAAAATATGGTTTGGAATTAGCAGAATAAGCTATACGTAAAGATATAAAATATTGTAAAATGAAGAAAAGTCAGAGGGTAACCTCTGACTCACTACTTAGTTGAGGGAAGATAACTATGAATGAGATTTCTGTAATTATTAGCCGTTTATCGGAAAGTTTTTTGCTTAATTGTAAACTTTTTGCTTTAACCTTAATATTTTCTCTACCTTTAGGGCTTCTCATTGCTTTTGGTTCAATGAGCCGTTTCCGTCCGCTTCGCTGGCTGGTACGGACTTTTGTCTGGATAATCCGGGGAACGCCTTTGATGCTGCAGCTTATTATCATGTTCTTTGGCCCAGGGCTTTTGGGCTTGTCTTTTTCCTGGCCTGGTGGGGCATCAGGACGTTTTATTGCTGCAACGGTGGCTTTCATTATTAACTATGCGTGTTATTTTTCAGAAATTTACCGTGGGGGCATTGAGAGCATTCCTAAGGGGCAATATGAAGCAGGTCAGGTTCTGGGTATGACAAAGCCCCAAATCTTTTTCCATGTAACCCTGCTTCAAGTGATAAAGCGTATTATCCCTCCTGTTGGTAATGAGGTTATGACCTTAGTAAAAGATACATCCCTTGCCCGCATTATTGCTAATAAAGAAATTATTATGATGGCTGGTGAATATACCAACAAGGGACTGATTTGGCCTCTTTTTGCGACAGGTATTTATTTCCTTGTCTTTATAGGGGTCCTGACTATACTCTTTAACTGGCTGGAAAAGAAACTAAGCTATTTCCGTACATAAGATCCGTACATAAGAAAGGAGGGAACCCATTGGCAATTTTAGAAGTTAAGGGGATTGAAAAGTCTTTCGAAGATACTCATGTATTAAAAAATATTAATTTTTCTTTGGAAAAAGGCGAAGTGATGGCCATTATTGGCTCCTCGGGAAGCGGAAAGACTACACTTTTAAGATGTCTTAATTTTTTAGAGCGACCAGATAAAGGAAGCATTATTGTAAACAATGAAGTCATTTTTGATGCAACAAATCCCAGTACACAAAAGGAAAGTGAACTGAGGAAAAAGCGCCTCCATTTTGGTCTGGTTTTTCAAAACTTCAACCTTTTTCCTCAATATACCGTTTTAAAAAATGTTACCCTGGCAGCAGAACTTCTGGCAAAAGAACGGCCAGATTATAAACAAAATAAAAAAGCAATTACAGAAGAAATTCAAGAACGGGCTAAAATGCTCCTGGCTCAGGTTGGTTTATCAGATAAGCTGGATTTTTATCCTCATATGATATCTGGCGGGCAGCAGCAGCGTGTAGCCATTGCCCGTGCTTTAGCCTTAGAACCTGACATTTTATGTTTTGATGAACCGACATCTGCTTTAGACCCTGAACTTACAGGGGAAGTACTAAAAGTAATTAAAAATTTAGCAGAGCGGGATACGACCATGATTATTGTAACCCATGAGATGGATTTTGCCCGGGATGTGGCAGACCGGGTAATCTTTATGGATGATGGTGTAATTGTTGAACAGGGTTCGCCTCAAGAAGTCTTTGGAAATCCAAAAGAAGAGAGAACGAAACAGTTCTTAGCCCGCTATAATAAAACTTAACTTAAATAAGCCAGGAAAGTATTTTGATTTTTAAAGACATGCTGGTTAATGACATGAGAATGCAATATGATAGCATTCTCTTTTTATATATGACATAGTTAATTATTGAAGGATAACAGTAAAAATTTTATGCCCTATTGTTTAAGCGATTTAATCAAGTATTGTCTTTGTAATCTGAAAACACCCTCATTGAAATGATCAGAAGAAGGCTAAAAGTTCAGGAGAGTGTTGGTGAAAAGGTCGTACTTGAGAAAATCCATTATCGCATAGATTTCAGAAGATAATGTTAAAGATTCAGGAGGAGAGTGTAATGGGTGTTAAAATTTTAATTTCGCTTATTGCAATGATACTTATATACATGATTGATTATATCAAAAGAAAGGAAATGAAAGAAGTAGTTATTAGATATTCGAAATTTGGCAGATTGCAGTTTAAAAAGAATCTATTTAGTGATAATGAGAACGACCTGATAAGTTATAATCAAAAGATTCGCTTTGGAAAATCTAATCCTACAATTCAGTTAAAAGACTATCAAAAAGAAAAGCTCTATGTATATTTGCATGCTTTAAATTATATTCATGAAATACAAAACGAAATTGTAGAAAATATGTGTAAAGAAGCGCTTGATTATTGCCAGCGTTGGTTTAAGCTCGATGAAGACGGTAATCCGGTCCGTTATGAATACATACGGAAAAGTTTTGATGTGGATACCATTATACTAAAGATTGAAAACAGTGTTGTTATGGCAATTATAAGGGGATTTTGTGATGGGTTGATTGATGATCAGGATATTGTCGTGTATATCAATTGTACTGATAAAGAAATTGTAAAATATTCAATTGAAGAATAAAGATAATTTTTGGTGAGGTTTAATTTATGGAGAAAAAAGAAGAAGCATTAATAGACATTCCAAATTTTGGGGTATTAAGATTTTTATGATACCTTTATGGAACTTTAAGTGTTAGTGAGAGAGATTTAACCTATGAACATGTTAAGTTTGGAAAGCATGAGCCCAAAATAATTATAAAAGATTATAAAGAAGCAATGTTTGATTTATATCAAAAGACTTTATCTTGTTTATTTGAGCTTCAAAATGAAATTACAGAAAATCTCTATCAGGAAACTATAAAATATTGTGATGAAGAGGGCATACGTAATAGCAGTGATAATCCTATCATTTATGTAACGGACCATTTCATAATTGATGAGATAATGATTAATACGATAGACGGACAGATAATGCTAACGGTTTGGGGAAGAGCTTATAATGAATATGGAACAATTTATTCGAATCCGATGAAGATTTATATATCAATGCATATGTATATTATCCAAAGAAATTCATCATGTATGACAGATCATATTATGACGGGTAAAAAAAGTTAGTCAAAGTGTGTAAATGATACAATAAAGAGAAATAGTTATCTATTAAACATTAAAAAGTTTAAATTATCTTTCTATTCTAAAAAGATAACATAAGATTGAAATTTGGGAAAGTACTAGATATAATGAAGCAGTAATTTTGTGATAATTTTAAAAAATGATTTTTTGTAGGGGGAGATTAATAAGTATGGAGTTTATCACCGAAGTACCTATTAGTACAAAAGGAAAGGCTGCACGTTTTATGGTGACAGGGTAGAATTTGACGGAAATACGGTTTTGTACAGGGACATTGAAATTTTAGAAACAACAGCAAAGGTTATTATTAGTAGGTTCTTAGGAATTCCAGTGGGACGAAAATTTGAAGCTTATGTAAGGTTTAGAATGAAAGACGGTAAAAAATATAATATCAATATGAATGCGATGGCGACTTTTGGAATTTCTTTTGGAAGAAATCCCCGTCAATACGAAGAACTTTATCCAAAAGTATTTGAAGCTGTCTATGCTATTGTGGCAAAAGCGATGGCTCAACCCTATATTAATAAGATAAGATCTGGAGCCACAGTTGAAGTTGCGGGTCTAATGATTAACGCTACAGCAGCGAAACCAGTAAAGTCCAGAAAAGATATTGTAATTAACAGTAGCAACTACAGGGAAGCTGTGATTTCGCAAGGTTATGGTGTTACGGTGTACAATAAGCAAGGGGATGTATTATGGGATTCTCCTTATTTTAACTATAAAAATATTTTACTGATTCCACATATTTTAAATGAAATTTTTGCATAAGCATGAGGTGATGATATGGCAAAAGTTAAATGTCACATTTGTAAGAAAAGCAATACAGATTCAGTATGCAGTCGCTGTGGGGCCCATATTGGTGATACTGCTTCAGAAAGGTTAGTACTTGCTACAAGTGGAGCAATTTTATATAACGACGATGCTGGGAAATATGTGGATAAGTTTTCATATTGCAAGGTGGCTATGACCGACCGACGTTTAATTATTTACAATATCAAGCCAGATTCAGATAACCCAGCATGGTGGTTT
>JAAYML010000005.1 GCA_012521395.1 Candidatus Epulonipiscium sp. | reverse complement strand
TCTATTTTTGGTTACTAAGTAGCTTTGCTATATAATTTGCTGGCTTTTTGCTCGCTTCTTGAATTTCTTTCTCAAGAACAGATATTCTTTTCTTCATTTCATCTTTTTTTAGATGAGCTTCTTTTAATTCCATAATGATATCATTTTCATCAAAATCGTGAATGTTTATTGTTTTGCCAACCTTTAAAGTTTGAACAAATCTATCTACCTTTGGATCATATGAAAGTCCTATAAAGGGAACTTTTCTAACAGAAGCCATGATTAAACCATGTAATCTCATTGAAAGGATATAATCCATTGTATTAGTTAAAGATAAAATATTGACTGGTGAATTATCCCCTTCATAAACCAGGGATGAAGGAATTTCTTTACTCATTTCCCTGGCAATTTCAATATCATCCGGATGATGCATAGGAACAAATACAATTTCCCATCCTTCATTTAATGCCCATTTTAAAACCTTTTTTACTTTTTTATAAAAAGAAGAATCCACCTTCCAATCCCTAAGGTATACCCCTAGTCTTTTCTTATTATCTTGATTAGGTAACAAAACTCTTCCTTTTTCTTCTTCTTCTGAACTAAGTGTCATAGCCATGACAGGATCCGGAACAACTTCTATTTCTTTTTTTATACCTAATCTTTCTAACTCCTCTTTAGATTCTTCGTCCCTGACAGAAATATAATCCGCTTTATTAACAATCCATTTAATAAGAATGCGGTTAAATTTCATATTCACTGGTCCTATCCCCTGGGAATAAAGAACGAGTTTTTTACGGCATATTTTTGCAATAAGCATGACTGAAAGATAATAGCCTATGCTTTTCCAACTCGTTACATCCTGCAGCAGGCTGCCTCCTCCACTGATTAATAAATCAGCTTTTTTTATTGCCTGCAGCACTTGCCTCATACTCCAGCGATCAACGGCCTTAACCTGATATGTTTTTGCCGTTTCTTCCGGAGAATTAGACAAAACTGTAATATCGATATCTTTTATTTTCTCTCTCAAACTGTGGATGATAGCATATAATACTGCTTCATCGCCTGCATTATTAAAACCGTAATATCCCGATAAAACTACACTTCCCATAGGCCCCATCTTCTTCCTAATCCTTCCAGCCCTTTGAGCACAAAAATTAAAATTATTCCTCCAAGAAATCCAATCCAAATTCCATGGAACGTTCTAATCAGTGAAATCATTATAGGCGTATGAATATGCGCATAGGTATTCACAATAGATATTTGACCTATCACAGCTCCCAAAAGGACCGGGAAATATTTCTCTTTATAGCCGTAGTATAATGAAACAAGCATTAAAGGATGTCCAATTAAAAATTCTTTCGTTCTGGGACGAACTCCAAGCATTTTATTTAATAAATTTCTAATCATTGCTTCGTAGCTTGACTTTGGTCCTTCATTACCTGTTCTTAAAACATAAATAATAAGAGCAAGGCCTAATATACCAAGGACAAAAAGCGCTAAGTAGGTAACAGGACTAAAAGATAAATCCTTAATTTTTTTCATTTTTAAATTCCCTCTTTTGTACTCAATGAGTAATGGAACTAAAAGAAGAGGGAAAATATGTGCCACTTTAGCACCTCTAAATAAATCTATGGTCAGCACAAAAGAGCTTTCTGATAAAAGGCCTATAATCGTTAATGCCCCACCAAAGGAGAATAAACAAACTTTAATAAAAGCAATAAATAACTCCTTCCATGTCTTTTTCTTTTCAGAGATACAGCTAATCACTGCCCATGTAGGATAAAGGATAGCCGCAGCTAAAGCCATGAGCTGTCTTGCTAAAATGGGACGGACAAATAACAGTCCTGTCCATGCCATAAAAGCAGCAGCAGCAAGCAGCCATGCCCATTTTTCCTTATCTATCCACCTGCCAAATAAAACAAGCAAAAAGATTGGTCCCAATCCAATCAGCCAAAGAAATACCGGATTGGCTGAAGGCAAATGAACAGGCTCTGGATCTGAACTAATCTTATAACCTTTATTGGATAGAGCCTGATGAATACGACTAACGATTTTATACCAATCTTCATAATCTTTATCAGGCTGATCCGTAGCAGGCATTTTTACAAGCAAAGCCTTTAAATTCCTTTCTGTAGCTGCCAGTAAATACCTGTCAATTACACGTTCAGGCGTAAGAGTTGATGTTTCCCCATCTGCTAAAGTATGTAGTCTTATCGAATTATATCTGCCTTCTGTTACGCCCGCACGAATAAGGGAATATAAGCCCTTTTGCTTTTCTGCAAAGAATTCCACTATACCAATTTTATGATTTTTGGCAAAATCTTTCATTGTGTCTGTACCATGACCAGGAACTGTGACATCATTAAAATAAACCGTTCCCAGATTCGGAATATTATCTACGTCATTTAATACAAATTTTAAAGCATCTTCTGTGACATTGGGCCAAGCTCTTACTTGAGGAGATATCAGAAAACCTTCATTAGCAATAATTTCTAAATCATCTGTTGGATAGCCTGTCCCAATCGTAAACAGATTATTGCTGGAAGCTCCTGCATCAATAAATAACTGGTTATTTATTTCTATTATTGGAGCAGAACCTAACTTATATTCAATATGTTTTTGAATACTGTCACGAATTCTCTCATCAGGGACCCACAGATAATAGTGGCTGGGATTTATATCTGAAAAATTTGTATCGGCTATTTTTTCAAAAAGCATTAACTCTGTTCCTGAAAATACAGTAACCTCTCCTTGTTCTTCCCAACTGACCATATTACCTCTTACATCACTTTTTATAGTTTGCTCTTTTATTAATACGCCTCCAACACCTGCTTCTTTTAATCTGACGAGGACTTCTTCAAGAGGTTTACCATATATTTCTGTCGCTTTTTTAATATCGTTATAAGTTACTAGGATTTGAACATCCTTTTGACTTTGTTCAGCGCTAAAGCGTTTAACCCCCTGAATACCGGACAGAATTAAAGATATTATAATGATAGAAACAGGAAGTATGTTTATAAACCTTTTCATAGAGTGCCTCCTAGATTGTTCTCATCTTTTTAATCCAATGGTAGTATATCATATTTTCCTCTTACCATAAATACAGCATCCTGCAAGACATAGACACCTCTGCCGTCATCTCTTGGGACAATAATCAGATGATATTTAGGAATCTCTTCTCCGCTGGAAATGTCTGTTCCTTCAGTCATATCCTGAAGTCCTCCCAGTTCCGCAGTAATGGCCAGACCTTTTCCACCTCTTAAAATGATTTCAGTCCCCTGATGTCCGATTAAACTCTTTCCGGCAGGAACTTCGACCACTTCATAGGTCATTGAATAGCTCCCTGCCTGAGAGTTATTATTCGAATTATTTGAAGAGAGTTTTCCAATTAAATCCATAACCGCATCTATTTTGGAGTCTACATAGCTTTTTGAAACCAAGGGGTCCTCATTACTACCAGGAGAAACTCCAAAAACTGTTACAGCTCCAAAAATAACCCCAAGTACAATAACCAACAAAAACATTAAAACAGAACGATTATGCTTTTTTTTCATATGGGCTTCCTCCTATTATCAATCCACTAATTATAAATGGGCTTAAATTCATAAGCAATTTCCGAATCCGTTAATCTAAATCTCAAAAAAGACAAATCAGATCCGCTTACACAGATATAACGTACCCCTTCAAGAATTTGTACCTGATTGCTTTGACCGGAACTTATCACAAAAATGTTTTTGTTTGTCTTTGCTTTTAACTCTTTCAACAGTTTATGGAATAATTCAGCTTCTGCAGCATCTGAAAAAGCTTCATTCTGAGGATTTTTATCCATGATGATAAATAAATTATCCTTATCTGTATCTAAATCATTTTGAAGCCATTTCCATTGTTCAGGATTAGCTGCCCGAATACCTCCATTGGAAGCATTAATTTGAATAATCCTTGCATTCTTTATATCATTAACTTGATAATTGTTATTAAATTTCATATAAGGAACCTTAATATCCATCTCATTGACAGCTGTTCCAAAATAAATGCTAAAAGAAGCATTCTCATTCATTTGTTTAACTAGTTCTTTTTTTATCTCTTCATCAAGACTATTGCTTATCAGTCCAGAGACTGTAATATCAAAGCTATTTTTTGCAGAAACCCTTTCTAAAGATTTTTCATGTTTATCCTTTAACCGAGTGCTATTTATCACATTGGCTTCATCAATTTCTGGCAAAGAAATACATGAAAGATGGTCAATATAAATTGTATTTTCCCGTTCTGCTGCGCTGTTTAAGGTGACCGTATATACTTTACTTAAAGAAATGGGATAGGTTACCGAAGAAGGAATCGTCGCCTGAACATATTTCCAGCCAGTCCAGTTAATTTCCTTAGCAAAATCAATAAGGAATTCCTGGCCATTGGCATCTTTTAAACTTCCTCTTAACCAATCCATTGAGTTATCTCCATAAACCCACATTCCAATCGCTTTAGCATTATTAAGAATAACAATAGGTTCTTTAAAATTCACATAGGCGGCTTGTGTGACATTCGGATTGTTTTTAAAGGAATATTTCATCTTGATAGATTTCGTTCCTTCATATTTTATATCCGTGTCGATATCAACAACTCCTGTAACGGTTGAAGGATATCCTGACCATTCTACAAGTCTGTCGCCTTCAAAAGATTCTAAAGGCGTTACCTTTTCACCAATAGCAACAGGAACAGCAATCTTTACATCTCCATAAAAACCTTCTATGATACCCTGACCAGTTGTATTGGCTGCAATAAACTTTCCATTAATAACAGTTCCTAATGAGGGGTCAACTTTCCATGTCATTTTAGTTAAGTCAATATTTCCTTTATAACCTTCTTCATCTAAACCAACAACCCATAAATTAACGCCTTCCCCTGGTTTAAGCCGGATTGTTTCAGGATGAGCTTTCAAAGCCTTTGGCATTCCCATACAAGTTAATGCAACCTGTCCTTTTACATTACCCACTTGTGCTGTAATTATTCCTTCTCCAGCAGACTTGGGGACAAAGACATTATTTGAAAAATTGCCTTGTATATAATCTACGTCCCATTTTATCGCACTATTCGCAATAGGAACAGGATTTAAATTTTTATCATAGCCGATAACTTCCAAACTAACAGGCATGTTTTGAAATACTCTATGATTATTGGGAATGATTTTTATCCCTGCCAGTTCACCCGCAGGTGCATCAAAGAAAACTCCAAGTCCATTGACTACTTTTCTTTCTGAACCATCTGAAGGCTTATTTAAAAGACTTAGTTCATCTTTTCCCATGGGCTTTGCTGCTATCGTCGTGGAACCTCCCCCATCCAGATGAATCGCATCATAAATATCATATTCCATAAGAAGCGATGTCATTTCACTATGGGTTGCACCAACACTTTGACCTCTGCCATCCACAGCAATTAAATACAAAGTCCTTCCGTCCCTTGAAATACCCAAGGCTGTTCTGGGACCTCTTACATTAGGAGATACTAAATGACCTGGATTTACAGGAACAGTTCCTTTATCTACTATTTTTCCTGCTCCACCTAAAGCCATTTGAATACTGGTCAAATCCACAGAAGTTTGAAGATCAAAAAATACTTTTTGTCCTACTTTAAATTCAGCCCTTTTTTGAACCGCTGTTGGCTCATCAATAACAATAACATATCCGTTTTCAGGAATTTCAACAGTCTCTCCGCGCTTTGAAACATATGTAATCACACCATCTTGTACAACAAATTTATATAGAGCAGGATGACGACTGTCAATTTCCGCAGTTGATGTATAAGAATTTCTGTCAAGATATACTGCATATTTAAAGCTGGTGATTTTGTTAATACCAGCTACCCCGATATAAACACCATTTTCATTATAAAACAGCATTTTTATCTTACAGTAGTCTATAAAAGGATTTCCTTCATTATCAATGAAAAAGGTTGTCCATTTATTCTCGTCAATATTGGTATTGTTATATGCAGAGATTAATTTCCCATCCCTGGCAACCATACCTAAAGAAGCTGTAGGATTTTTTGACATATCAAAAAAATCACCATTTATCCCTGCAACGGCACCATTAGACTTTATTAAGTCCGTTGTTGTTTCTCTCTTGTTATATTGGTTAGTAGATTCTAAAACGTCTATTCTTACATCGGGATTTGTTAAATCCACTTTAAGTATATAGGTGTCTAACCAGCCAACTGCCGTTAAGCGTCTGTCTTTAATATATGAAATACCTTTTCTGATTTCTTCTTCATGGACTTCTTTATACAAGACATTCGTTATTGTAGTTGCTTCAGTAATAAATGGGAAAAAAACTGTTGTAAATATAAACAGGGCAACGATTACAGAGGCTATTCTACGCTTTCTTTGCTTCATTCAATTCACCCCTAAATATTGTTATTAATAGAAAACTGTATTAAAAATAATACAGTTTCCAAACCATACGTTATTTTTCACTTAATCCCAGTATAATTCGTATATCTATATCCTGGTCGGTTATGGATTCATCCACAATGATTTTGCTGTTTTCAAAGTATTGTTTTAAATCTTCTCCTAAACCTTCTTTATTGACAATAATCCTTGTTGCATCTTCTCTGGTCCCTCCATAGTTTCCTATAGAAACTACATTATAGCCTTCTTCTTTTAATTTATCCCCTGTTCTTTGTGCCAAACCAGAAACCTGACCACCATTTAATACTTCTATGCGGGCATCCTTACTACTGATTGTACTTTCACTTTTTTCTTCTCCTTTATCGTCACTAAAGAATATCTCATCGACTAACTTCCTTGTTCCTTCTTCATCATGAATGAAATAAGATATACCTCCAATGGTCCTTGCTTCTCCAGGAATCGTCGTCATATTGATATTATCTAATTTTATTTCATCTAAATATTTAACATAAGAAAGTGCATCATTAATGCTAATATCTGTTTCTACATATTTAAACAAATTTTTAATAATCCCAGGTGCATTCACCACATTTTTAGGACTAAGTGCTTTTTTTGCAAAGGCCTGTAAAAATAACTGCTGGGTATTAATTCTGCCTAAGTCACCATATCCTCCTCCCTTGTTGTCTTTTCTCCAGCGAACCAACTGTTCTGCCTGAGCACCATTTAAAGTTTGGCGCCCCGCTTTTAAGTTAATATACAGCCCTCCTGCACGGTCAACATAATAAAAATCCCTGGGCAAATCGATTTCAACACCACCCATTTCATCAACGATGTTTCTAAAGCCTTCTAAATTCATCTTTACATAATAATCAATTTTAATACCAAGTAGTCTTTCAACTTCTTTTACAGAATACTCATTTGCCTTTTCTTTTCCAGCATAAGCATGAACTTCATTAATTTTACATGTATCTGGGACATAAGAATTTCTGCTTCGCATATCCTGAAGCATAGCATCCGTTAAAAATACCCTGGTATCTCTTGGAACAGAAATCAGATCAATCTTTTTGGTTTCACTATTAAAGGTCGCAACAATAATGACGTCTGTTCTTATTTCATCTTCGTCAACGCCAAAAATAGCTACATTGGTCCTGACTTTTTTAGATTTTTTATTAAAGAAGTCCATAATTCCCTTATTCTCTTCACCGTTTTCAGCGGTATTGTTTTCTGCTAACTCGTCTTTATTAAAATGTAAATACCCTGCCGTACCAATACTGGCAAGAACCAGAAAAGAAAAAACAAATAAAAAAACAATAGAAAAGAATTTTTTAACTAAATAGTACTTCCCTTTTTTTTGATTCTTCTTCGACATATTCTTTCACTCCATATTCCTCAACTTTAATACTTTTTTAAATTTAATCCGCATTATTTTCTTACTGATCTTTCTGGTTAAATAATTCCTCCAATATTTCTCTTGTCTTGTCCTTATCCTGCATTTCATACCATAAACCATTGATTTTTTCACCATAGGTTGGTATGGTTACCATGTTTCCTTCCTGAAAAATCGTAGAAACATTAAGCCCTGTTATGTATTCTATATATTTCATACAATCTAACAAAGAAAAGTCCGTTTCAATATATTGATATCCTTCCTTGACTAAAGAAAATATCTCAATAGGATTTCTTATCTCCAATACTTTTTTACATAAAGCTTTCAAGACCTCCTGCTGCATTTTAATTCTTCCTAAATCACCGTCAACATATCCACTTCGATATCTAACCAGTTGTTCGGCTTTTTCACCATCCAAGGTCTGTAAGCCTGATTCTAAGAAAATATGTAAACCTTGAGACTGATCATGATAAACCATCCTTTTGGGGACTTCTACTTCGATACCTCCCACTAAGTCTACAATTGCCTTAAAACCGTCTAAATCTACCTTAACATAATAATCAATCGGAATGCCTACTATTTTTTCAGCAATTTCCTGAATAACTTTGACTGCATCCTCTTTATCTGTAACATTTTGATAAACCTCTGTTAACTTGCAATAGCTAACATTAACCTGATAACTTCCTCTGATAGAGGAAAATTTATAATCAGAAAAATCAATATATAAATCCCTGGGTATGGATACACACTTTAAAGAATTTTCTTTAGGATTAAATTGCACCACCATAACAACATCTGATAAATTTTTAGACTTGTCTAAGCCAATAATCACGGCAGTAATTTTTTTTACTTCGCCTTCATCTTCCTGTTTTTCTTCCTTACTATTGTCTGTGGCTGCAATTAGATTGTTTGAACTATCCCCACCAGGGAAATTGATTTCGTAATCTGACTTTGTTGCCCATTTAACAATCATATTGGATATTATAAGCGTTGAAACAATTATCATGAACATTAAGCCCATGATTAATATGATTTTAATATGGTTTCTATTTTCAAAAATATTTCCCATATTATTACACCTCTTAATACCATTCTTTATATTATCATATATTTATTACAAACATGCAACAAATCTATAATATTTTATTATCAAAATTCCTTAATTTTTATTAAAAATTTCGCGTTCAATAAAAAGCCTGAAGGAAAGTGATTGATAATGTAAATGAATCTGGCTATAATAATCTAAAATTATAAAATGAAACCTTATCATGGTAACATTATTTTTGTTTCTTAGAAGGTGATAATATGGATTTTAAAAATAAAGCTGTACTGGTAACCGGCGCTTCAAGAGGCATTGGTAAAGAAATAGCTCTTAGTTTTGCAAAAAAGGGTGCAAACCTGATTATCAATAGTTCCAGAAGTAAAGAACAATTAGAAGCTGTAAAACGAGAAATAGAATCACTGGGCTGCCAATGTTACTCCTTTTTAGGAGACGTATCAGACTATCAGTTTGTTGCATCGATGTTTGAAAATATTTACAAACATTTTGAACAAGTAGATGTTCTTATCAACAATGCAGGTATCTCTCATATCGGCTTATTCACAGAAACCACAGTCACCCAGTGGAAAAGAATTATTGATGTTAATTTAAATTCCGTCTATAATTGCAGTTATTTTGCCCTGCCTCCTATGATTAAAAATCACAGAGGAAATATTATAAATATTTCTTCTATTTGGGGAGTCACTGGGGCATCCTGTGAAGTCGCTTATTCTGCGTCCAAGGGCGGAGTAAATAGTTTTACTAAGGCCCTGGCAAAAGAATTAGGCCCCTCAAATATAAGGGTGAATGCCATCGCCTGCGGCGTTATCGATACGGATATGAACACCTGGCTTAGTCCTGAAGAAAAAAGTGAACTTCTTGACCAAATTCCTTTAATGAAAATGGGAAGCTCACAAGATGTCGCCAACTTATGTATTTATCTTGCCTCTGATGAGTCCAAATACATAACTGGACAAATCATCCGTTTAGACGGAGGCATGATATAAATATTTAAGGATTTGCTTTTTAACTTTTGTCAGTACTTCATGGTCCGGATTCCTGTCTCTTCTTGGAATATCCAATGATGCCTGATATAAAATTTTAGCAGGTTTTTGCGATAAAATAATTATTTTATCTGCTAAAAACAAAGCTTCTTCCAAGTCATGTGTTATGGCTATAATTGTATTATTAACTTCTTTATGGAGTTTATATACTTCTTTATATAGTTTTTCTTTTAATTTAACATCAATGGCCTGAAAAGGCTCATCCATCAAGAGAATATCATGGGGATATAAAAAAGCCCTGATCATGGAAACACGCTGTTTCATGCCCCCGCTTAATTCTTTGGGATAAGAATGTTCATATTCTTTAAGTTCCATTACCTCAAGGTATTGATCTATTTTTTTTATTTCTTTTGCTTTACAGACCAATTCTAAATTTCCCCTGACTGTTTTCCATGGCAGTAATCTGGCTTCCTGAAAAATAAAACTTATCTTTTTGCCTTTTAAATCAATATTTCCCTTATCATAACTTTCAAGATTGGCAATTATTCTTAAAAGTGTCGTTTTTCCACAACCTGAAGGACCCATTATACAATAAATCTTACCTTCCTCTATGTCAAGAGAAAAATCATCAAAAACAACTATTTCTCCAAAGTTTTTTGATAGATTTTTAATCATAAAATCACCGCCATTTTTTCGTTACTGAAAGTTCAATATACTTAAATAATCTGCTAAATCCATGCCCCAGGAAAATCAACACTGCTGTCCAGACAAAAACCTGTCCAATTTCAAGATTAATTCTTGCAACACCCATAGCTGCGCCAATCCCACTTCTTGCTGTCAGCAATTCTGCCATAGCAACCCCTTTCCAGGTCAGGCCGCTTGCAATAGAACACCCTGCCATAAAATATGGAAAAATCTGCGGGATATATAAATAAAAAATCTTCTTTCTTAAAGAAAAGTTAAATACCTGTGCCATTTCCATTAAAGATGAATCCACTTCTTTTGTCCCTTTCATAACATTAACCATAATAAAAGGAATGACAATAATAAAAATAATAAAAACAGCTGCTGCCCCATCACCTGTTCCAAACCATAACCAGCCTAAAATCAGCCAAGAGACGGTTGGGGTCGTTTGAGTAAGCACCAATAAGGGATGAAAAAAGGCTTCGCATTCTTCCTTAAGTCCCATCAAAAAACCCAAAGGTGTCCCAATAATAACTGCCAGAAAAAAACCCAATAAACCTCTTTCAAAAGAAACAAAAATATCCAGCCAAAATTCTTTTTTAGAAAGGAAATTCAAAAAAATCTTTGCCGTTTCCACAGGAGAAGGCACAATTAAAGGACTAAGAAAAAAAGAAGCAATTTGCCAGATCAATAAAAGTATAAAAATAGAAATAAGAAGATAAATCTTCTTATTTCTTATAATAAAATCCTTCATCAGGCAGTTTTCCCCCTATCATTTCTGCTGAAAGTTCATTTAAAGCCTTAAGGTAAGCTTCAACATCTGTTTTTGCATCCTCTGCTGTTGCAAATTCTAATTTGGTCCTTGTCATAGAGTTTTCAAAAACTGCTGCTGGTATTTCTAATTTTTCTTCAATTAACCCAGATACAGCTTTAGGGTCACTGACTACAGTTTCTAAAGCAGTTTTATAGGCATTTTGAAAATCTTCCACGATATCCGGATATTCTTTAGCAAAAGAAGTCCTTACAACAATACCGGTTTGGGGCAATCTGCTGCCTTTACCGTTAATCTTTTCCCATTCCTGGCTATAATCCATGGATATTTCCATATTTTCAGCCTTCAACAAACATTGGGTTACCAAAGGCTCTGGCAATACTACAATATCTGCCTTCCCTGCAATGGTCCATTGAAGCATCTCCGGAGAAGTTCCATAGGATATGGTTATCTCCTCTTCGCCAATGCCATTTTGGCTTAATAAATATCTTGTAATAACATCAGGACTGGCACCTTGAGCCCCTACAAAGAGCTCTTTACCTCTTAAATCTTCCCAGGATTTTACCTCGCCGTTTCTTGATAATAAGTAAAGAATACCCCATGTGTTTACATTGAGCAATGAAACATCCGCTTCCTTATTGTACAATTTTGAAGCCACATTAACCGGAAGAACCGTAAAATCTGCTTCTCCCCTGGCAACTCTTGTGGTTGCTTCTTCTACATTCTGATAGAGAATAAATTCCACATTATCCCCCAGCATTTTGTCTTCTACCATCTTAACCAGGGGTGACGTTGGCGGTGCCACGGGTGCCTGGATTATTATTTTATCAGGGATGCTTGTTTTTTGATCCTTTCCCTTACTGCATCCTGCTGCTAATATGACAATAATAAATACAAGGAAAATGGCTTGTATTTTTTTCATATTATCTCCTCCTCTTCTAATAGTATTCCAACTTAAAACTATAACATTATAGTACATATCTTTTTAGTTGTCAAAAATAATTATTAAATGATAAAGTTACGTAATAAATAATAACCAATAGATATTTTGAATACAAGAATATACCCCAAATGCAAATAAAAGCATTCCAAAAAAAAGTAGTCCCCATTGAATTTTCCCTTTTTCTTCTGTAGCAGATGCCTTTGCCTCTTCTTTTTTATGTATGGTCATGAGATTAATATTCCCGTTTTCACTTAAATTAAAACTCACTTTTGTTCCGACAGAAAAATTAAACTTAAAATCTATAATGGAATCCGGCATATTTACGGAATAAAATAAAGCTTCAGCTCTTTGACCGTCTTTTTCATATTCTATTTTTATCCTTTGTCCTTGTTCATTTTCTTCAATGGCTGTGATTATACCATCATAAACGCCGGATTTATTATTAATCATTTTCTCTACAGGATTAGGTTCCATTACCGTATTTTTTCCTAAAGCCATAACCATAAAAAAAAGACCGAAAATAATTGAAAAAGCAGACATGGTAATGCTCATTTTTTCACCTCAAAAGCTTTATCCTATAAGTTTATCTTACAATAATTTTAAACTTTTTCCAATCATTCCTTAAAGAACTTTTTCTTTTCAGACAAAAAATTATTTTCATTATATCCATTAGTTAATGAGATTTGACTAAAATAAAAAGCTCAATTTATTTAAATGAATTGAGCTTTTCTATAATATTTATTAAGTATTTTATTATTAAATCCTCTGCCTTTTTATTCAATAAATAATTTCAAAACCTCTATTATCCTATATTTGACAATGCTTATTCTCTGCAATCAGGTAATCTACTACTATCTTTATACCTTAACAATCGCTAAATCCTTATAAACTTTATAAGCATTTTTAATGTCTGTAAATATGTTTTTCTTTATTATGTACGTGCCAATACAAGAAATCTTAAATGATTTTTTTCAAATAAATCAATAATAATATCTCCTTTTACAAAAAGTGTCGTATCTTCTTCATAAATTTCCTTATATTCATAATCGTCTTTTAATAAAGGTGTAAAACCAAAAACTACTTTTTTAATTTCTTTTCCAAAAGTTGAAATAATTCCATCCATATCAACCTTTTCCGGTTGTTCAGTTACAAATAAGTTTGCTCACGGAGTGACAAAGTTTGCTCGTGTTGAAATGTAGTTGTTGCAAGGCTTCTCGCGGTTTCTTCCCTTGTAGTGACAAAGTTTGCTCGCGGGTTTTATTACCT